>NZ_CP087203.1:921245-1228326 GCF_026016325.1 Pseudomonas sp. B21-056
CGACGTGGCACGCCTGGACCCGAGCCGGGTGGCGGGGATTCTCACCGCACGCGGTGGCGCCACCGCCCATAGCGCGATTGTCGCCCGGGCCTTGGGCATTCCGGCGCTGGTCGGGGCCGGGGCCTCGGTGTTGCTGCTGGCGCCGGGCACTTCATTGTTGCTGGACGGCCAGCGCGGCCGCCTGCATGTGGCGCCTGATGCCGCCACCCTGCAACGCGCCGTCGAGGAGCGTGACACCCGCGAGCAGCGCCTCAAGGCTGCCGCCGAACAGCGTCATCAACCGGCGCTGACCCGCGACGGCCATCCGGTGGAAGTGTTCGCCAACATCGGCGAAAGCGCCGGGGTCGCCAGCGCGGTGGAGCAGGGCGCCGAAGGCATCGGCCTGTTGCGCACCGAACTGATTTTCATGGCCCACACCCAGGCACCGGATGAAGCGACCCAGGAAGCCGAATATCGCAAGGTGCTCGATGGCCTGGCGGGGCGGCCGCTGGTGGTGCGCACCCTCGATGTCGGCGGCGACAAGCCGCTGCCGTACTGGCCGATCGCGAAAGAAGAAAACCCGTTCCTCGGCGTGCGTGGCATTCGCCTGACCTTGCAGCGCCCGCAGATCATGGAAGCGCAACTGCGTGCCTTGCTGCGTTCGGCGGACAACCGTCCGTTGCGGATCATGTTCCCGATGGTCGGCAGCGTCGAAGAGTGGCGCCAGGCCCGGGACATGACCGAGCGCCTGCGCCTGGAAATCCCGGTGGCGGACCTGCAACTGGGGATCATGATCGAAGTGCCGTCCGCCGCGCTGCTGGCACCGGTGCTCGCCAAGGAGGTCGACTTCTTCAGTGTGGGTACCAACGACCTGACCCAGTACACCCTGGCCATCGACCGTGGTCACCCGAGTCTTTCGGCCCAGGCCGACGGCTTGCACCCGGCGGTACTGCAACTGATCGACATCACCGTGCGCGCTGCCCATGCCCATGGTAAATGGGTCGGCGTGTGCGGTGAGCTGGCGGCCGACCCGCTGGCGGTGCCGGTGCTGGTGGGCCTGGGCGTGGATGAACTGAGCGTGTCGGCCCGCAGCATTGCCGAGGTCAAGGCGCGGGTACGCGAACTGAGCCTCGAACAGGCACAAAACCTGGCCCGCGAGGCGTTGGCCGTGGGCAGCGCCAATGACGTGCGCGCATTAGTGGAGGCGCTGTAATGGCGAAGATTCTTACCCTGACCCTCAACCCGGCGCTCGACCTCACGGTGGAACTGGCGCGCCTGGAACCGGGCCAGGTCAACCGCAGCGATGCCATGCACAGCCACGCCGCCGGCAAGGGCGTGAACGTGGCCCAGGTATTGGCCGACCTCGGGCATACGCTGACCGTCAGTGGCTTTCTGGGTGAAGACAACGCCCAGGCGTTCGAGACGTTGTTCGCTCAGCGCGGGTTTGTCGACGCCTTTATCCGTGTGCCCGGGGAAACCCGCAGCAACATCAAGCTGGCCGAGCAGGATGGACGCATCACCGACCTCAACGGCCCCGGCCCGAGGGTCGATGACGCGGCGCAGCAAGCGTTGCTGGCGCGACTGGAGCAGATCGCCCCCGCTCACGATGTCGTGGTGGTGGCGGGCAGTTTGCCCCGAGGTGTCAGCCCGCAGTGGTTGCAGGCGTTGATCACGCGTCTGAAAACCCTCGGCCTGAGGGTGGCCCTCGACACCAGCGGCGAAGCCTTGCGCGTCGCGCTGGCGGCCGGGCCGTGGCTGATCAAGCCGAACACCGAGGAACTGGCCGATGCACTGGGCTGCGATGTAGTGACCGAACAGGCCCAGGCCCAGGCGGCGCAACGCTTGCACGGCCAGGGCGTCGAGCATGTGGTGATTTCCCACGGCGCCGAGGGAGTGAACTGGTTCAGCGTCGGCTCGGCGCTGCACGCGTCTCCCCCCAAGGTCACCGTCGCCAGCACCGTGGGTGCCGGTGATTCGCTGTTGGCGGGCATGCTGCACGGCCTGCTCGGTGCACATGCCCCGGAACAGACCCTGCGCACCGCCACGGCCATCGCCGCGATGGCGGTCACCCAGATCGGTTTCGGCATCCATGACAGCGCGTTGCTGGCGTCGCTTGAACAGGGCGTGCGCGTGCGCCCCCTGACAGAACAATAAGAGGGTTCGCGAGAATGAAATTAGCCATTGTGACGGCCTGCCCGAACGGCATGGTCACCAGTGTGTTGTGCGCCCGCCTGCTGGACGCGGCGGCCCAGCGCCAGGGATGGAGCACCAGCGTCGAGGTGCATGACGCGGCCCATCCGGAGCGCCAGTTGTCAGCGGCCACCCTTGAGGCGGCCGAATGGGTGTTGCTGGTTGCCAGCGGCCCGGTGGACCTGTCGCGGTTCGTCGGCAAGCGCCTGTTCCGCAGCACCCCGGCCCAGGCTCTGCAGGATGTCGACGCGCTGCTGCGGCGTGGCGCCGAAGAGGCCGAGGTGTTTGTCGAGGTGCAGGCTCCAGAGGCGCCGCCTGCGGTATCGTCCGAGCGCGTCCCGCGACTGGTTGCGATCACCGCTTGTCCGACGGGCGTGGCTCACACCTTCATGGCCGCCGAGGCGTTGCAGCAGGCTGCGACGAAACTGGGTTACCACTTGCAAGTGGAAACCCAAGGCTCGGTTGGCGCCCGCAATCCGTTGAGCGCCCAGGCCATCGCAGAGGCGGACGTGGTGCTGCTGGCGACCGACATCGAAGTCGCCACCGAGCGCTTTGCCGGCAAGAAGATCTATCGCTGCGGCACGGGCATTGCCTTGAAGCAGGCCGAAGCCACGCTGAACAAGGCGTTGGTCGAAGGCCGGCAGGAAAGTGCCTCGAACAGCAGCGCGACGCCGGCCAAGGCGGAGAAGACCGGCGTTTACAAGCATCTGCTGACCGGCGTGTCGTTCATGCTGCCGATGGTGGTGGCCGGTGGTTTGTTGATCGCGTTGTCGTTCGTGTTCGGCATCACGGCGTTCAAGGAACCCGGCACCTTGGCGGCTGCGCTGATGCAGATCGGTGGCGAAAGCGCTTTCAAATTGATGGTGCCGCTGCTGGCCGGTTACATCGCTTATTCCATCGCCGACCGTCCGGGCCTGGCGCCGGGAATGATCGGCGGGATGCTGGCGAGCACCCTGGGCGCCGGGTTCATCGGCGGGATCATCGCCGGCTTCCTGGCCGGTTATGCGGCCAAAGCGATCAACCGCTACGTGCGTCTGCCCCAGAGCCTGGAAGCGCTCAAGCCGATCCTGATCATCCCGTTGCTGGCGAGCCTGTTCACCGGGCTGGTGATGATCTACGTGGTGGGCAAGCCGGTGGCGGGGATGCTCGAAAGCCTGACTCATTTCCTCGACAGCATGGGCACCACCAATGCGATTCTGCTGGGCGTGCTGCTGGGGGCGATGATGTGCGTCGACCTCGGCGGGCCGATCAACAAGGCCGCCTATGCATTTTCGGTGGGGCTGCTGGCCTCGCAGAGCTACGCACCGATGGCCGCGACCATGGCCGCCGGTATGGTGCCGCCGATTGGCCTGGGCATCGCCACCTTCATCGCCCGTCGCAAGTTCGCCCAGACCGAGCGCGAGGCCGGTAAGGCGGCGCTGGTGCTGGGGTTGTGCTTCATTTCCGAAGGCGCGATTCCGTTCGCGGCGAAGGATCCGCTGCGGGTGATCCCGGCCAGCATCGCCGGCGGTGCGCTGACCGGTGCGCTGTCGATGTACTTCGGCTGCAAACTCATGGCACCCCATGGCGGGCTGTTCGTGATGCTGATCCCCAATGCCATCAACCATGCGTTGCTGTATTTGCTGGCGATTGTGGCGGGCAGCCTGCTGACGGCGGTGGCGTATGCGCTGCTCAAGCGACCGGAGGAAGTGGAAATGGCGCTGGAGCCCGCCAAGGCCTGATCCATTTCCTTAAGACAATGAAGTCCCCCTGTGGGAGCGAGCCTGCTCGCGATAGCGGTGTATCAGCCAACAACTCTGTTATCTGACACTCTGCAATCGCGAGCAGGCTCGCTCCCACAATGGTTTCTGCGGCGTTCATAAACGATTAACACGAGCATGCTCTAGTTTCCCCATTTGGGAGGAACACCATGAGCGAATTCGACCTGGGCCGTCGCCGAGTGATGCAAGCCGTGGGGGCGGGGTTGTTGTTGCCGGGGTTGGCGCCGTCGGTGATTGCCTCGGTCAAGGACCGCCCTGTACTGACTGACGGTGTGCAGTCCGGTGACTTGCAGGGTGATCGGGTGATGGTCTGGAGTCGCAGCGACCGTCCGGCGCGGATGGTGGTGGAATGGGACACCCGCAGTCGTTTCCACAACCCCCGGCGCTTTGTCTCGCCAGTGGCCGACAGCCGCAGCGACTTCACCGCCCGGGTCGAACTCACCGGCCTGCCGCCTGACCAGGCGATTTTCTACCGCGTACATTTAGAAGACGCCCAGAGCGGCGTTGCCAGTGAGCCCTGGTTGGGCCATTTGCGCAGCGCGCCGCAGATCAAGCGCAACATCCGTTTTGTCTGGAGCGGCGACACCGTCGGCCAGGGCTTCGGGATCAACCCGGACATCGGCGGCATGCGCATCTATGAAGCCATGCGTCTGCGCCTACCGGATTTTTTCATCCACAGCGGCGACACCATCTACGCCGACGGCCCGGTGCCGGCACAGATCACCACGGAAGGCGGGCGCATCTGGCGCAACCTCACCACCGAAGCCAAGAGCAAGGTGGCCGAGACGCTGGAGGAGTATCGCGGCAACTACCGCTACAACCTGATGGACGAGAACGTGCGACGCTTCAACGCCGAAGTGCCGCAGATCTGGCAATGGGACGACCACGAGGTGGTCAACAACTGGTCGCCGGGCAAGCAACTGGACGAGCGCTACCAGACCAAGGATATCGGCACCCTGGTGGGCCGTGCGCGGCAGGCCTGGCTGGAGTACGCGCCGATGCGCTTGCAGAAGGCCGACCAGGGCGGGCGGATCTACCGCAAGCTGAGTTATGGGCCGATGCTCGATGTATTCGTGCTCGACATGCGCAGCTACCGCGAAGCCAATGACGCCAACCTCGGCGCGGCCAAACCGTTCCTCGGTCGGGAGCAATTGGATTGGCTCAAGCGCGAGCTCAAGCAATCCCGTGCCCAATGGAAAATCATCGCCGCCGACATGCCCATCGGCCTGGGCGTGCCCGACGGCGAAGTCAGCCCCGGTGTGCCGCGCTGGGAAGCGGTCGCCAACGGTGACCCGGGCCAGGCCCAGGGGCGAGAAGTAGAGATCGCTGAACTGCTCGGCTACCTGCGCAAGCATCAGGTGCGCAACTACGTCTGGCTTACCGCTGACGTCCACTATTGCGCTGCTCACCACTACCACCCGGAACAGGCCGCGTTCCAGGATTTCGAGCCGTTCTGGGAGTTTGTCGCCGGACCGCTGAACGCCGGCAGCTTCGGGCCCAATGTCCTGGACAAGACCTTCGGCCCGGAAGTGGTGTTCCAGAAGGCACCTCCGGCCCAGAACACCTCGCCGTTTGCCGGCTACCAGTTCTTTGGCGAGGTGAACATCGACGGGCAGAGCGGGGAGATGGGTGTGGTGTTGCGGGATCTGGAGGGTGTGGCGGTGTTTGAGAAGAAGCTGCAGCCGATCTGAATTCCAGCTGCACAACATCCCCTGTGGGAGCGAGCCTGCTCGCGATGCGGAGTGTCAGTCGACAAACATGGTGTCTGATACACCGCTATCGCGAGCAGGCTCGCTCCCACAGGGGGACATGGTGTGGTTGGTCAGTAAACGTCCCGCCGATACCGCCCCTGCTCGATCAACCGCTCCACTTCCTCGGCCCCCAGCACGTCGTTGAGCACCCGGTCCACCCCCGACGCCATGCCCTGCAAGCTGCCGCAGACATAGATCGCCGCCCCGTCGGCCAGCCATTGCTTGAGCAGCGCGGCGGATTCGCGCAGACGGTCCTGGACGTAGATTTTCTGATCCTGGTCCCGGGAGAACGCCAGGTCCAGGCGTTCCAGGTCGCCGGAGGTCACCCATTCCTGCAGCTCATCGCGGCAGTGGAAATCGTGTTCGCGCTGACGCTCGCCAAACAGCAGCCAATTACGCTGCGGGCCTTCGGCGACACGGGCCTTGAGCAGGCTGCGCAGGCCCGCCAGGCCGGTGCCGTTGCCGAGCAGGACCATCGGCACGCCCTGGGGCGGCAGGTGAAAGCCGCTGTTGCGCCGCACCCGCAGGCTGATGGCGCTGCCCGGCGGGGCATGTTCGGTGAGCCAGCCGGAGCCGATGCCCAGGCTGCCGTCGGCGTGGCGTTCCTGGCGCACGATCAGTTCCAGCACGCCGTCGGCCGGGATCGAGGCGATGGAATATTCGCGCATCGCCAGCGGCGCCAGAGCGTCCAGCAACGCCTGGGCATGCAGGCCCACCAGATGGGCACGGTTTTCTGGCAACTGACGGGTAGCCAGAGCCTGATAGAGGTCCTGAGGCAAACCATCGACCTGTACGCGAGCGTTGCCGGCGATGCCCAGGCCATCGAGGAAATGCTCGATGGCCCACAGGTCATTACGCGGCAACACTTCCACCAGATCGCCGGCCAGCCAACTGCTCGGGCCCGGGGCGCTGAGGCCGAGCAGGTAGACGCCCGAGCCGCTGCTGTCGGGGTTGAGCAAGGTGCGCCGGTCCAGCGTCCAGTGTTCGAAATCAGGGGCCTTCCAGGTGTCCACCGGCGCCTGGCCAGTCAGTTCGGCCAGTTGCTGTTGCCAATGACGCAAGGCGTAAGGATCGCCACTGTCGACTTCCACCGGGGCGAACAGGGTCTTGCCGCCGTGCTCCGCCAGCCAGGCGTGCAGGCGCCGGGCGAAACCGCAGAAGTTCTCGTACTGGCGGTCCCCCAGCCCCAGCACCGAGTACTGCAAGCGCTCCAGGCCCAAGGGGCGACCCAGTACTTTGCGTTCGAAACCCCGGGCGCTGTCCGGCCCTTCGCCGTCGCCAAAGGTGCTGACCACAAACAAGGCGTGGGTGGAATTGCTCAGGTCCTGCTCGCTGACGCCGGCCAGTGGCCGGACGTTCACCGGCAGCCCTGCGGCCTGGAGCTGGCCGGCGGTCTGCCACGCCAGTTGTTCGGCAAAGCCGCTCTGGCTGGCAAAACCGATCAGCCATGCCGGTGCGTCGCCGTGGTTGGCGGCCAGTTCCTGCCGCGCCTGCCGGACCTGACGCTTCTTGCGACGACGGTCCAGGTACAGCAGCCAGCCGGTGATGAAGAACAGCGGCATGGTCAGTGCAGCGATCGTCACCAGGATCCGCCCGATCAGGCCGAAATAGCTGCCGACGTGCAGGGCGTAGACACTGGTCAGCAGTTGCGCCTTGAGGCTCTTGTCGCTGTAGCGGCTGTGGCGGCTGACGACGCCGGTGGCCGGGTCGAGGATGATCTGGTTCAGCGCCCGGTCATGGGGCGAATTCTTCAGCAGGTAGAACACGGTCGCCGGTTGCCCGGCCACCGGCGGCATACGCACATTGTAGGAGGCCAGGTCCGGGCCGGCGGCGCTGTAGATGCTGCTCCACATGGCCCGATAGTCGGCCACTGGCGGCGGGCCGTCAGGCACGGGGCCGCGGTTGCGCACCCGTTCTTCCTTTGGTGAGTCGGAGAGCAGGCGGGTCACGCCTTTGTTGTACCAGTCGTAGGACCAGGTCAGCCCGGTCAGGGCTGCCAGCAGGTAGAACGCCAGGCACCAGGTACCGGCCACCGAATGCAGGTCCCAATTGAAACTGCGGCCTTTCTTCCTCCAGTCGAGGGTCAGCCAGGCACGCCAGTTCCTCCACTGGCGTGGCCAACGCAGGTACAGCCCGGACAGGCAGAAAAACACCAGGATCAATGTGCAGGCCCCGGTGATCTGCCGGCCCACGTCCTCCAGGGCCAGGATACGGTGCAGCTTGAGCATCAGGCCGAAGAAGTCCTGGCCCACCACATCGCCCATGAACTGAGCGTTGTACGGGTTGAAATAGCGCATGGCCCCGCGCTTTTCCCCGGGGGGCGCGGCGAAGATCGCCCGTGCGGCGTTGCCGCTGTCGGTCTCGACCCAGAGCATGGCGACGGTCTTGCCGGCGGCGGCCTCGATCTGTTCTACCAGTTCGGCGGGCGGCAGGACGCCGGCCGGTTGTTTCTCCACCCTCAGCACCTGCGGGTTCAGCGCCCGCAGGATCTCGTCCTGGAACGACACCGCGGTACCGGTAATGCCCATAAATGCCAGGACCAGCCCGGCACTGATGCCGAAAAACCAGTGCAACTGGAACAGGGTTTTCTTCAACACGTCGCCCGCCTTGTTCATTCATTACTGTTCATCACGGCGTGCATTATGCCGTGTGTTATCGAGAAGCATTCATAAACACACATAAAAGCCCCGCTCATGAAGATGAGCGAGGCTTTTCAATGTCCCGACAACTGGGTGTCGAGCACATTACTTGTGGCGAGGGGATTTATCCCCGCTGGGCTGCGAAGCAGTCCCAAAGCAGCAACTCAATTTTCCTGACACACCGAGTTGCCTGGTTTCAGGTCTGCTTCGCAGCCCAGCGGGGATAAATCCCCTCGCCACAGGGGCGGGTCAGTTTCCGATCAGAAATGGAAGTTGGTACTCAACAACGCGGTACGTCCCGCCGCCTGGTTGGCGAAGTGGTTTCCGAGCGCCTTGTCGTAATAAGTTTCGTCGGTCAGGTTCTGTACGTTGAGTTGCAGGTCCAGGTGCTTGCTGACCTTGTAGGCGGCCATGGCGTCGTAGCGCACGTAGGAGTCGACCATGGTGGTGTTGGCGACGTTGCCGAACACGTCGTCGACATAGAAGGCGCCGCCGCCAATACTCAGCTTCGACGTGAGTGCGTAGGTGGTCCAGACACTCGCGCTGTTCTTCGGCGTGTTCGGCAACTGGTTGCCATTGGTGACGCTCAACGGGCCGCCATCGACCTGTTCGCTGTCCAGGTAGCTGTAGCCGGCGAACACTTGCCATTTCTCGGTGATCTTGCCGCTGGCCGACAGTTCGAGGCCGTCGACACGGGTCTTGCCGGCATTCTCATAAGTCGTGGTATCGACCTGGACCCGGGCGTTCTCTTTTTCGGTGCGAAAGACCGCCGCGGTCAGCGAGAGGCGGTTGTCGAGCAGGTCCCACTTGGTGCCGATCTCGTAGTTCTTGGTGGTTTCCGGCTCCATGTCGCTTGCCAGCAGGTTGCCGTTACGGTCCGGCGTGCCGCCCAGCGGATTGCCTTCCTGGCCTTCGCCGACCATGTTGCCGGGCGGTGTGGCCGAAGTGGCATAGGACGCGTAGATGCTGCCGTTGTCGGCCGGTTTCCAGACCAGGCCCAACTGGCCGGTGATGAATTCGCTGACATCGTCGCCCTTGGACGTGGTGGTGCCGGCGGCGTTGTAGGTTTTGTACTGCGTGTCGAAATGATCGTAGCGCAGGCCCATGTTCACCAGCCACTGCGGCGTCAGCTCCAGGGTGTCGAACGCATAGAGCGCACGGGTGACGCTGGTGGTGTCGGTGCCGGCGTAGTTGCGGGCGATGGTGCCGCTCCACGGATCATCCGGGTTCGGGTTGGACAGCGAGGTGCAGTTGAAGCCACTCGACGCGCCGATCATCGACGGGGTGCAGTTGGTGTTCGCGGCGGCGGTGCCCGGTACGGTGTCGGTGTTGACGGAGTAGGAGGATTTTTCACCTTTCTCGCGGCTCAGCTCGATGCCGGTGGAGAAGCTGTTCTTGAACCCGGCGACGTAGAAATCACCGAACAGGTCGGTCTGGTTGGTGGTGGTGTCGACGTTACTGACCCGGGTATTGACCCGGCGCCAGACGGAACCGTTGTTGACGTTGCCCTTGCTGTCATCGGGTTGGGTCAGGATGTAGTCCTGCATGCTGGAGCCGTGGCGCAGGGTGTTCTTGACGGTCAGCGCATCGCTCAGATCGTGCTCGATGGCGAAGGTCGCCGTGTCGACACGGGTCTTGCGGAAGTCGCGGTCGGTGAGGCCATAGAAGTTGCTGCTGTCGCCGCCGTCGTTGGGCTTGCCCGGGTTGGACTTGGTACGGTCGGCGGTAAGGCCCGAGGCTGGCATGCTGTAAGGGATGCCCGAGTCCGGCAGGTCGTTGCTTTCGAGATGGTAGTAATCGAGGTTGACCCGGGTGTCCGTGCCGAGGCCGAACGCCAGCGATGGCGCGATGCCCCAACGGTCGTTATTGACCTTGTCGCGACCGGCGACGTTGTTTTCGTGGCTCATCAGGTTGAGACGGCCGGCGGCGCTGTCGCTGAACTGATAATTGCCATCCAGGGTGTAGCGCTGGGTCTGGTCCGAGCCCCAGGTGAAGCCACCGTCGAGGGTGTCGCCCAGGTGTGCCTTCTTGCTCACCAGGTTGATGGTGCCGCCTGCTGCGCCACGACCACCGATGGCCGAGTTCGGGCCTTTGCTGACTTCAATGGATTCAATGGCGAAGATTTCGCGGCTTTGCGAACCGGTGTCGCGCATGCCATCCAGGTAGGTGTCGCCCTGGGCATCGAAGCCGCGGATGAATGGACGGTCCCCCTGGGGGTTGCCGCCTTCTCCGGCGCCGAAGGTAATGCCCGGCACGGTGCGCAGGGCATCCTGCATATTGAGCGCGCCGGTGTCCTTGAGCACTTGCTGGGGGATGACGGTCACCGAGCGTGGGGTATCCACCAGCGGTGCGGTGTATTTCGGGGAAGAGGCTTTTTCGACCTGATAGGACGTCGTGTCCTGGGCTTCACCGGTGATGCTGGTGGCATCCAGGGAAATGGCCTCGCTTGGGGCCTTTTCAGCGCTTTCCTGCGCCGCCTGGGCCAGCTGCGCAGCGGACGTGGCAGTGAGGGCGACGCCGATGGCGGACGCCAGCAAACGCGGTGAGTTGGCTTGTAATTGTAATGGTTGACGCGACATGGATATCCCCTCCCCAGGGTTTCGAGGCCGCGGAATATAGGGTAAACGTGTATTTGTATCAATTGCGAAATATTGCTATTTGAGAGGAATTTACGTTCTTTACAATTTGTCTTACGGTTTTGGACGGCTGATACGGTTACAGGGGTTGTGCACAGCCAATAAGAATCACTACCATTGGCGCCCGTTTTATCCACAGGCCTTAACCCATGTTGCTGCACATCCCCGGTGTGTTTTCTCCTGAAGAAGTGCAGCGCATTCGCGAGGCGCTGGAGCAGACCGAGTGGGCGGACGGGAAGATCACGGCCGGTTACCAGTCGGCCAAGGCCAAGCACAATCTGCAACTGCCCGAGGGCCATCCCCTGGCCAAGGAAATCGGTGCCGCGATGCTCGAACGGTTGTGGAACAACCCGTTGTTCATGTCCGCCGCGATACCGCACAAAGTGTTCCCGCCGCTGCTGAACTGCTATACCGCCGGCGGCAGTTTCGATTTCCACATCGATAACGCCGTGCGCCAACCCAAGGGCAGCGCCGAGCGGGTGCGCACCGATCTGTCGGCCACTCTGTTCTTCAGCGATCCCCAGGACTACGACGGCGGTGAGCTGGAGATCCAGGACACCTACGGCACCCAACGGGTCAAGCTGCCGGCCGGGGACATGGTGTTGTACCCGGGCACCAGCCTGCACAAGGTCAACCCGGTTACCCGTGGCGCCCGTTATGCGTCGTTCTTCTGGGTCCAGAGCCTGGTGCGCGAAGACAGCCAGCGAGCACTGCTGTTCGAGATGGACGGGGCGATCCAGGCCCTGACCCGCGATCTGCCGGAGCACCCTTCGTTGATTCGCCTGACCGGCACCTACCACAACCTGCTGCGCCGCTGGGTCGAGGTCTAGATGGCGGATTTCCGTCTGCGCCGCGAGGAAGTGCTCGACGGCGAGCGTCTCAAGGCCATGCTCGACGAAAGCCCGGCGCGGGCGGCCCAGGCGATTCTGCTCGCAGCGGGCGAAGGCGTGCTCGATGCCCAGGCGTTGCTGGGGCAGATCCTGCTCGATGGCCAGGGCATCGCCCGGGATCCGCTCCTGGCCCTACGCTGGTTCGATATTGCTGCGCGGCGAGGGCATCCGATGGCGCGCAACATGCTGGGGCGCTGCCATGAGCACGGTTGGGGTTGTGTCGCCGATGCCCGCGTTGCCGCCCGGCATTACCGTCTGGCCGCCGAGGCGGGATTGGACTGGGGGATGTACAACTACGCCAACCTGCTGGCGACCGGGCGCGGTGTGGCCGAGGACCAGGCGCAGGCCTTGAGTCTCTATCGTCGCGCCGCCGAGTCGGGCCACGCAAAGTCGATGAACCTGCTGGGGCGGTACCTGGAAGACGGACGTTACTGCCCGGCGGACCCGGTGACGGCGGTTGAGTGGTATCGACGTTCGGCCGAAGGTGGCGATTTTCGGGGGCAGTTCAGTTATGGCTGCGTGTTGCTGGCCGAAGCACGCATCGAAGAGGGGCTATCATGGTTGCGCCAAGCCCTGGAGGCTGGCAATCCCAACTTTCTCCGCGTCGCGACTGACACATTACGGCACGTCCGGCTCCCTGGTCTGGAGCCGTTGGTAGCGGCTTATCAAGCGCGTACGGCCGTATTGGAAACTTCCGTTCCTTCCTGATCTAAGTGGCATCCCGTCATTAATGCTTCGGTGTCGATCCGTTTATTATTGGGGGACACCGGTTAATGGTTGCGTCTGATACCAAACCCTTCCCGTATTTGTAGTATTCGTTAATGTTTGCATTGTTTTCCGTCTTTGACTTCATTCATCTTGATCGTCTAGGGTGCGGTCACTGCCATTTAATTGATTTCTCTCCTTGGAAAGTAAGTGAATAGCGCAGTGGTCAGAAACAAATAATTAAAGGATTAATTATGAATACTCACGCCGTTTGGGATAAAGCACTTGAAGGTGCAACTCCTGCAGAAATAACCCGTTTTGCTCAACTTGCTCCCAAAACACTTGCCAATGCTTCGACACCGGACCAGGAAGCCCAGTCCCGTGGCAAGGGACTGTTGCTGACCAAGAAACAGATCATTGACCTGCGAAAGTATGAGGCGGCCGCCCTGGCACTGCCTTTTACCCTGGCGGATGTGCGCGACTATCTTAACTTCGGTGACGATGCCGGGGGCGGCGCCGGCCTCAGGGCCGAAGACTTCCTGAGGACGTTCAGCCTTACCCGGAGCCACGCGCAACGCTGGTCGCCATTACGTGAATCGATCATGTTGACGGGCAGCCAACTTAAGCAGTTTGCCGTCAGCATCCGCGGTTATGCCAAGGGCATGGAGGAGGTGTATGACGACGCGAAGGCGTCTGGTCTGCTGAAAAAACATAACATCACAACGCTGGCGCAGTTGAGAAAATTGCAGCTGGAAATGGGTGATCGGTTTCCCGGTATTGAACTGGATGAGGATACGGTCAGTGACTTGGGTTATTACCTGAATAAAATTTTCGAAAAGGTCAACGCAAACCTGAAGAGCGTTGAAACGATCAAGGCAAGATTGGATCAGTTTGGTTATGACTTGCGTGAACATGTCCTTCCAAGTATCAAATTGCGTGTCAGTCTGATTGGCGGCAGTTCATTACCGTCCGAAGTCGAAGCGCTCAAGGTGCAGATCGATAAGCGCGCCGTGCACATCAATGAGAAGAATGAGGAGTACAAGAAAGCGGTCGAACAGTCGGTTACCGTGGCGGCCGGGATGAATCTGATCGGGCTGGCAATGGCGATCTACCTGGGTGTCGAAGCGGAGAGCATTCGCGCCGCAAGGAATCAACTGTACAAGGAACAGGAGGCGGCGATTGAGACACTCAGGAACAAGAACCAGACCCTGGGTTCCTTGAGCCGTGTAAAACACGACCTGCAAGGACTCGAATTGGTCGCAGTCGATGCGGATATCGCTACGCAGAACCTGATGCACGTGTGGAATGTCATGCATCTGTACATAAAGAGTTCCCAGGATGAGATCGACGAAATCGATGATGCCTTGAAATTGAGGCTATTCATGTCGGCATTCCAGGAAGTGGTCAGTCCGTGGAAATATATCGAGACTGATGCCGATGCGTTGATCGCGGTTTTCAAGGAAGCGGATCAAGAGTACGAGCGCAATTACGGCATCAGGTTGCGCTCCGCGCGGATGCTCATGGCGGCCCCCGTCGACTACCCGAGTATCGATCTCAAGGCCATGTCCCAGAGCGGGACCCTGATGAGGGACGGCGCGGTCAAGTCCCGTGCACTTTTCATCCAGTGGAAGTATCTGCCGCAGCTGCATGATCGGTTCCATGATGTGGTGCTCAACGTCAGCAAAAGTGCCAGTGCGCTGAGCGAGACGGCATTAAGGACGAAGATGGCACTCGAAAGCCAGATTGATCGCCTGGAGACCCTGGATAATGATTGGGCGAAGGCACTGGCCGCAGACGATCAGGAAGATATTGAAGATATCGAGGGGGAGCGAACTAAAGCATTGAAAAAAAACGAAGCCTTGATGAAGCAACCCCTCCGTCGAATGGAGGAACAGCTCTCGGCTATCGATGATATCTACGATCGACGCTTGAGCCTGGGTTTCATCGAAGACCTTGAAAAGGACCAGCGGACAATCGACGTCGCCGTTGACCAGTTGAAGGCAGCACGGGTCGAGCGCCTAGGCGAACGCAAAGCTATCAGCGAAGCAATTGCTCTTCTTGAAAAAAGCGGTGTCGAGAAGATCGGTAAAGATCTGGTACTGACATTGGAACAGGTCACACAGCTCGGTATGGCGCCCCCCGAGATGCAGTTGGTCATGCTGGCCATCGAACAACTGAAAAAGACCCTTGGGCAGATCGGCGAAAGTATCAAGTTCCTGGACTTGGTGCGCGAGCGAGAACGGCTGGCAGGGCAGATCAAGTCACTGGACCTTGAGCTGGACATGAAGAACAACGAACTTGCCTCGCTCAAGGGTAAGGTGCAATTCCTTCAGGTCATTCATTCCATCGACGACCAGCGCCAGCGCTATGTGGGCGAATACCGAGGTGTTGTTCGCGCCTACCAGGCAATTGCTGCCCAGATCGAGGCCGGCAAGTATGCCGAACCTGGAGAGCGCAGCAGAGATTTTGTCCAGCTGGCCCGTACGTTCATCGAGTTCCTGGCTCCGCTGTCGTTGCCGTTACGATTGAGCTGAGTTTCAACACTCCTTGATGGCTGTCCAGGCCGTCAATCTATAACGAAAACGACTGCCGGACGCCTGCACGAGCCTTCGCGCTGGTGCCTGGCAGTTGTTCAATTCTGGTGACCCGTCATGTTTGACTTTTTACTGGAAGAAAAAAATTTCTCTTCCTTGAGAAGGTACATCGATTTTTTGAGTGATCTTCCGGATGCCTTGACGGAGATCAAGCGCTTTTCGGATTCCATCCAACGAACGGGCCATGTATTGGTTTCTCCGCCGGATGCGCAGACATTGACCTGGACTGCCGTCGCCAATGAGTCTCGGTGGCGGGAAATCGTCAGGGTTGTTCCGGCATTGGGCAACATGGGACGTCAGTTGGTCGGGCAGATTTCTCTCTTCTTGAGGGAGTTCGAACAGGTGGCCCGGGAAGCTTCCGGGCCGGCAAGGCGTCAGTTGATCGGAGATGTTGATCCGCTGCATTTCACGCCGATCAACGTCGGTTCGCAGGGGACTAATCGCCCGCCCGATGTTCTGTACCTGATTACCCGCCTTTGTCTGCAGTTGGATCTATATGCGAAAAAGGCCATGTACTTCAAAGCAAGGATCGTTGAAGTTTCACAGACGATCCATCGTGTTTTTGCCCGTTTCATCGAGACATTGGCGCTGAGATTATGTGCCTGCGATGCACCTGTTTCGAAGATCGAGGCCTATTACGTGATGGGGCGGATAGGCTTGCCAAATATGCAATACAACCCCGCCGGCCATTACACCCAGGAACAGCGTCGGGAAAAAGCCCGGGAGCACTTGAGGGTATTGGACGGCCTCTATGCGAATGCTATTTCGGCGAGCAACAACCTTTCGGATTTTTGTCATCGCCTGAATTATTTCCTGACCCAGGTGAAGCGCGAGCTTCAAGCCAACGATCGTCACCAAAGTTTGAGGCGGGCCAGGAGTTCCTTTCTCCAGATCGCTCATTCACTGGAAGAACTGGGCAGGATGGCTGACGCCTTGGCCAGGATGTCTTTGCGATTGAAACCATGAAAAAAGCCCGTGACATGGTCACGGGCTTTCGGCCTCAAGCAATCAACAAATTACACGTAGAACGACTTCAGCGGCGGAAAGCCATTGAATTCCACAGCGCTGTAGCTGGTGGTGTAGGCACCGGTCGACAGCCAGTACAGGCGATCACCGATGGCCAGGTTCAGCGGCAGGCCGTACTTGTAGTTCTCGTACATGATGTCGGCGCTGTCGCAGGTCGGGCCGGCGATGACCACTTCTTCCATCTCGCCTTTCTTCTCGGTCCAGATCGGGAACTTGATGGCTTCGTCCATGGTTTCGATCAGGCCGGAGAACTTGCCCACGTCCGTGTAGACCCAACGCTCGACGGCGGTACGGGATTTACGGGCGACCAGCACCACTTCGCTGACCAGGATACCGGCGTTGGCAATCAGCGAACGGCCCGGCTCGAGGATGATTTCCGGCAGGTCGTCGCCGAAGTCTTCCTTGAGGAAACGGATGATTTCCTCGGCGTAGGTTTCCAGGCTGTTGGTGCGGGTGATGTAGTTGGCCGGGAAGCCGCCGCCCATGTTGATCAGCTTCAGCTCGATGCCGTCTTCTTCTTTAAGACGTTCGAAGATCACCTTGACCTTGGCGATGGCCGCATCCCAGACGCTGATGTCGCGCTGTTGCGAGCCGACGTGGAACGAGATGCCGTACGGCACCAGGCCCAGGTCGCGGGCCAGGATCAGCAGGTCCATGGCCATGTCGGTCTGGCAGCCGAACTTGCGCGACAGGGGCCAGTCGGCGGTGGTCGAACCTTCGGTCAGGATGCGTACGTAGACTTTCGAACCTGGAGCGGCCTTGGCGATGTTGCGCAGGTCGGCTTCGGAGTCGGTGGCGTACAGGCGCACGCCCTTGTCGTAGAAGTAGCGGATGTCCCGGGACTTCTTGATGGTGTTGCCGTAGCTGATCTGGTCGGGGGTTACGCCCCGGCTCAGGACCTTGTCCAGCTCATAGATCGAGGCGATGTCGAAGTTCGAGCCCTTTTCCTTGAGCAGGTCGATGATTTCCACCGCCGGGTTGGCCTTGACGGCGTAGTAGACCTTGGCGAACTCGAAACCTGCGCGCAGGTCATCGTAGGCCTGGGAGATCATCGCGGTGTCGATCACCACGAACGGGGTTTCCTGCTTGTCGGCGAATGCCTTCATTTTCTGAAAGGTTTCGCGCGCGAAATAATCTTCGACCTGGATCGACATACGTTGGGACTCCTACTGGCAAACATCAGGATCAATGGGTTTGAGGGCAAGCTGCCCTCGTGAACGTCCTCCGTATCCCCACTTTGGTTCGCCTACTTCCCAAGGCATGTCGCCGAAAGCAAAAAGGCCATGGGTTGCGTGCATCCCTTGGCCTTGCTGTCTCGTCGTCAGTACTTGAGCCGGATGGATCGTTTCCAGCATGGACGTTCGGCGCGAACTTTAGGGCGTGAGGGGCCTGAGATCAACTAAAAATGTCGCGTTTTTGCACACATCCGTCGTGCGGCCCGCGACAGCTCTTGATGTAACCGACCTGTGTGACGGATTGATGTTCCCGATGGATGAGTCATCGGGTTGTTTGCTGATCGTTCCCACGCTCTGCGTGGGCATGCAGCCCGGGACGCTCTGCGTCCCCAAAGCCGAACGCGGAGCGTCCGTTGAGGGGGCCCCACGCGGAGCGTGGGAACCATCAGTGGGTGGGTATCAGGCTTGCGCGGTTTCGGCCGGCGACACGATGCTGGTCTTACCGCCACGAGACCTGCCGGAACTCAGGTACTCGGCAATCGATTCCTGGGTCACCTCGCCGAGGAATACCCGTTCGGCATTCATCACCGGCAGCCACGAGCGGTTGAACTCGTACATGCGCGACAGCAGGATCCGCAAGTGCTCGTCATAGGCCGCCGTGGCGTTGAACTCCCGCAGGAATTGCGCGCAGGTGCCGGTCTGGCGGTGCAGGTCGCGACGGCGCACATAGCCCAGCGCCTTGTTCTCGGCACAGGTGACCACCACGTAGCGACGGTCATGTTCATCCATCAATTCCAGCGCCTCGGCCACCGGGGTTTCCGGGCTGACCGACGGCGCGTTGTCGGCCGCGTCCTCGGCCTTGACCAGCAGCAGTCGCTTGAGCGTGCTGTCCTGGCCGACGAAGTTGCTGACGAACTCGTCGACCGGGTGCGCCAGCAGCGTGTCCGGATGATCACACTGGACCAACTTGCCGGCGCGGAAAATCGCGATCCTGTCCCCCAGCTTGATGGCTTCGTCGATGTCGTGGCTGACCATGATCACGGTCTTGTTCAGCGCCCGCTGCATGTCGAAGAACTCGTTCTGGATCATCTCGCGGTTGATCGGGTCCACCGCGCCGAAGGGTTCGTCCATCAGCAGCAACGGCGCGTCGGCTGCCAGGGCGCGGATCACGCCGATCCGTTGTTGCTGGCCGCCCGACAGTTCACGGGGATAGCGATGCAGGTACTGTTTGGGTTCGAGCTTGATCATGCTCATCAACTCGCGGGCGCGGTCGTGGCATCGCTGCTTGTCCCAGCCGAGCAGTTTCGGCACCACCACGATGTTCTCCTCGATGGTCATGTTCGGGAACAGGCCGATCTGCTGGATCACGTAGCCGATGTTGCGGCGCAGGGTCACTTCGTCGAGATCGGTGGTGTCTTCGCCGTTGATCAGGATCTTGCCCGAGGTCGGCTTGATCAGGCGATTGATCATCTTCAGCGTGGTGCTCTTGCCACAGCCCGACGGCCCGAGGAATACGCAGATCTCGCCTTCATTGACGGTCAGGTTCACCGAGTCCACGGCTTTCACGTCCTTGCCGTTGCTCTTGAAGGTTTTGCTGAGGTTTTGAAGTTCGATCATTTGAGGAGTCCTTTTGGAGTCAGCGAGCGTTGCAGCCATTGCAGAAGCAGGTCGGCGACGATGGCCAGGAGGCTGACCAGCACGGCGCCGACGATCAGCATCGACATGTCGCTGCGGCTGATGGAGGCCAGGATCAATACGCCGAGACCGCCGGCGCCGATGGTGGCGGCGATGGTCATGACGCCGATGTTCATGACCACGGCGGTGCGCACGCCGGCGAGGATCACCGGCACGGCGATGGGCAGCTCGACCATGCGCAGGCGCTGGCCGAAGGTCATGCCGATGCCGCGGGCGGCTTCACGGATGCCCGGTTCAACGCCGGTGAGGGCCAGGTAGGTGTTGCGCATGATCGGCAGCAGGGAATACAGGAACACGGCGGTGATCGCCGGCATTGGCCCCAGGCCCTGGCCGAATTTGGAATAGAACGGCAACAACAGACCGAACAGCGCAATCGACGGGATCGTCAGCAGCACCGTGGCGCTGGCCTGCAACGGCCCGGCCAGTGCCGGGAAGCGGGTCATGAAAATACCCAGCGGCACGCCGATGAGAATCGCCAGGCTCACGGCAATGCCCACCAGCGTGATGTGCTGCCAGGTCAGGTGCATCACCTGCTGCCAGTCGAGATGGGAAAAGGCGTTCAACAATTCCATGGCTTTTTCCTCAGTTGATGGGGTGCTGGCGCAGGAAATCGGCGGCCACCACAGAAGGGCTCTCATGGTTGACGTCCACACGGGCATTGAGCTGGCGCATGGTTTCATCGTCGAACAGCTCGGCCAGGGGCTTGAGTTGCGCGGCCAGTTGCGGATGTGCGTCGAGGAACGCCTGGCGCACCACCGGCGCGGCGGTGTAGTCGGGGAAGTAGTGCTTGTCGTCCTCGAGCAATTTCAACTTGAAGGCGTTCAGCCGGCCATCGGTGGTGTACACCAGGCCGGCGAAAACCTGGCCGTTGCGCAGGGCGGTGTAGACCAGCCCTGCGTCCATCTGGCGGATATTCTCGCGGGTCAGGGTCATGCCGTATTGCTCGACCATGCCGGCCAGGCCGTCGGAACGATTGGCGAACTCGGTGTCGAGGGCCACCAAGTGATTCTCGTCCGCTTCGGCCTGCAGTACGCTGGTCAACTGGCTGATGTTGTTGATCTGCGGGTATTGGCGGGCGACTTTTTCCGGCAGGGCCAGGGCGTAGGTGTTGCTGAACTTCGACGGTGCCAGCCAGGCCAGGCCCTTTTTCGCGTCAAGTTCCTTTACTCGGGCATAGGACTGGGCGCTGTCGAGTTTCTCCGTGACATGGTTGTAGGCCACCAGTGACACGCCGGTGTATTCCCAGAGCAGGTCCAGCTGTCCGGTTTCATGGGCGCTGCGGGCCAGGTTGCTGCCCAGTCCTCCAGTGATCTGCGCGTCGTAGCCTTTGCTGCGCAGGTATTGCGCGGTGATTTCCGCCAGCAGCGTCTGCTCGGTGAAGACCCGGGCGCCGAGGCGGATCACAGGTTTGTCCGCCGCTTGGGCAAATCCTGCAAACAGCAGGACGCAGCCCAGTATCAAGCTCAACTTCTTCATGATGATTCCTTTATCCAGCCGGCTTTAGGACGGTCGCAGACCACGTTCCAGCCAGAGGCGGCTGGCCAGTGTCACCAGGCCGTCGAGCAACAACGCCAGCAGGGCGGTGCAGGCGGCGCCGAGCAACAGTTGCGGCTGATTGTTCAAGGCAATGCCGGGGAAGATCAGGCTGCCCAGGCTGTTGGCACCGATCAGGAACGCCAGCGGCGCGGTGCCGACATTGATCGCCAGGGCAACGCGCACGCCGCCGACGATGATCGGCACGGCGTTGGGCAACTCGACTTTCCACAGCACCTGGCGCGGGGTCATGCCGATGCCGGTGGCGGCTTCCTTGAGAGAACCCTGGACGTTTTTCAGGCCTTCATAGGTGTTGCGCACGATGGGCAGCAGCGAGGCGAGGAACAGGGCGAAGATGGCCGGCCCGCTGCCGATCCCCAACACGCCGAGGGCGATGGCCAGCACGGCCAGGGGCGGCACGGTGTTGCCGATGTTGAAGACTTGCATGAAGCGCTCGGCGCGTCCGACCATGCCGGGCCGGCTGAGGACGATGCCGGCGGGGATGCCCACGATCAGGGCCGCCAGCATGGAAACCAGTACCAGCATCAGGTGGGCTTGCAGGTAGAACAGCAGGTCGTCGCGATAATGCTGGATCGTATCGATACCGATCCAATGGACCAGCAGGGCCAGGAGGGTGGCGACGACGACACCCCCTGTCAGCCCTTTGCCATAGCGGATAGCCACAGGCGGACTCCTTTGTCTTTCAGTCGGCGCGCGCTTCCCCGGGCGGCAGACCGTAGGGTTGCCGGGAAAACGTTCGCGAGAAGCAGCTCTTTTCAATGCCGGTAAACGGCATGCAGATCGAGCCATGAGCGCAGCCTCGTCAGGCTAACTTGCTGATTTTTCAGCCCCTGACGAACAGATGCAGCAGGGGGGTGGACGTCTCCACGGGACAAAAGGTTCCCATGCCGGGAAGCATCCGGCCACCTTCGATGTGCTCAACGGTTCGGTTCCTGGCACAAGTTGAGCTATAATCGCCGCCCTTTTTTGAATCACCTGCCAGGCGATTTCCCATGACCAAACAGGCCGCCGAAGTCGCGAAACGCCGCACTTTCGCCATTATTTCCCACCCCGATGCCGGTAAGACCACCATCACCGAGAAGCTCCTGCTGATGGGCAAGGCGATTGCGGTTGCCGGCACGGTGAAATCGCGCAAGTCCGACCGCCATGCCACCTCCGACTGGATGGAGATGGAAAAGCAGCGGGGTATTTCCATTACCACGTCGGTCATGCAGTTCCCGTATCGCGAGCACATGATCAACCTGCTCGACACCCCGGGCCACGAAGACTTCTCCGAAGACACCTACCGCACCCTGACCGCGGTGGACTCGGCGCTGATGGTGCTTGACGGTGGTAAAGGCGTCGAGCCACGGACCATCGCGCTGATGGAAGTCTGCCGGCTGCGGGACACGCCGATTGTCAGCTTCATCAACAAACTCGACCGCGACATCCGCGACCCGATCGAACTGCTCGACGAGATCGAAGCGGTCCTGAAGATCAAGGCCGCGCCGATCACCTGGCCGATCGGTTGCTACCGCGACTTCAAAGGCGTGTACCACCTGGCCGATGATTACATCATCGTCTACACCGCCGGCCACGGGCATGAGCGCACCGAAACCAGGATCATCGAAAAGCTCGACTCGGACGAAGCCCGCGCCCACCTGGGCGACGAGTACGAGCGCTTCGTCGAGCAACTGGAGCTGGTGCAGGGCGCCTGCCATGAGTTCGACCAACAGGCGTTCATCGATGGCCAGATGACCCCGGTGTTCTTCGGGACCGCGCTGGGCAACTTCGGTGTGGATCATGTGCTCGATGCCGTGGTCGACTGGGCCCCGCGTCCGCTGCCGCGGGTCGCCAACGAGCGCACCGTGGAGCCGGTGGAAGAGAAGTTCTCGGGCTTCATCTTCAAGATCCAGGCGAACATGGACCCCAAGCACCGCGACCGCATCGCGTTCATGCGCATCTGCTCCGGCAAATACGAAAAAGGCATGAAGATGCGCCACGTGCGCACCGGCAAGGACGTGCGCATCGGCGACGCCCTGACCTTCTTCTCCTCGGAACGCGAGCAACTGGAAGAAGCCTTCGCCGGTGACATCATCGGTCTGCACAACCATGGCACCATCCAGATCGGCGATACCTTCACCGAAGGTGAAGCCCTGGGGTTCACCGGCATCCCGCACTTCGCCCCGGAACTGTTCCGCCGCGTCCGCCTGAAAGACCCGCTCAAGTCCAAGCAACTGCGCCAGGGCCTGCAGCAACTGGCCGAAGAGGGCGCCACCCAGGTGTTCTTCCCGGAGCGCAGCAACGACATCATCCTCGGTGCGGTCGGCGTGCTGCAGTTCGATGTGGTCGCCAGCCGCTTGAAAGAGGAATACAAGGTCGAATGCTCCTATGAGCCGATCACCGTGTACTCGGCCCGTTGGGTCGATTGCGCCGACAAGAAAAAACTTGAGGAATTCACCAACAAGGCTGTGGAGAACCTGGCGCTGGACGGCGGCGGTCACCTGACCTACCTGGCCCCGACCCGGGTCAACCTGGCGCTGATGGAAGAGCGCTGGCCGGACG
Organism: Pseudomonas sp. B21-056; assembly: GCF_026016325.1. Classification (NCBI taxonomy): domain Bacteria; kingdom Pseudomonadati; phylum Pseudomonadota; class Gammaproteobacteria; order Pseudomonadales; family Pseudomonadaceae; genus Pseudomonas; species Pseudomonas sp. B21-056. The sequence continues at coordinate 944,384 of NZ_CP087203.1, forward strand.
TGAAATTCCGCGCGACCCGTGAGCATCACTAAGCGCTGAGCCGCAAGACCCAAAGCCCCGTTGCGAAAGCTGCGGGGCTTTTTTATACCTGCTCGTTACGGCGCTGACCCTGTGGGAGCGAGCTTGCTCGCGATGGCGACAGACCATTCGATATTGATGCAGCTGACAGACCGCTATCGCGAGCAGGCTCGCTCCCACAGTTCATAGCGGTTTGGAATTGACTCTATTCGAAAGTGATCTGTCCCCCAGCGGCATTCTGCCCCCGGTTCTGCGTCCTAGTCTTACGAGCCAGCCTGTTCGGGACTAGATTTCCTGAACGCCGTGGGGTCCCGGCTTTATCCAGGAAAGAGGAATCGGTTATGAACAGGTTTCTGCGTGTGCTGTTGTTACTGAAGGTTTTGGTGATGCTGTCCCTGGGCTCCAGCGCCGTATGGGCGGAGTGCGTCGACCACGGGCAACATGCCTCGAGTGGGCAAGTGGTGCAGGGGGGAATGATGGTGGCGGCGTCCGAAACCCAGCCGGGGGATCAGGACAACGATGACTCGACGATTGATGAGCCGGACGATGGGGATGAAAGTGACGAAGGCGATAGCCAGACGTAGCCTCCCCGACAAGCAGAAGACCGTGGCGAGGGAGCTTGCTCCCGCTGGACTGCGCAGCAGTCCCCGAAAAGGGGCCGCTTCGCGACCCAGCGGGAGCAAGCTCCCTCGCCACGGTTTCGGTGGGTATTACGCCGCGCCGTCGAGGAACTGCTCGGCGTAATGGCACGCTACCAACCGATTATCGAGTGGGCGCAGGGCCGGCTCTTCGGTCTTGCAGCGCTCGGTGGCGTATGGGCAGCGCTTGTGGAAGGCACAGCCGGACGGTGGGTTGAGCGGGTTGGGTAGCTCGCCGACGATCTTGATCTTCGGCTTGTTCGGGTCCGGGTGGATGGTCGGGGTGGCCGACAGCAGCGCCTGGGTGTACGGATGCAACGGGCGGCTGTAGATCGACTCGTTGGGGCCCATTTCTACCGGGCGGCCGAGGTACATCACCATCACATCGTCGGCGACGTGTTGCACCACCGCCAGGTTGTGGGAAATGAACACGTAGGCGGTGTTGAACTCCTGCTGCAGATCCATGAACAGGTTGAGTACCTGGGCCTGGATCGACACGTCCAGCGCCGACGTCGGTTCGTCCGCCACCAGCACCTTGGGTTGCAGCATCATGGCGCGGGCCAGGGCGATGCGTTGGCGCTGGCCGCCGGAGAACATGTGCGGGTAGCGCTGATAGTGCTCGGGGCGCAAGCCCACCTGCTTCATCATCGCCTGGACTTTTTCCCGCCGCTCGGTGGCCGACAGGTTGGTGTTGATCAGCAGCGGTTCGGCCAGTTGATCGCCGATCTTCTGCCGCGGGTTGAGGGACGCGTAAGGGCTCTGGAACACCATCTGCACGTCTTTGCGCAACTGCTTGCGCTCGGCCTTGTTGGCGCCGGCCACTTCCTGCCCGGCGATTTTCAACGAGCCCGAGGACGGCTCTTCGATCAGAGTCAGCGCCCGGGCGAGGGTGGATTTGCCGCAACCGGATTCGCCCACCACGGCCAGGGTCTTGCCGGCCTCGAGTTCGAACGACACGCCGTTGAGGGCGCGCACGGTCGCATGGCCCTTGAACATGCCACGGGACACTTCGTAGTGACGGGTCAGGTCACGGGCGGTAAGTACGACGGCCATCACGCCACCTCCTGGTTCAACGGGTAGAAGCAGCGGGCGAGGCTGTTGGTTTTCGGGTCAAGGGCAGGGCGTTGTTGGCGGCAGTTGTCCTGCACGTAGGGGCAGCGTGGCGACAGCAGGCAACCTTGCGGACGGTCGTAGCGACCGGGGACGATGCCCGGCAGCGTCGCCAGGCGCTCGGCACCCATGCTGTGTTCCGGAATCGCCGCCAGCAAGGCTTCGCTGTACGGGTGGGCCGGAATGTCGAACAGCTGCGGCACCTTGCCCACTTCCACGGCTTGACCGGCGTACATCACACAGACGCGCTGGGCGGTTTCCGCCACGACGGCGAGGTCGTGGGTGATCAACACCAGGCCCATCTCCTGCTCTTTTTGCAGCGCCAGCAACAGGTCCATGATCTGCGCCTGGATGGTCACGTCCAGGGCGGTGGTCGGTTCGTCGGCGATCAGCAGTTTCGGCTCGCCGGCAATCGCCATGGCAATCGCCACGCGCTGGCTCATGCCGCCGGACAGTTGATGAGGATAAGCCTCCATGCGGCTGGCGGCTCCCGGGATCTCGACTTTTTCCAGCAGTTCGATGGCACGCTTGCGGGCGGCCTTGCCGGACATCTTCAAGTGCAGGCGCAGTACTTCTTCGATCTGGAAACCCACGGTGTAGCTGGGGTTGAGCGCGGTCATCGGGTCTTGGAACACCATTGCCAGGTCCTTGCCGACGATCTGCCGGCGCTGGCGGGCGCTGAGCTTGAGCATGTTCTTGCCGTCGAAGTTCAGCGCATCGGCGGTGACGATGCCGGGGTGCTCGATCAGCCCCATCAGCGCCATCATGGTCACGGATTTGCCCGAACCCGATTCGCCGACAATCGCCAGTACTTCGCCTTTTTCCACGCTCAGGTCCAGGCCGTCGACCACCGGCACGGCGGTGGCGTCGCCAAAGCGGACGTTGAGATTCTTGATTTCTAGCAGTGACATGGGAATCTCCTCAGGCGGCATTCTTGAGTTTCGGGTCCAGCGCATCGCGCAGCCCGTCGCCCATCAGGTTGATTGCCAGCACGCTGAGCAAAATGGTCAGGCCAGGCAGGCTCACGACCCACCAGGCACGTTCGATGTAGTCGCGGGCCGAGGCCAGCATGGTGCCCCATTCCGGGGTCGGCGGCTGGACACCCAGGCCGAGGAAGCCCAGGGCGGCGGCGTCGAGGATTGCCGAGGAAAAGCTCAGCGTGGCCTGGACGATCAGCGGTGCCATGCAGTTGGGCAGCACGGTGATGAACATCAAGCGCGGCAGGCCGGCACCGGCCAGGCGGGCGGCGGTCACGTAGTCGCGGTTCAGTTCGCCCATGACGGCGGCGCGGGTCAGGCGCACGTAGGACGGCAGGGACACGATGGCGATGGCGATCACGGTGTTGATCAGGCCTGGGCCGAGGATGGCGACGATCGCCACGGCCAGCAGCAGCGAGGGCAGGGCCAGCATGATGTCCATCAGGCGCATGATGGTCGGGCCGAGGATGCGCGGGAAGAACCCGGCGAACAGGCCCAGCAGGATGCCCGGGATCAGCGACATCACCACCGACGACAAGCCGATCAGCAGCGACAGGCGCGAACCCTGGATCAGCCGGGACAGCAAATCGCGGCCCAGTTCGTCGGTGCCCAGCAGGAACTGCAGTTGCCCGCCTTCGAGCCAGGCCGGCGGCGTCAGCAGGAAGTCGCGGTACTGCTCGCTCGGGTCGTGAGGCGCGACCCACGGGGCGAAGAGCGCGCAGAACACCACCAGGATCATGAACATCAGCCCGGCCACGGCGCCCTTGTTACGGGAAAACGCTTGCCAGAATTCTTTGTACAGGGACGGGTACAGCAGGCTTTGATCGACTGCTACCGAAGGAGTTGGAGTACTCATGGATTTGATCTCAGCGCTGGTGACGGATGCGTGGGTTGGCAAAGCCGTAGAGGATGTCCACGACGAAGTTGACCAGAATCACCAGGCAGGCGATTAACAGGATGCCGTTCTGCACCACGGGGTAGTCCCGGGCGCCGATGGCTTCGATCAGCCACTTGCCGATACCCGGCCAGGAGAAGATCGTTTCGGTCAGGACCGCACCGGCCAGCAATGTGCCGACCTGCAGGCCGACCACGGTCAGCACCGGGATCAGCGCGTTGCGCAGGCCGTGGACGAACACCACGCGCGCCGGCGACAGGCCTTTGGCACGGGCGGTGCGGATGTAGTCTTCGCGCAGCACTTCGAGCATCGAAGAACGGGTCATGCGGGCGATCACCGCCAGCGGAATGGTGCCCAGCACGATGGCCGGCAGGATCAGGTGGTGCAGCGCATCGAGGAACGCGCCCGGCTCATCGGCGAGCAGGGTGTCGATCAGCATGAAGCCGGTTCTTGGCTCGATGTCGTACAGCAGGTCGATGCGCCCCGACACCGGGGTCCAGCCCAGGGACACCGAGAAGAACATGATCAGGATCAGGCCCCACCAGAAGATCGGCATCGAATACCCCGCCAGGGAGATGCCCATCACCCCATGGTCGAACAGGGACCCTCGCTTGAGTGCCGCGATCACCCCGGCCAGCAGGCCCAGGATACCGGCGAACAACAGGGCGGCCATGGACAGTTCCAGGGTCGCGGGAAACAGGGAGCTGAACTCGGTCCAGACGCTTTCGCGGGTGCGCAGCGATTCGCCGAGATCACCGTGGGCCAGTTTGCCGATGTAGTCCAGGTACTGGGCATACAGCGGCTTGTTGAGGCCAAGGCGTTCCATTGCCTGAGCATGCATTTCGGGATCGACCCGACGTTCGCCCATCATCACTTCCACGGGGTCGCCGGGGATCATGCGAATCAACGCGAAGGTCAGCAAGGTGATGCCGAAGAACGTGGGGATCAGTAATCCCAGTCGGCGGGCAATAAAACTAAACATCTTCAGGTGTACCTCATCAGCCGGTTAGGCATGTCCGGCAGCCCTTGGGTCAAGGGATGCCGGACGCTTTCTTATCTACTTCACCTGGGTAGTGGCGAAGTTGTTGGTGGTCAGCGGGCTAATGGAATAGCCCTCTACGTTCTTGCGCATGGCCGTGAACATGCGCGTGTGGGCCATGCTGATCCACGGCTGGTCCTGGTTGAAAATCACCTGGGCCTGTTCATAGAGCTTGATCCGCTCTTCTGGGTTCACTGTGGCGCGGGCCTGGTCGATCAGCGCCTGGAACCTCTCGTTGCACCAGCGCGCATAGTTTTCGCCGTTCTTGGCCGCCTCGCAACTGAGCATAGGCGTCAGGAAGTTATCCGGGTCGCCGTTATCGCCCGCCCATCCGGCGGACACCATGTCGTGCTCGCCATTTTTCGCGCGCTTGAGCATTTCGCCCCATTCCATCACACGGATGTCGACCTTGATCCCGACTTTTGCCAGGTCCGCCTGCATCATCTGCGCGCCGAGCATCGGGTTGGGGTTGGTCGGGCCGCCGCCGTTGCGGGTGAACAGGGTGAACACGGTGCCTTCCGGCACGCCGGCTTCCTTGAGCAACTGACGGGCTTTGTCCAGGTCCCGGGGCGGGTTCTTCAGCTCGTGATTGAAGCCCAGCAGCGTCGGTGGGTAGGGGTTGACCGCCACGGTGGCGTTGCCCTTGCCGAACAGCGCGTTGACGTAGGCTTCCTTGTCGAAAGCGATGTCGATGGCTTTGCGCACCCGCACATCGCTCATGTATTTGTGCTGGGTGTTCAGGGCGACGTAGGACACGGTCATGGCGTCCAGTTCGTCGACTTTCAGGTTGGCGTCTTTCTTGATGCTCGGGATGTCATCGGGCTTGGGGTACAGCGCGACCTGGCATTCATTGGCCTTGAGCTTTTGCAGGCGCACGTTGTTGTCGGTGGCGATGGCCAGTACCAGCGCATCGGCCGGCGGCTTGCCGCGGAAGTAGTCCGGGTTGGCCTTGAAGCGAACCTGGGCGTCCTTGTTGTAGCGCTGGAAGATGAACGGCCCGGTGCCGACCGGCTTGCTGTTGAGGTCGCCGGCCTTGTTGGCCTTGAGCAACTGGTCGGCGTATTCGGCCGGGTAGATCGAGGAGAAGGCCATGGCGATGTCGGCCAGGAACGGCGCTTCGCGGCGGGTCAGGGTGAACTTGACCGTGTGCTCGTCGACTTTCTCGACACTTTTCAACAGTTCTTTGAAGCCCATGCTTTCAAAGTAGGGGAAGCCCACGCTCGACAGTTTGTGCCACGGATGATTCGGGTCCAGCTGGCGCTGAAAGCTCCAGACCACATCGTCGGCGTTCATGTCGCGGGTCGGCTTGAAGTATTCGGTGGTGTGGAACTTGACGCCTTTGCGCAGGTGGAAGGTGTACGTCAGGCCATCGTCACTGATGTCCCAGGATTCGGCCAGGGCCGGAATCACTTCGGTGGTGCCGGGCTTGAAGTCGGCCAGGCGATTGAAAATGGTTTCCGCCACGGCGTCGGCAGTGACTGCAGTCGTGTACTGGACCATGTCGAAGCCTTCCGGGCTGGCTTCTGTACAAACCACGAGGGGTTTGGCCGTGGCGCCAACGGCGACACTCAGCAACGCAGCGGCGATGGCTGCGCGTAGGGGGATCATGTTCATCGGCAATCCTCTGCAATCGGTAGAACGCAAAAAACCGCACGACCGACCTTGTGGGTCTGTCGTGCGGCGATGGGTTTAGAGAATGTTGAACGGGACGGTGGTGACCAGGCGGAACTCGTTGATGCTGCCGTCGGCCTGGTTGCGGCTGGAACGGTGTTCAGTGTAGGTAGCACGAATGGCCGTGGCTTTCAGAGGGCCGCTCTGTACGGCATAGGACGCGCCGACGCCGGTTTCATAGTGGTTCTCGTCATCCATGCCACGTACGTCATACGCGGTACCGGTGTAGTGGGTGCCGTCGATGCCCCAGCCGCGAGCGCGGTAGACGTTGAACTTCAGGCCTGGCACGCCGTATTCGGCCATGTTGATGCCATAGGCAATCTGGAAGGATTTCTCGTTCGGGCCGTTGAAGTCCGACAGCAGGGAGTTGGCCAGGTAGATGCCGTTGGTTTCGTGCAGGTAGTCGAAGTACTCGTTACCGTTCACTTCCTGGTAGGAGAAGGTCAGGCTGTGAGCTTGATGGGTCAGGCCCAGCGACAGGGAGTAGGTGTCGTTGTCGATCTCACCCATCTCCTTTTTACCTTCGTCCACGGTCTTGTAGTAGTTCAGGCCGGTGGTCAATGCCAGGACCGAGGCGTCGCCCAGTTCGTGGGTGGCACCGAAGTAGTACTGGTTCCAGAAGTCTTCGACCTGGGAGGCGTACAGGCTGGTCTTCAAGCTCTTGAGCGGCTGATAGTTCAGGCCGACGACGCTGACCTTGTCGGTTTCTGCGCCGTTGTTGGTGTACTCGGAGCGGAATTTCGACAGGCTCTGTTCTGTACGCGGCGAGACGCGGTCAAATACGCCGGCATCGAACGACAGGTTGCTGAACTCTTCGCTGTGCAAGCTCACACCCTCGAAACTCGAAGGCAGCGGACGGTTGCCGATCACGTCGACGATCGGGGTGCTGAAGTTCTGGCGACCCGCGGTCAGGGTGGTGTTGGAAATCCGGGCCTTTACGTTGGCCAGGCCCAGCTTGCTCCACTGGTCCACGGCATCGCCGTTGTTCTCGGCCAGGGTGCGGTTACCACCGTTGGCAATGTCCTTGCGGCTGCGATCCAGGACCACTGCGTTGTAGGCCGCGACTTCGGTACTGAAACCCACGGTGCCCTGAGTGAAGCCCGAGGTGTAGTTGAGGATGGTGCCCTGGACCCAGTTGATACGACGATCGGTGGGGCGTGTCTCACCGTGTTTCTGATAGCTGAAGTTTCCGCGTTTCAATAACTCATTGGCATACCAGTTGCGCGTAGTGCCCGACAGGCTTTGGCCGTCGATGAAGCCCTTGGCTTCGGATTGGGCGCTGGTACTCGCCAGTTCGGTCGGCACGAATGCCTGGCTTTGCTGCTCTGCGTACGCCGTGGCGGTAACGCTGCTGATGGCCAGGGCCAGTAACGCGGTGCTGCTCAGTTTCATGGGTAACGCTCCTTTTTCTTTCTTTATCAATGCCGGTCTTTTTGGGTGATACGGCTGTCGGTTTTGCTGCTGACTACAGATCGCAAACGTTTGCAGTAGGCCTGATCGGCGAATTACGGCAAGACATCTGCGTGAGAGCCCCAAGGGGCCCTCGCTGTAGGACTGATCGGTTATGGGTTCAGGCTGACGCCCGAGAACACGTTGCGACCGAAGGGGCTGACCTTGAACCCCTCGACTTTGGCACTCAGCGGCTGGTTGACCGTCGAGTGGGCAACCGGGGTGATCGGCACTTGCTGCTTGAGCAACTGCTGGGCCTGTTTGTAGAGCACGGTGCGTTGGTCGCGGTCGGTGACGACCTTGGCCTGCTTGATCAGCTTGTCGTAATCCTGGTCGCACCACATGGAGTAGTTGTTGCCGCCAATGGCGTCGCAGCTATACAGCGTGCCCAGCCAGTTGTCCGGGTCACCGTTGTCACCGGTCCAGCCGATCAGGCTGATGTCGTGCTCACCATTCTTGGTGCGCTTGATGTACTCGCCCCATTCGTAGCTGACGATCTTCACCTTCAGGCCGATTTTCGCCCAGTCGGCCTGGAGCATCTCGGCCATCAACTTGGCGTTGGGGTTGTACGGGCGTTGCACGGGCATGGCCCAGAGGGTGATTTCGGTACCTTCCTTGACCCCGGCGGCCTTGAGCAATTCCTTGGCTTTTTCCGGGTTGTAGGCCGCGTCCTTGATCGTGTCGTCGTAGGACCACTGGGTCGGTGGCATGGCGTTGACCGCCAGTTGCCCCGCGCCCTGGTACACGGCGTTGAGGATGCCCTGCTTGTTCACCGCCATGTCCAGCGCACGGCGCACTTCGACCTGGTCGAACGGTTTGTGGCGGGTGTTATAGGCGATGTAGCCAAGGTTGAAGCCGGGCTTCTCGATCAACTGCAGCTTGGGATCGTTCTTCAGGGCCGGCACATCGGCTGGACGCGGATGCAGGGTGACCTGGCATTCGTTGGCCTTGAGCTTCTGCACCCGTACCGAGGCGTCGGTGTTGATGGAGAAGATCAGGTTTTTCAGCTTGACCCGTTCCGGTGCCCAGTACTGGGTGTTGGCGACGTAGCGGATGTTGGAGTCTTTCTGGTAGCTCTTGAACTCGTATGGGCCGGTACCGATGGGTTTCTGGTTGATGTCGCTCGGCTTGCCATTCTTCAGTAGCTGGTCGGCGTACTCGGCCGACAGGATCGCGGCGAAGCTCATGGCGATGTTCTGGATGAACGCGGCGTCGACGCTGTTGAGGGTCATGACCACGGTCAATGGCCCGGTCTTCTCCACCTTGGCGATGTTCTTGTTCAGGCTCATGCCGTTGAAGTACGGGAACTCGGTGGGGTAGGCCTTGCGGAACGGATGCTGCGGATCGAGCATGCGGTTGAAGGTGAACAGCACGTCGTCGGCGTTGAAGTCCCGGGTCGGCGTGAAGTAGTCGGTGCTATGGAATTTCACCCCTTCGCGCAAATGGAAGGTGTATTTCAGGCCGTCTTCGGAAATATCCCAGCTCGTCGCAAGGCCCGGTACGACATTGGTCGCGCCCTTTTCAAACTCGGCCAGGCGGTTGTACAGCGGTTCGGCGGCATCGTTGTCGGTGGCGGTGGTGTACTGCGCGGTGTCGAAACCAGCGGGGCTGCCTTCGGAGCAGAACACCAGGCTGCCGCCGGCAGCGGCCTGGGCCACGGATGTCGCGGCCATCAGGCCGGTACTCAGCAATGCAGATAAAACCAGGGTATGGCGCATGACGCTCCCTCTTTCGTTCGGGGTGTTTAACAGTGAACCGGCGTCCATCCGGGGACAGGTCCGGGACACTGAGCTCATTCCATTGCGTGCAGCGATGTTGCAGGTGAGAAAAGCCGTGGAGCCTCGATCCACTGTCGGGTATGCAGAGGCTTCGGGATGTAGGCGATTTCCGGGGGCTCGGCAGGTAAGGCAATGGCGCGTTTAAAAGCGCTGTTGCAGTCATGCCAGTCAGTCAAGAAAAACCAAGCTGCATGCCGCTCTTGTGGCGAGGGGATTTAGCGAAGCGTCGCACCGCCCCACTGGACTGCGAAGCGGCCCCAATGGCTGGCACCTTTATATGCCTGACACAGCGGGGTCGGCTCTTTAGGGCCGCTTCGCGCCCCAACGGGGATAAATCCCCTCGCCACAAGAGTTCTATGCAGCTAGTTGTTTAACTGGCCCGCACCTTATTTGCTGACGCTGACACCGTAGAAGGAGTTCAAGCCGAATGGGCTGATCTTGAAATCCTGCACGTTGGTGCGCATGGGTTGGAACACCGTCGAGTGAGCGATAGGTGTCATCGGCACAGCATCCTTGAGGATGTGTTGCGCCTGCTTGTACAACTCGGTGCGCTTGGCCTGATCCGATGTGCGCTTGGCCTGCTTGACGATGTCGTCAAACTTCTTGTCGCACCACTTGGAGAAGTTGTTGCCCTGCAGCGAGTCGCAACCGAACAGCACGTTGAGCCAGTTGTCCGGGTCACCGTTGTCGCCGCTCCAGCCGATCAGCATCGCGCCGTTCTCGCCGCCCTTGGAACGCTTGATGTACTCGCCCCACTCGTAGGTGACGATCTTGGCCTTGATGCCGATCTTGGCCCAGTCGGACTGCAGCATTTCAGCCATCAGCTTGGCGTTGGGGTTGTACGGGCGCTGGACCGGCATCGCCCACAGGTTGATTTCGGTACCTTCCTTGATGCCCGCTTCCTTGAGCAGCTGCTTGGCTTTCTCAGGGTTGTAGCCTGCATCCTTGATGGTGGTGTCGTAGGACCACTGGGTCGGCGGCATGGCGTTGACCGCCAGTTGGCCTGCGCCCTGGTACACCGAGTCGATGATCTGCTGCTTGTTGACGGCCATGTCCAGTGCCTGGCGCACTTTCAGTTGGGCCATCGGGTTGGGCTGGTCGCTGCCCTTGATCTTGTCCATCACGTTGTAGGCGATGTAGCCCAGGTTGAAGCCCGGCTGGTCCGGCATCTTCAGGTTCTTGTCTTCACGGATGGCCTGCAGGTCGGCAGGGCGCGGGAAGAGGGTGACCTGGCATTCGTTTTTCTTCAGCTTCTGGATACGTACCGACGGGTCGGTAGTGATGGCGAAGATCAGGTTGTCGATCTTCACGTCTTCCGGAAGCCAGTAGTCCTTGTTGCCGGTGAAGCGGATGTTCGAGTCTTTCTGGTAGCTCTTGAACACGAACGGACCAGTGCCGATCGGCTTCTGGTTGATATCCGAAGGCTTGCCTTCCTTGAGCAACTGGGCGGCGTATTCGGCGGACTGGATCGATGCGAAGTGCATCGCCATGTTCTGGATGAACGCGGCATCGACGGCGTTGAGGGTGAACTTGACGGTCTTGTCGTCGAGCTTCTCGACCTTGGCGATGTTGGTGTCCATGCCCATGTCGGTGAAGTACGGGAACTCGGTCGGGTACGCCTTACGGAACGGATCGTCCTTGTTGATCATGCGGTTGAACGTGAACAGCACGTCGTCGGCGTTGAACTCACGGGTCGGCTTGAAGTACGGGGTGGTATGGAACTTGACGCCATCGCGCAGATGGAAGGTGTAGGTGAGGCCGTCTTCGGAAATGTCCCACTTGGTCGCCAGGCCCGGGATCACGGCGGTGCCGCCGCGTTCGAACTGGGTGAGGCGGTTGAAGATGGTTTCAGCAGAGGCGTCGAAGTCGGTTCCGGTGGTGTATTGACCCGGGTCGAAGCCAGCCGGGCTGCCTTCGGAGCAGAACACCAGGTTAGTCGCCGCAGAGGCGAAGGGTGCGCTGGCTAATAGGCTGGCGCCGACTAAAAACGGAATGACCGCGTGTTTAAGCATGTTGGCCTCATGATTTGTTGTCATTTTTGGATTTGAGGGCGACCTCGTGAGTCGTCCTGCGGATACTTATGCAGGCCCCATACCCAATGCAAGATCCAGAGCGGGTCCAAATCTGAATCAGTGGCACGAACGTACCTTAATGTCGCATCTGTGTAAGTTCTGGCACAGTTGATCGTTTGCGCCGTTTTTTTTGGTGCATGTATTGCCTTTAATCGGTGCGCGATAGGGCTTTCGCGCACCGGATTGGGGCGGGCTCTACTGTTGCAAACCCACGCCGTAGAAGGGTGTGAGGCCAAACGGGCTGAGCTTGAAATCCACCACATGCCTGTTTATCGGCTGGAACACCGTGGAGTTGGCAATCGGTGTAATCGGCACCTGTTGCTTGAGGATTTGCTGCGCCTGTCGGTACAGGTCGATCCGTTGCTGGCGGTCGGTGGAGACCTTGGCTTGCTGGATCAGCTTGTCGTAGGCCGGGTCGCACCACTTGGCGTAGTTGCTGCCCTTGACCGCCGCGCAGCTGTAGAGCACGCCGAGCCAGTTGTCCGGGTCGCCGTTGTCGCCGGTCCAACCATAGATCATCGCGTCGTGTTCACCATTCTTGGCGCGCTTGATGTACTCGCCCCATTCGTAGCTGACGATGTTGGCCTTGATGCCGATTTTCGCCCAATCCTGCTGGATCATCTGCGCCGACATCCGTGCGTTGGGGTTGGACGCGCGTTGCACCGTCATCGCCCACAAATTGATGGTGGTACCGGGCGCAACCCCGGCTTCCTTGAGTAGCGCCTTGGCCTTGGTCACGTCATGGGGTGCGTCCTTGATCGCCGGGTCGAATGACCACTGGGCCGGCGGCAGGGCATTCTGCGCCAGTTGCCCGGCGCTCTGGTACACCGCCTTGATGATCGCCGGCTTATCGATGGCCATGTCCAACGCCTGGCGCACCTTGAGTTGGTCCAGGGGCGGGTGCGTGACGTTGTAGGCCAGGAAACCCAGGTTGAAGCCGGGCTGCCTGAGCACTTGCAGGTTCGGGTCCTGTTCCATCACCTCGATGTCCGCCGGGCGCGGGTAGCCGCTGACCTGGCATTCGTTGCGCTTGAGCTTTTGCAGGCGCACGGCGGCGTCGGGGGTGATGGAGAAGATCAGGTTATCGACCCTCACGTCCTCGGGTTTCCAGTAGGCCGTATTGGCGGCGTAGCGGATCTGCGAGTCCTTCTGGTAGCGCTTGAACACGAACGGACCGGTGCCGACGGGCTTCTGGTTGAGGTCGCCGGCCTTGCCTTCCTTGAGCAACTGCGCCGCGTATTCGGCGGACTGTACGGAAGCGAAACTCATTGCCAGGTTCTGCACGAACGCGGCATCGACGTTGTTCAGGTTGAAGCGCACGGTGTGCTCGTCGACTTTCTCGACGCTCTTGATCGTGGTGTTCAGGCCCATGTCGGTGAAGTAGGGCGACTCGGTCGGGTAGGCCTGGCGGAACGGCTGTTGCGGATCGAGCAGGCGCTGGAAGGTGAACACCACGTCGTCGGCGTTGAAGTCGCGGGTGGGGCTGAAGTAGTCGGTGGTATGGAATTTCACGCCGTCGCGCAGGTGGAAGGTGTAGATCAGGCCATCGGCGGAGACATCCCAGCTCGTCGCCAACCCCGGCTCGACCTCGGTGCCACCGCGCTTGAACTGAGTGAGACGGTTGAAGACGGTTTCGGCCGAAGCATCGAAGTCGGTGCCGCTGGTGTATTGGCTGGGGTCGAACCCGGCGGGGCTGGCTTCGGAGCAGTAGACCAGGGTGGTGGCGGCCTGGGCCAGGGGGGCGCAGCTGATCAGGGCGAGAGTGAGCAGCAATGGTTGGAAAGTGGTTCTGTCCATGAAATCCCTTGGGGCGTGGTGACGGTTTTCATGGAGATTAGCGTTGTGGGCGGGAGAGGGGGAAATATCCAAAAGTGAGGAGGACCGTTGGGTTTGGATATACCTCTATTGCCTTGGGTTGTGATGAGGTGGCCTGACAGCCAAGTCATATCTTCTGGCCTGAGTACCTATGTACGTTCATCAGCAATGGCTGCGGCTGATTCAAGTCGGAATCTGAACGACTATCCAAGAGACGTCGTCCTCGACGCTTACGGGATCGAACATCTCACCGTCAAGCAACCTCGCTTGTGTCGCGTCGTCCAAGTCAGCCCAAAAGCCATCGGTTGCAAAAACCAGTTTCTCACCTTCAAGGGTCGCTCTCGTGACTATCTCTGGGTCTGGTTTTTTCCGTGCTTTGAAACTCCGGCTTATCCGGTGCCTGCCTGGATCTGCTGCCAGTTGCCTATGGTTGCGATTGCGCCTCCAATTGGCGAGACAGTGAGGTGTTGTAAGCCATGTGATCGAAGTGTCTGAACAAGCTACCCCAGCGCAGCAATCGCCTTCGTAGGCAATTGTGAGCAGTCCTTCGGTGGCTACGCCGACCAGATAGCTCGCCGACCCTGTGAGGAGACTTGAGAAGAGTCTGTGATGCGCGTCATTCAGGACATCGTTAAGCAGGGCTGCTGCCTTTTCATGGCTATTATCCGAGCAGCCATCCGCGATCTTCTCAACATATCCCGTGAGTATCTGGTTGAGCAGAGCCTGTGCGAGCGGGCCGCTGCCTGGTTTGGATGTGCCGTCGACGACGACAAATAACCCTCGTGTTCCGTCGAATATTGCTCCTGCACAGTCTCGGTTCTCGCCTCTACCCTGCCCTTTCACGGACCTGGTTGCGTAGATCATTTGATGTCGCTCAGTTGTTTCAGGCGCTGGTAAATCAGTTTGCCTCGGCCGGGGTTCGCGCTGACTGAATGGGAGCTTTCGATCACGTAGTCGATTGAGTTCAGAGCCAGTAACCTGGTAACACCGGTTGCAATGTACGTTCGCAACACCTGATCAGCTTGCCTGACCTCCTCAAGCAACTCGGTGCGGCCATCGACGATAAGAAGGATATCTTCAACGTCTTTGTGAAATGCGTCGTCTTTTCCGCGACCTTTGAATGCTTCGAGTTTCGTGGCGACAAAATAGGCTGGTTTGAAGATTTTGATTGCTATCCCACTGGGGAGAATGCGGGTGTCTGCGTTCGCCAGGCCATCTACAAACCAGCGATTTTCATATCCGAGAATCTCCTTCACAGACGGCATTACGTCGACAATCACATCGTTGAATTTGAATCGACACGTTACATCGCTATGTTCGGCGGTAATCTTGAAGCCATTATCGGCCAGGCGCTCTGTCAACCTTTGCCAGTCAGCAATGCCACCTAGTTCAATGACCAGGTCAACGTCGTCAGTGCTGCGGATATCGTCCAGGACCACGTCGTCAGTGCACAGGAGCCAGGTGGTAGAGCCGCCGACGAAAGCGACTTCCTTTAAAAGCTCATCGCCCAACCCTTGCGCGACGGCGTTCAGCATCTCGTAGTTGTGATCCGAAGCACTGCTCAAAGGCCCATCCCTTTTTTTAGAAGCTTAATGGCGACGCTTGTCTCGCGAGGTCCGCCCAGGCGAATGGAGTCCACCAGCGCTAAGTAGTGGTAGAGGGTTCGGTCGTTCTTCACTGCTTCAGGCACAGTCTTATAGAGGGGGTCGATGGTCTGGCCGCGCTCTGTCCCATGTGGGTCCGGCCAGACGTGAATATTTTCCCCTGCACTTTTCAGGTGCTTGGAAAGTACTGGCGATGCAAATCCTGTTGGAATCCCTCTCGCCAGGGCGCCAGGCTTGACTGGGAAAAAGTACTTGAGTGCATGCTCGGTGATCTTCAAAAGCGCTGGACGATTCACTTTGGGCAAGGACGTTTCATAATCGTTTGTCACGAGTCCTGCCTCCCGGCATCGGACGATTGAATTTGATATCTCACTTTTGCTCAAGCCCAGGGACTCTGCCAAGGCTCTCAGGGTGTAGCGGTCTTCCCATTTGGTGGCCGGACTTTTTTGGGAGAGATCGTTGGCATCCCACCCCTCCCAAGGGAATGAGTCTGCATCGATGAGGCCTTTTATGGCGACCTCCAAGTTGTCCCAGGATTTTTCTGGCGACGCCGAGGTAATGAATTGAAATTCCTGGGTGTAGTCATCCGGTAGTAAGTCAATTGAGGAAAGGCCGCCCCATGCCACCGTTGGGTTGCCAGTTGGCGACATTTCCTCCTGCGCATGAAGGCTGGCCATTTTGTACATCAGTAAAATATCTTGACCTTTCATCGCAGGCTGTTCTCTGGTTGTCCACGTTCCATAAAACGTGGACAACGTTCGCACGCTATTTTTGTCAATGTCAAAAGCTTTTTGCGGTTTTGGGTGTACTGATTTGGCTGGAATGCGTCCTTTTGGCGAGGAGCTTGCTCCCTCACCACAGGGGATGGTAGGGCTGGACGCGGCGCGAATCATTCAGGTGCATCGGAAGGATCCCCAGGGCCGAAGGGAAACATCCCACGGCTTTTTAAGGTTGTCCCTCGGAAGTGCGCTCTCTAACCTTTGAACGTCGCTGCCATTCAGCGACCGGGTGTGGAAACCTGAACCTTTTAGTAGTGTCATGGCTGACATGGTGTTGCCGACGTCCTGTTTCGTCTGCAAACTGCGTCCTGGCAGCTGTGCGTGGGCAGGCTTCGGTCTGGCCGGGTCCTACTAACCGGTATTTCCACCCCGCGTACCGCTGCCACCTTATTGTCGTGTGGAAACGACACAGGGATGGCTCCAATTTTCAAGTAGGAGCATTGAATATGGACAAGTTGATTCCCGATCCACCGTTCAACAGAACCAACCCTCTTTCCAGTTTCGAAACCGTCGAAGAACTCCTCAAAGACCGCGCCGCTGCCGAGCGGGTACTCGATCATTACCTCAACCCAAAGCCTCCAGCGCCCAGCACCGATCCGCGCATCGACAGCCTGTTCTCCGTCACCGCCAAAGCGGACGCCGACACGCTATTGACCAGCACCTGCGAAACCCTGGCCTCGGTCAAAGCCATGGCCGAGGATCTGGCCTTCGAGGTGGATGGCACGCGCCGTAGCGTGGCGTTGGGGATTCATCAGTTGGTGGAGTTGTGTCAGTTGCTGGTGGACAAGGCGTTGGATCAGCTTGAGGTGCCGGCCCGTCCGGTTAAGGTGTAGCGAGGAAGTGCCCACCTGGTAAAGGGCGGGCACTGTCCTGTGGCGAGGGGATTTATCCCCGCTGGGCTGCGCAGCAGCCCCCAACCTGATACCTCGGTGTGTCAGATTAGTTGAGGTCGCTGCTTTTGGGTCTGCTTCGCAGCCCAGCGGGGCGGTGCGACGTTTCGCTAAATCCCCTCGCCACAAAGGCATGTCACTGGGCTGGATATTTCTGTCAGCCCACTCTCACTGCATCAACACCTCAATCGCCCCATCCGCCGTCATGCTCACCTTGCTGGTGCCCGCTTCCACTTCTGGCGTAACGGACTCGGCATCCATGGCCCCGGCCTTCATCATCATCGGCGCCCGCATGTAGGGTTGTGGATAGCCGTTGGTGTTGAGGTTCAGGTTGACGATTTTGTAACCCTTGCCACCCAGGGCTTCGGTAGCCAGTTGGGCGCGGGCCTTGAACGCGTTGACGGCGTCCTTGAGCAGGGCGTCTTCGCTGCTCTGGCGGGTGGCGGTGGAGATGGCGAAGTCCATGCCGCCCATTTTCATATCGGTCAGCAATTCGCCGGTGAGTTTGGACAGGGCGGCGAAGTCGGCGCTTTCCAGGCGCAGTTCGGCGCGTTCGCGCCAGCCGGTGATTTTCTGGCCCTTGCCGTCGTAGATCGGGTAGCTGTTGCGGCTGCCCTGGCGCAGGGTGATCTCCTTGACTTGCTTGGCCTGGCCGATGGCCTTGTTCAGCGTGGTGCTGACGGCGGCGGCGAGCTTGGCCGGGTCGGTGTTTTGCTCTTCGGTGTAGAGCGTGACGATCATCAGGTCGCGGGCCACTTCCTGGCTGGCTTCGGCGCGCAGGGATATCTGGTTGTAATGCAGTTCATCGGCGGCCAGGGCCGGCAGGCTGGCGACGGTGCCGAGACTGAGGGCGAGGAGGGCGGCGGGGCGACTGAACGTGTGCATGAAAGCTCCTTGGGATGATGTGCAGGGGTAAGGTCCGGGCCTGCGTGAACGATAAGACTCTAGCGTTTGCAGCTCGGTTCGCACAGTTACAACTTCTATACAGATGTAAGGCCAATGCCGATCCCCTGTGGCGAGGGGATTTATCCCCGTTGGGCTGCGCAGCAGCCCCCTGCGCTATGTCAGATGGACCGAGTTGCTTGTCTTGGGGGTGCTTCGCAACCCAGCGGGGATAAATCCCCTCGCCACAGGGGAGATGTGTAGCATTGAGCGGCTGTGGCGCTTTGCCGCACAGCTGCCTGCGCAAGCCGCGCCTTGGTTATACTCCGTGCGATTCGCCTGGAGCGCTCATCAGGAGAGCTCATGCTCGCCCCTTTGCAAATGACTTCCGCCTCGCGCCAGAACCTCTGGCGGCTGACGTTCATCCGTATCCTGGTCCTTGCGGCCCAGGCCGGGTCCGTGGGGCTCGCCTATTGGTTCGACCTGTTGCCGCTGCCCTGGCTGCAACTGGCGATTACCCTGGTGTGCGCTTCGGTGCTGTGTGCGCTGACGGCGATTCGCCTGCGCGCCTCATGGCCGGTGACGGAGCTGGAATACGCCGTGCAACTGGCCTGCGACCTGTTTATCCACAGTGCGCTGCTGTATTTCTCCGGCGGTTCCACCAACCCTTTCGTGTCCTATTACCTGGTGCCCCTGACCATCGCCGCTGTGACGTTGCCGTGGCGCTTTTCGCTGATCCTGTCCGGCATCGCCCTGGCGCTGTACACCTTGTTGCTGGCGCGCTTCTATCCTCTGGAAACCTTCCCCATCGCCCGGGAGAACCTGCAGATCTACGGCATGTGGCTGAGTTTCGCCCTGGCCGCGTCCGTCATCACGTTTTTTGCCGCACGGATGGCCGAGGAGCTGCGTCGTCAGGAAGAACTACGGGCCATCCGTCGTGAAGAAGGCCTTCGGGACGAGCAATTGCTGGCCGTGGCGACCCAGGCCGCCGGCGCCGCCCATGAGTTGGGCACGCCGCTGGCAACCATGAGTGTGCTGCTCAAGGAGATGCAACAGGATCATCCCGACCCGCTGTTGCAGGACGACCTCAGTGTGCTGCAGGATCAGGTCAAGCTCTGCAAGGAAACCCTGCAATACCTGGTGCGCGCCGCCGAGGCCAACCGCCGGCTGGCGATCGACATGCAGGACGTCACCGACTGGCTCGACGAGGCCCTCAATCGCTGGCACCTGATGCGCCCGGAAGCCAGTTACCGCTTCCAGTGCCTGGGATATGGCCCAGTGCCGCGCATGGCGCCGCCACCGGACTTGACCCAGGCGCTGCTGAATCTGTTGAACAACGCCGCCGATGCTTGCCCCGAAGGCATGGAGGTGACGCTGGACTGGAATGCCTTTGAGCTGATTATCAGCATTCGCGACCGCGGTGCCGGTGTGCCGTTGGCCATCGCCGAGCAGATCGGCAAACCGTTCTACACCACCAAGGGCAAAGGCCTCGGCCTGGGCCTGTTTTTGAGCAAGGCCAGCGTGACACGCGCCGGCGGCTCGGTGAAACTCTACCCCCATGAGAGCGGCGGCACGCTCACCGAGCTGCGCCTGCCCCATGCCGACCGAGGAGACGAACATGAGTGACGAGATCCAAGTCGACGGCGAAGAACTGCCGCACCTGTTGCTGGTGGATGATGACGCCACCTTTACCCGGGTCATGGCCCGGGCGATGTCCCGTCGCGGTTTTCGCGTGAGCACCGCCGGTTCCGCCGAGGAGGGCTTGACCATCGCCCAGGCCGACCTGCCGGACTATGCCGCCCTGGACCTGAAGATGGACGGCGACTCGGGCCTGGTGCTGTTGCCCAAGCTGCTGGAGCTGGACCCGGAGATGCGCGTGGTGATCCTCACCGGTTATTCGAGCATTGCCACGGCGGTCGAAGCCATCAAGCGCGGCGCCTGCAATTACCTGTGCAAACCGGCGGACGCCGATGACGTGCTGGCCGCGCTGCTGTCCGAGCATGCCGACCTTGATACCCTGGTGCCGGAAAACCCCATGTCGGTGGATCGCCTGCAATGGGAGCACATCCAGCGGGTGCTGACCGAGCACGAAGGCAACATCTCCGCCACCGCCCGCGCCCTGGGCATGCACCGGCGTACCTTGCAGCGCAAATTGCAGAAGCGGCCCGTGCGTCGCTGAACCTGTGCTGAATGGATAGTGTCCACCCCCTCGCGACACATCGGGCCGTTGCTCTATGATCGGCCCGACTCTTTCTCTTTATTGAGTTTTAACCATGAATCAGAACGCTGAATATTCCGCGGTCAATGACGCAGTGCGCGGGCAGTTCTTCCGCCGTGTCTGGCAAATGACCACGCCGTACTGGCGCAGTGAGGAGAAGGGCAAGGCCTGGACGCTGTTGATCGCCGTCATCGCGCTGTCGCTGTTCAGTGTGGCGATCTCGGTGTGGATCAACAGTTGGTACAAGGATTTCTACAACGCCCTGCAAGAGAAAAACAGTGAGGCGTTCTGGCAGTTGATCCTGTATTTCTGCGGCATCGCCGCGGTGGCGATACTGGGCGCGGTGTACCGCTTGTACCTCACGCAGATGCTCACCATTCGCTGGCGGGCCTGGTTGACCGAGCAGCATTTTGCCCGCTGGCTCGGCAACAAGAACTACTACCAGTTGGAGCAGGGCGGCTACACCGACAACCCGGACCAGCGGATTTCCGAAGACCTCAACAGCTTCACCAGCAATACCCTGGGTCTGGGGTTGGGCTTGCTGCGCAACGTGGTCAGCCTGGTGTCGTTCTCGATCATCCTGTGGGGTGTGTCGGGCAGCATCGAGGTGTTCGGCTACACCATTCCCGGCTACATGTTCTGGTGCGCACTGGTGTACGCGGCGGTGGGCAGTTGGCTGACGCACCTGATCGGCCGTCGCCTGATCGGCCTGAACAACAACCAGCAGCGCTTCGAAGCCGACCTGCGTTTTTCCATGGTACGGGTGCGCGAAAATGCCGAAAGCATTGCGCTGTACAACGGCGAACCCAACGAGAACCGTCGCCTGAGCGGGCGTTTCGGGCTGGTCTGGCAGAACTTCTGGGACATCATGCGGGTGTCCAAGCGCCTGACATTCTTCACCTCCGGCTACGGCCAGATCGCGATCATCTTCCCGTTCATGGTGGCGGCGCCGCGCTACTTCGCCGGCAAGATCCAGCTGGGCGAACTCATGCAGATCAACTCGGCGTTCGGCAACGTGCAGGAGAGTTTCAGCTGGTTCATCAGCGCCTATACCGACCTCGCCGCGTGGCGCGCCACCTGTGATCGTCTGCTGAGTTTCCGCCAGGCCATGAGCGACAACGAAGAGCGTGTGCCGGCCATCGATGTGCAAAGCCAGGGCAACCAACTGAAGGTGCACAACCTGGGGTTGGATCTGAATGACGGACGTCATCTGCTCAACGACGCCGACATGACCGTCGGGGCCGGTGAGCGGGTGATGCTCAGCGGCCGCTCCGGCAGCGGTAAATCCACGCTGTTCCGGGCGATGGGACATCTGTGGCCCACCGGGCATGGTCGTATTTTGCTGCCGACGGCGCGTTACCTGTTCCTGCCGCAAAAGCCCTATCTGCCCATCGGCAGCCTGCGTGAAGTGTTGAGTTATCCACAGCCTGGCGACGTCTACCCCAACGAACGTTATGCACAGGTGCTGGAAACCTGCCGCCTGCCGCACCTGATCGCGCGGCTGGACGAAAGCAACCACTGGCAGCGCATGCTCTCGCCCGGCGAGCAGCAACGCCTGGCCTTTGCCCGAGCACTGCTCTACGCACCGCAGTGGTTGTACATGGACGAAGCCACCTCGGCGATGGACGAAGAGGACGAGGCGACGCTGTATCAGGCGTTGATCGATCAGTTGCCAGGGTTGAGCATCGTCAGCGTCGGCCACCGAAGCAGTTTGAAACGTTTCCATCCGCGACATGTGCGTATCGAAAATGGCCAACTGCTGGAGCGCGCTGAAGTCACCTGATTGCCTGTGTCGATCATTGTTGTGGCGAGGGGATTTATCCCCGCTGGGCTGCGGAGCAGCCCTTGTCCTATCAGCAAAAGGCGATGTCGATTGGCGTTTGATTTGATGGGGCGCTCCGCGCCCAACGGGGATAAATCCCCTCGCCACAACCGGCAATCCATGAAAAGGCCGCCAGGGAACACGGTGATCATACAACCACGTTACGCTATGATGATGCGCATTCAACCGCTTGCCGAGACACAGACCCATGGAAAACCCGATCGACGTACCGCGCTTTCCCCGTAAGCGCCGCAGCCTGGCGCAGGAGTTGGTGACGGTGCTGACCGAGCAGATCCGTGACGGCCTGCTCAAGCGTGGCGACAAGTTGCCCACCGAGTCGGCGATCATGGAAGCCCATGGCGTCAGCCGCACCGTGGTGCGCGAAGCGATTTCCCGCTTGCAGGCCGCAGGGCAAGTGGAAACCCGCCATGGCATCGGCACCTTCGTGCTGGACACCCCAAGCCCGAGCGGTTTTCGGATCGACCCGGCCACGGTGGTGACCTTGCGTGATGTGCTGGCAATCCTGGAATTGCGCATCAGCCTGGAAGTGGAGTCCGCCGGGCTTGCGGCCCAGCGTCGTAGCGACGAGCAACTGGCGACGATGCGCGCCGCCCTCGATGCACTGAACGAAAGCGCAGCCCACGCCACCGATGCAGTGGCCTCGGACTTCGCCTTCCACCTGGAAATCGCCCTGTCCACAGGCAACCGCTATTTCACCGACATCATGACCCACCTGGGTACCAGCATCATCCCGCGTACCCGGGTGAACTCGGCACGCCTGGCCCATGACGACCAGCAACACTACATGGACCGCCTGAGCCGCGAGCACGAGGAAATCTACGAGGCTATCGCCCGCCAGGATTCGGACGCTGCCCGTGCCGCCATGCGCCTGCACCTGACCAACAGCCGCGAGCGGTTGCGCCAGGCCCATGAAGAAGCGCAAGCGCAGGGCTGATCCGCGAGAACCCTGTGGCGAGGGGATTTATCCCCGCTGGGCTGCGAAGCGGCCCTAAAGCCAGACTACCCGGTGCATCAGGCAGATTGAGTTGATTGTTTTGGGGCCGCTGCGCAGCCCAGCGGGGATAAATCCCCTCGCCACAGGATGGTCTACCTCAATACCTATGTGCCTGCACGCGGCATGAGCCGAAGAACCTTACTCAACCTTCAAGCGCACCGGCGCCGAAAGCATGTCATCGCCATAGTCATCGGACTCGCTGAAATACCGGTAACGCAGTTCAACCACCTGGCCGCGATACTTTTCCAACCTGGCCTTGGGCACGGTCAGTTCCAGTACGGTGAGTTTCTGCGCGTTGCCCTCATCGTCATAGCTGGACAGGGACTTTCGGTCGGCCCATTCAACGGGTTCCGAGCCGAGGACCGGCGCGACCTCCCACTCGTATCCGATTTTATCCAGGTCCGGGATCCTGAATTTCAGTCCGCCTTCCAGATCCGCCAAATGAACGGTGACCACGTCTGTGTTGGGATCTGTGTCTGAGTACCGGGTGAGGACAGGCTTTTTATAAGTGCTCATAGCGTCACTCCTTGAGGGATCGAGCGGGTCGGTCAGGCTGTTTTAGGACATCGCCTGACGAGGTGAAACTGTCAGAGTCGACAGTGCGGATGAACGGTCCGCCGGTCTTTTTCCCCTTCAATGACGAAATGCAGTTGACGTTCGTATTTTAAGTTGTACGATGACCTACAACTTCTGGCCGAAGCTTACCTCTCTCAAACACAATTTTTGCGTCCCAGGGTGTTCGAATAATGAATCCACAAGAACTGAAGTCCATCCTCTCGTCTGGCCTGCTGTCGTTCCCGGTCACCGATTTCACTGCACAGGGCGATTTCAATCGCAACAGCTACATCAAGCGTCTCGAGTGGCTGGCCCCCTACGGCGCTTCGGCCCTGTTCGCAGCCGGCGGCACCGGTGAATTCTTCTCCCTGGCCGCCAGCGAGTATTCCCAAGTCATCAAGACCGCTGTCGACACCTGCGCCACCAGCGTGCCAATCCTCGCTGGTGTCGGCGGCGCGACTCGCCAGGCCATCGAATACGCTCAAGAAGCCGAGCGCCTGGGTGCCAAGGGCCTGTTGCTGCTGCCGCACTACCTGACCGAAGCCAGCCAGGACGGCGTTGCCGCCCACGTTGAAGCGGTGTGCAAATCGGTGAAGATCGGTGTGGTGGTGTACAACCGCAACGTCTGCCGCCTGAACGCCACTCAACTGGAGCAGTTGGCCGAGCGTTGCCCGAACCTGATCGGCTACAAGGACGGCCTGGGCGATATCGAGTTGATGGTGTCGATCCGTCGTCGCCTCGGCGATCGCTTCAGCTACCTGGGCGGCCTGCCGACCGCTGAAGTCTACGCCGCGGCCTACAAGGCCCTGGGCGTACCGGTCTACTCCTCGGCGGTGTTCAACTTCATTCCGAAGACCGCGATGGACTTCTACCACGCCATCGCCCGTGACGATCACGCCACCGTCGGCAAGATCATCGACGATTTCTTCCTGCCGTACCTGGACATCCGCAACCGCAAGGCTGGCTATGCCGTGAGCATCGTCAAGGCGGGCGCGAAGATCGCCGGCTACGACGCAGGCCCTGTGCGCACCCCGCTGACCGATCTGCTGCCAGAAGAATACGAAGCCCTGGCCGCGCTGATGGACAAGCAAGGCAAGCAGTAACAGACCCGACAAAGCCACTGAGCAATCAGCGGCTCGTTCCCATGCTCCGCGTGGGAATGCACCCAGGGATGCTCTGCGTCGCCAAAAGCCGAACGCAGAGCGTCCGTTGAGGCGTTTCCACGCTGAGCGTGGGAACGATCGGAACTAGACAGGCATTTTGTAAGGAGAAGCATCCGTGGCAGATGCAAAGCGTTTCGATAACTACATCAACGGTCAATGGGTGGCCGGTGCCGACTATTGCACCAATATCAACCCCTCTGACCTGTCCGATGTCATCGGCGAGTACGCCAAGGCTGACGCAGCTCAAGTCAACACCGCCATCGAAGCCGCCCGCGCCGCGTTCCCGGGCTGGTCGACTTCGGGCATCCAGGCCCGTCACGATGCGCTGGACAAGGTGGGCAGCGAGATCCTCGCCCGCCGTGAAGAGCTCGGCCAACTGCTGGCTCGGGAAGAGGGCAAGACCCTGCCCGAAGCTATCGGCGAAGTGACCCGCGCCGGCAACATTTTCAAGTTCTTCGCCGGTGAATGCCTGCGTCTGTCCGGCGACTACGTGCCGTCGGTGCGTCCGGGCGTCAATGTCGAAGTGACCCGTGAAGCCCTGGGTGTGGTCGGCCTGATCACGCCGTGGAACTTCCCCATCGCCATCCCCGCATGGAAAATCGCCCCGGCCCTGGCCTACGGCAATTGCGTGGTGATCAAGCCTGCCGAGCTGGTACCGGGTTGCGCCTGGGCCCTGGCGGAAATCATTTCCCGCGCCGGTTTCCCGGCCGGTGTGTTCAACCTCGTGATGGGCAGCGGTCGCGTGGTTGGCGAAGTGCTGGTCAACAGCCCTAAGGTCGACGGTATCAGCTTCACCGGTTCCGTGGGCGTGGGTCGGCAGATCGCCGTCAACTGCGTGTCGCGCCAGGCCAAGGTGCAGTTGGAAATGGGCGGCAAGAACCCGCAGATCATCCTCGATGACGCCGACCTCAAGCAGGCGGTCGAACTGGCGGTGCAGAGTGCGTTCTACTCCACCGGCCAACGTTGCACGGCCTCCAGCCGCCTGATCGTCACCGCCGGTATCCACGACAAGTTCGTCGACGCCATGGCCGAGCGCATGCAATCGATCAAGGTCGGTCATGCCTTGAAGGCAGGTACGGACATCGGCCCGGTGGTCTCCGAAGCCCAGCTCAACCAGGACCTGAAGTACATCGATATCGGCCAGAGCGAAGGCGCGCGGCTGGTCAGCGGCGGTGGCCTGGTGACGTGCGACACCGAAGGCTATTTCCTGGCGCCGACCCTGTTCGCCGACAGCGAAGCGGCCATGCGCATCAGCCGTGAAGAAATTTTCGGCCCGGTGGCCAACGTCGTGCGTGTGGCCGACTACGAGGCGGCGCTGGCGATGGCCAACGACACCGAGTTCGGTCTGTCCGCCGGTATCGCCACCACGTCGTTGAAGTACGCAAACCACTTCAAGCGCCATTCCCAGGCGGGCATGGTGATGGTCAACCTGCCAACCGCCGGCGTGGACTACCACGTGCCGTTCGGCGGACGCAAAGGTTCGTCCTATGGTTCGCGTGAGCAAGGTCGCTACGCACAAGAGTTCTACACCGTGGTGAAGACCTCCTACATCGGTTCCTGAAACACAGCAATACCTTGTAGGAGCTGCCGAGTGCAACGAGGCTGCGATCTTTGTCCTGTCGCTTGAGTCCCAAGCGAAAAAGATCAAGATCAAAAGATCGCAGCCTGCGGCAGCTCCTACACCCGCGACACAACATTGACCCGCATAAAAATAAATAGTGGGAGTACTGTTACATGCAAGCGACCAAGCCGACTCACGTCCGCTATTTGATCCTGCTCATGCTGTTCGTGGTGACGACGATCAACTATGCCGACCGTGCCACCATCGCCATCGCAGGCTCCAGCCTGCAAAAAGACCTCGGCATCGATGCCGTGACCCTCGGTTATATCTTCTCCGCCTTCGGCTGGGCCTACGTGGCCGGGCAGATTCCTGGCGGCTGGCTGCTCGACCGCTTCGGCTCGAAAAAAATCTATGCCCTGAGCATTTTCACCTGGTCGCTGTTCACCGTGCTGCAAGGCTATGTCGGTGAATTCGGCATGTCCACGGCCGTGGTTGCGCTGTTCATGCTGCGCTTTCTGGTCGGTCTGGCCGAAGCGCCGTCCTTCCCGGGCAACGCCCGCATTGTCGCGGCCTGGTTCCCTACCGCAGAGCGTGGCACGGCTTCGGCGATTTTCAACTCGGCGCAGTACTTCGCTACCGTGTTGTTCGCACCTTTGATGGGCTGGATCGTCTACCGCTTCGGCTGGCAGCATGTGTTCATCGTGATGGGCGTGATCGGCATCGTGTTCTCGCTGATCTGGCTCAAAGTGATCCATAGCCCGCGTCAGCACCCGATGATCAACGAGGCCGAGTTCAACCACATCGCCGCCAATGGTGCGATGGTCGACATGGACCAGGACAAGGGCAAGAAGAAGGCCGACGGTCCGAAGTGGGATTACATCCGCCAACTGCTCACCAACCGTATGATGCTCGGCGTGTACCTGGGCCAATACTGCATCAACGGCATCACCTACTTCTTCCTGACCTGGTTCCCGGTGTACCTGGTCCAGGAGCGCGGCATGACCATCCTCAAGGCCGGTTTCATCGCGTCCTTGCCGGCGATCTGCGGTTTTATCGGCGGCGTGCTGGGCGGGGTGATTTCCGACTACCTGCTGCGCAAGGGCCACTCGCTGACCTTCGCCCGCAAGGCACCGATCATCGCCGGCCTGCTGGTGTCCAGCAGCATCGTGGCCTGCAACTACGTGGAAATCGAATGGATGGTGGTGGGCTTCATGGCCCTGGCCTTCTTCGGCAAAGGTGTAGGCGCGCTGGGCTGGGCGGTGGTGTCCGACACGTCGCCCAAACAGATCGCCGGTTTGAGCGGTGGCTTGTTCAACA
This sequence comes from Pseudomonas sp. B21-056, assembly GCF_026016325.1. Taxonomy (NCBI): domain Bacteria; kingdom Pseudomonadati; phylum Pseudomonadota; class Gammaproteobacteria; order Pseudomonadales; family Pseudomonadaceae; genus Pseudomonas; species Pseudomonas sp. B21-056. The sequence continues at coordinate 971,652 of NZ_CP087203.1, forward strand.
CCTTCGGCAACCTGGCATCGATCACCACGCCAATCGTCATCGGCTACATCATCAGCTCCACCGGTTCGTTCAAATGGGCCCTGGTGTTTGTGGGTTGCAATGCGTTGATGGCGGTGTTCAGTTACCTGGTCATCGTCGGGCCGATCAAGCGTGTCGTGCTCAAGGAACCTGCGGCCAAGGATGCCGACCTCTCCAGCCTGTCTGAAGCCAAATCCTGAAGGAGCGGCACCGATGCAACTGATTGAACATGCCGATTCGCCCCGTTACATCCGCCTGCACGAGCGGGACAATGTGGTGATCGTCGTCAATGACCAGGGCGTGCCGGCCGGGACCGAATTCCCGGACGGCCTGGTCACCGTGGACTTCGTGCCACAGAGCCACAAGGTCACGCTGCTGGACATTCCCGAGGGCGGCGAGGTGATTCGCTACGGCCAGGTCATTGGCTATGCGCTGCAACCGATCCCCCGTGGCAGTTGGGTCAAGGAAGACCAGTTGCGCATGCCCACCGCGCCGCCGCTGGACAGCCTGCCGCTGTCCACTGACGTGCCGGCCGCCGATGCGCCGCTGGAGGGCTACACCTTCGAAGGCTACCGCAATGCCGACGGTACCGTCGGCACGCGCAATATCCTTGGCATCACCACCACGGTGCAGTGCGTGACCGGGGTGCTGGACCATGCGGTCAAGCGCATCAAGGAAGAATTGCTGCCCAAGTACCCGAACGTCGATGACGTGGTGGCGCTGACCCACAGCTACGGTTGTGGCGTGGCGATCACCGCCACCGATGCGTACATCCCGATCCGCACCGTGCGCAACCTGGCGCGCAACCCGAACCTGGGTGGCGAGGCGCTGGTGATCAGCCTGGGTTGCGAGAAGTTGCAGGCCGGGCAGGTGATGCACGACAACGACAGCTCGGTGGACCTCAGCGAGCCGTGGTTGTATCGCCTGCAGGACTCCAGCCATGGCTTTACCGAAATGATCGAGCAGATCATGGCGCTGGCCGAAACCCGCCTGAAGAAGCTCGACCAGCGTCGCCGTGAAACCGTGCCCGCTTCGGAGTTGATCCTGGGCATGCAATGCGGCGGCAGCGATGCATTTTCCGGCATCACCGCCAACCCGGCCCTGGGCTATGCCTCGGACCTGTTGCTGCGTGCCGGGGCGACGGTGATGTTTTCCGAAGTCACCGAAGTGCGCGATGCGATCTACCTGCTGACCTCCCGGGCGCAAACCCGGGAAGTCGCCCAGGAACTGGTGCGCGAGATGGACTGGTACGACCGTTATCTGGCCAAGGGCGAGGCGGATCGCAGTGCCAACACCACGCCGGGCAACAAGAAGGGCGGACTGTCGAACATCGTCGAAAAATCCCTGGGCTCGATCGTCAAGTCCGGCAGCAGCGCGATCAACGGCGTACTTGGCCCGGGCGAGCGCTTCAAGGAAAAAGGCCTGATCTTCTGCGCCACGCCGGCCAGCGATTTTGTCTGTGGCACACTGCAACTGGCGGCGGGGATGAACCTGCACGTGTTCACCACCGGTCGTGGCACGCCGTATGGTCTGGCGATGGCACCGGTGGTGAAGGTCTCGACCCGTACCGAACTGGCCCAGCGCTGGCCGGACCTGATCGACATCGACGCCGGCCGGATCGCCACTGGACGGGCGACGATCGAAGAGTTGGGCTGGGAGCTGTTCCACTACTACCTGGATGTAGCCAGCGGCAAGAAGCAGACCTGGGCCGAGCAGCACAAGATCTACAACGACATCACCTTGTTCAACCCGGCGCCGATTACCTGATCTGACGTTGTCGTTGATCGTTCCCACGCTCTGCGTGGGAATGCAGCCAGGGACGCTCCGCGTCCCGAGAGCCGAACGCGGAGCGTCCGTTGAGGCATTTCCACGCAGAGCGTGGGAACGATCAGTGGGAAAGTGGCTTATCATTAGCCACCTAACGACACCCCTCTCAAGGTCCCCGGCATGTTGGCAATTTTCCTCGAAACCCTGAACATCACCGCGCCGGTGTTTGCCATGCTGTTTCTGGGGGTGCTGCTCAAGCGCGTCAACTGGATCAACGACAATTTCATTCACACCGCCTCGTCCCTGGTGTTCAACGTCACCATGCCGGCGCTGTTGTTCCTCGGCATCCTCCACGCCGACCTGCATGCGGCGTTGCAGCCGGCCCTGCTGATCTATTTCTCCATCGCCACCCTGGTGAGCTTTGCCATGGCCTGGGGTTGGGCGATCTGGCGTTGCCCGCGGGAGGATCGCGGCATCTACACCCAAGGCGCGTTTCGTGGCAACAACGGGGTCATCGGCCTGGCGTTGGCGGCGAGCATGTACGGTGACTACGGGATTTCCCTGGGAGCGATCCTCGCGGCGCTGGTGATCCTGTTCTACAACACCTTGTCGACCATCGTGCTGGCGGTCTACAGCCCGGTGATCAAGTCCGACCCGTGGAGCATCTGCAAAAGCGTGTTCAGTAACCCGCTGATCATCAGCGTGATCGTCGCCGCGCCGTTCGCCTATTGGCAGATCGGCCTGCCGAACTGGTTTGAAACCTCAGGCAAATACCTCGCGCAGATGACCTTGCCCCTGGCGCTGATCTGCATCGGCGGCACGCTGTCGCTGGCGGCGTTGCGCAAGAGCGGCAGGATGGCCATGAGTTCGAGCCTGGTGAAGATGGTCGGCCTGCCGGTGCTGACCACCCTGGGGGCCTGGCTCTGGGGTTTTCGCGGGGCGGAACTGGGCATCCTGTTCCTGTACTTCGGCAGTCCCACCGCCGCCGCCAGCTTCGTCATGGCCCGCGCGGCCGATGGCAACCATGAGCTGGCGGCGGCGATCATTGTCATTACCACCTTGATGGCGGCGATCACCACAAACCTGGGGATCTTTGTGTTGCAGTGGGGTGGGTGGATCTAGGCTTGGGTTTCTGGTGTTCTTGAGGTCCAATCGCGAGCAGGCTCGCTCCCACATTCGACCGCGTTCCTTCTGAAGAAACCCCATCAACTGTGGGAGCGAGCCTGCTCGCGATAGCAATCTTCCTGTCACTCAGGCTTCTGGTAGCTATCGATCACTTCCTGCGCCGCCCGAAACGCATCGATCGCTGCTGGCACCCCGGCATACACCGCGCAATGCAGCAACGCCTCGCGAATCTCTTCCACCGTACAGCCATTGTTCAGCGCGCCACGCACATGGCCTTTGAGTTCCTGCGGGCATTTGAGGGCGGTGAGGGCGGCGAGGGTGATCAGGCTGCGGGTTTTCAACGGCAGGCCTTCACGGCTCCAGACGCTGCCCCAGGCATGTTCGTTGACGAAGTCCTGCAGGGGCTGGGTGAATTCGGTGGCGTTGCCCAGCGCACGGTCGACGAACGCATCGCCCATCACTTGGCGACGCATGTCCAGGCCGGTCTTTGGAGTGTCGGTCATGGCAAATCCCTCTTGTGGTGTTGGCGGCGCCAGGCGCGCACGGAGGTGAACAGCAAGAATGCGAGCAGGACCGGCAGCACGTAGAACAGCATCAGCCGTTCCAGTTGGCCGGCCAGGGGCATGCCGGTGGTGAACGACACCACGTGCAACCCGTAGGCCACGTACAAACCGAGGAACAGCAAGCCTTCGGCGCGGGTGACGCGATAACCGGAATAGAACACCGGCAGGCACAGCACCGCGACGCCGAGCATCACCGGCAGGTCGAAATCCAGGGCGTTCGGCGAAACCGAAAGCGGCGTCGGGGCGGCGAGGGCGGTCACCCCCAGCACGCCCAGCAGGTTGAACAGGTTGCTGCCGATCACGTTGCCCACCGCGATGTCGCGCTGGCCCCGCAACGCGGCGATCAGTGAGGTGGCGAGCTCCGGCAGCGAGGTGCTGACCGCGACGATGGTCAGGCCGATGATGCGCTCCGACAGCCCCAGGTCTGTCGCCACTTCCACCGCCGCGCCCAGCAGCAGGTGCCCGGCGAAAATCAGCATCGCCAGGCCGGCTGCGATCATCGACAGGCTCTTGAGCCAGGACGTCGGCGTCACGTCGACCGCTACGGCGTGGGGGCGCCCGGAGTGTTGCGACTGACGCAGCAACAGGCCCAGGTACACCGCCAGGGCGATCAGCAGCAGCATGCCGTCCAGCCGCGTCAGCTCTTCGTTCCAGGCCAGCACGAACACCAGCAGGCTGGCGCCGATCATCAGCGGGATGTCCAGGCGCACCAGTTGGCGCGAGACCCGCAACGGAATGATCAGCGCCGACAGGCCGAGGGTCACGAGGATGTTGAAGATGCCGCTGCCGATCACGCTGCCGACGGCGATGTCGGCGTTCTGCGCCAGGGTCGCTTGCAGGCTGACGGCCATCTGCGGCGCGCTGCTGCCGAAGGCGACGATGCTCAGGCCGATGATCAGTGGACGCACTTGCAAGCGCGCCGCCAGGCCGACGGCCGCACGCACCAGCAACTCGGCGCCGGCGATCAGCAACAGCAGGCCGCCGAACAATTCGATCAGGCTGAAAAGCGGTAAAGCGGCGAGTAGGGAAATGGCCGGGCTCCGTCTGTCAATCGTCGAGGGCTTGCACGCGCACCCGGGCGGTGCCGCTGCGCAACATGCCCAACTGCTCGGCGGCTTCGCGGGACACGTCGATCAGACGGCCTCGGGTATACGGGCCGCGGTCGTTGATACGGACCACGACACTGTCATTGTTGCCCAGGTTGGTGATTTTCACCCGTGTGCCGAATGGCAACTGGCGATGGGCGGCGGTCAGGCTGTGCTGGTCGAAACGCTCGCCGCTGGCGGTGCGCTTGCCGTGGTGCCTGGAACCGTAATAAGAGGCGACGCCGGTCTGGTCGTAGCCGTGAGGATCGACCGTCCCGCTCTGGCTGGCGCAACCGGCCAGCAGGGACAGCAGGGCGCAGGCGCCGAGGAGACGCTTCATTCTATGACCCCATGATCGTTCCCATGCTCTGCGTGGGAATGCAGCCCGTGACGCTCTGCGTCACAAAAAGCGGACGCGGAGCGTCCAGTGAGGCGTTCCCACGCAGAGCGTGGGAACGATCACCGTCTATAAGTCAGCCCTCGAGCTTGCTTTTCAGCAGTTCGTTGACCTGTTGCGGGTTGGCCTTGCCCTTGGAGGCTTTCATGGCCTGGCCGACGAAGAAGCCGAACATCTTGCCGCGCTTGGCTTCGTCTGCCGCACGGTATTGCTCGACCTGTTCGGCGTTGGCCGCGAGCATTTCATCGAGCACGGCGCTGATCGCCCCGGTGTCGGTGACCTGCTTCAAGCCGCGCTTCTCGATGATCTCGTCGGCGCTGCCTTCACCATTGGCCATGGCTTCGAAGACCATCTTGGCGATCTTGCCGGAGATGGTGTTGTCCTTGATCCGCAACAGCATGCCGCCCAGTTGCTCGGCCGACACCGGCGACTCGTCGATTTCCAGCCCCTGCTTGTTCAGCAGGCTGCCCAGTTCGACCATCACCCAGTTGGCCGCCAGCTTGGCGTCGCCGCCGATACCGACGACTTTTTCGAAGTAATCGGCCTGTTCGCGGCTGGTGGCCAGGACGTTGGCGTCGTAGCTCGACAGCCCGAACTGCGCCTGGAAGCGCTCGCGTTTCTGCGGTGGCAGTTCCGGCAGGGTGGCGCGCACTTCATCGAGGAACGAGTCTTCGATCACGACTGGCAGCAGGTCCGGGTCGGGGAAGTAACGGTAGTCGTTGGCTTCTTCCTTGCTGCGCATCGGACGGGTTTCGTCCTTGTTCGGGTCGTACAGGCGGGTCTGCTGGATGACCTTGCCGCCGTCCTCGATCAGTTCGATCTGGCGCTGGATCTCGCTGTTGATCGCCTTCTCGATGAAGCGGAACGAGTTGACGTTCTTGATCTCGCAGCGGGTGCCGAATTCGGCCTGGCCCTTGGGACGGATCGACACGTTGCAGTCGCAGCGCAGCGAACCTTCGGCCATGTTGCCGTCGCAGATGCCCAGGTAGCGCACCAGTGCATGGATCGCCTTGACGTAGGCCACGGCTTCCTTGGCGCTGCGCATGTCCGGTTCGGAGACGATTTCCAGGAGCGGCGTGCCGGCACGGTTCAGGTCGATGCCGGTGGCACCGTTGAATTCTTCGTGCAGGCTCTTGCCGGCGTCTTCTTCCAGGTGCGCCCGGGTGATGCCGACGCGCTTGACCGTGCCGTCTTCCAGGGCGATGTCCAGGTGGCCCTTGCCGACAATCGGCAGTTCCATCTGGCTGATCTGGTAGCCCTTGGGCAGGTCCGGGTAGAAGTAGTTCTTGCGGGCGAACACGTTGTGCTGGCCGATCTCGGCGTCAATCGCCAGGCCGAACATCACCGCCATGCGCACCGCTTCGGCGTTGAGCACCGGCAACACCCCGGGCATGCCCAGGTCAACCAGGCTGGCCTGGGTGTTGGGCTCGGAGCCGAACGTGGTGGAACTGCCGGAAAAGATTTTCGACCGGGTGGTGAGCTGGGTATGAATCTCCAGCCCGATCACGACTTCCCATTGCATGTGTTTCTCCTCAGAAGCCGGTTGGGGTGCGGGTGTGCCAGTCAGTGTTCAACTGATACTGGTGAGCCACGTTGAGCAGGCGGCCTTCCTGGAAATACGGCGCGAGCAGTTGCACGCCCACCGGCAGGCCATCGACGAAACCGGCCGGCATGGACAGGCCCGGCAAACCGGCGAGGTTGGCGGTGATGGTGTAGACGTCTTCCAGGTAGGCAGCGACCGGGTCGCTGTTCTTGGCGCCGAGTTTCCAGGCCGGGTTCGGCGTGGTCGGGCCGAGGATGATGTCGACCTCGTTGAAGGCGGCCATGAAGTCGTTCTTCACCAGGCGGCGGATTTTCTGCGCCTTGAGGTAGTAGGCGTCGTAGTAGCCTGCGGACAAGGCGTAGGTACCGACCATGATCCGCCGCTGCACTTCGGCACCGAAGCCTTCGCCACGGGAGCGCTTGTACAGGTCGATCAGGTTTTCCGGGTTCTCGCAGCGATAGCCGAAGCGCACGCCGTCGAAACGCGACAGGTTCGAGGAGGCTTCCGCCGGGGCGATCACATAATAGGCAGGAATCGCGTGCTGCATGTTCGGCAGGCTGATTTCCTTGACCACCGCGCCGAGCTTTTCCAGCTCCTTGACGCTGTTCTGGATCAGTTCGGCGATGCGCGGGTCGAGGCCGGCGCCGAAGTACTCCTTCGGCACGCCGATGCGCAGGCCTTGCAGGGAGCCGTTGAGGCCGGCGCTGTAGTCCGGCACCGGTTCATCGATGCTGGTGGAGTCGTTCGGGTCGAAGCCGGCCATGCCTTGCAGCAGGATCGCGCAGTCTTCGGCGGTGCGCGCCAGTGGGCCGCCCTGGTCGAGGCTCGACGCGTAGGCAATCATGCCCCAGCGCGACACGCGGCCGTAGGTGGGCTTGAGACCGGTGAGGTTGGTGAACGCCGCCGGCTGGCGAATCGAGCCGCCGGTGTCGGTGGCAGTGGCGGCCGGCAACAGGCGGGCGGCCACGGCGGCGGCGGAACCGCCGGACGAACCGCCCGGTACGTGTTCCAGGTTCCAGGGGTTTTTCACCGCGCCGTAGTGGCTCGACTCGTTGGCCGAGCCCATGGCGAATTCGTCCATGTTGGTCTTGCCCAGGGTCACGGTGCCGGCGGCGGCCAGCTTGGCGACCACGGTGGCGTCGTACGGGGCCTTGAAGTTGTCGAGCATCTTCGAGCCGCAGCTGGTGCGTACGCCCTGGGTGCAGAACAGGTCCTTGTGGGCGATCGGCGCGCCGAGCAGGGCGCCGCTTTCACCGTTGGCACGGCGGGCGTCGGCGGCCTTGGCCTGGCTCAGGGCCAGTTCTTCGGTGACGCTGATGAAGCTGTTGAGCTGCGGGTCGAGCTGGGCGATGCGCGCCAGCAGGGCCTTGGTCAGCTCTTCGGAGGAAAACTTTTTATCGGCGAGTCCGCGGGCGATCTCGGCCAGTGTCATGTGATGCATGAGAGGCTCTTTCCCTTTAGTCGATGACTTTCGGAACCAGGTACAGGCCGTTTTCGACCGCTGGCGCGATGGACTGGTAGGCCTCGCGGTTATCGGGTTCGGTCACGACGTCGGCGCGCAGGCGCTGGCTGGCTTCCAGTGGGTGGGCCAGCGGTTCGATACCGTCGGTATTGACCGCCTGCATCTCGTCGACCAGCCCCAGAATGCTGTTCAGGGCAGAAGTGATGTGTGGAAGATCGGCTTCATTGAGGCCCAGGCAGGCCAGATGAGCGATTTTTTCCACGTCGGAGCGTTCAAGCGCCATGGGATTCTCCAGTGGAAAACAGAACGGACGCAATCTGTCCGTGTGTTAGATTGTCGGAACACTACCGCATTTCTACGGTCCAGTGCCCTGTATCACAAATACTGTTCCTTTTTTGACGGCGTCTATTGCCGTCATGCTGCGTTGCCGCTTCTCGCCATAGCGGGCTATGACTCGTCGCGGCGCCTTGCCTGACGACAATAGCCACTCGTCAAAAAAGGAACGTATTCGCGAAACAGGGCATTGGCCGCGATTGTAGGGTTTGGTGCACAGAAAAGCGGCCAATTTAACATATTGGCGCCTTGCCCAAAATCCCTGTCGTTGTTAGAGTTTGCCGCACTTTTTTACCCACGCGTTGCCTAGGGTCCCTTTCCCATGTTCAAGAAACTGCGTGGCATGTTTTCCAGCGATCTTTCCATTGACCTGGGCACTGCCAACACCCTTATTTACGTGCGCGAGCGCGGTATCGTCCTGAATGAACCCTCGGTCGTGGCCATCCGCACCCACGGTAACCAGAAAAGTGTCGTGGCTGTTGGTACCGAAGCCAAGCGCATGCTGGGCCGTACACCGGGCAACATCGCCGCCATTCGTCCGATGAAGGACGGCGTGATCGCCGATTTCAGCGTCTGCGAAAAGATGCTGCAGTACTTCATCAACAAGGTTCACGAAAACAGTTTCCTGCAGCCCAGCCCTCGCGTGCTGATCTGCGTGCCCTGCAAGTCCACCCAGGTGGAGCGTCGTGCCATCCGTGAATCGGCCCTGGGTGCCGGTGCTCGCGAGGTGTTCCTGATCGAAGAGCCGATGGCCGCTGCCATCGGTGCCGGCCTGCCGGTGGAAGAAGCCCGTGGCTCGATGGTGGTCGACATCGGCGGCGGCACTACCGAGATCGCGCTGATCTCCCTCAACGGTGTGGTCTACGCCGAATCCGTACGTGTGGGCGGCGACCGTTTCGACGAAGCGATCATCACCTACGTGCGCCGCAACTACGGCAGCCTGATCGGCGAGTCCACCGCCGAGCGCATCAAGCAGGAAATCGGCACGGCCTACCCGGGCGGTGAAGTGCGTGAAGTCGACGTGCGTGGCCGTAACCTGGCCGAAGGTGTTCCTCGCGCATTCACGCTGAATTCCAACGAAGTCCTGGAGGCTCTGCAGGAGTCCCTGGCGACTATCGTCCAGGCGGTGAAAAGCGCCCTGGAGCAGTCGCCGCCGGAACTGGCTTCCGACATCGCCGAGCGCGGCCTGGTGCTGACCGGTGGTGGCGCATTGTTGCGTGACCTCGACAAGTTGCTGGCCCAGGAAACCGGCCTGCCGGTGATCGTTGCCGAAGACCCGTTGACCTGCGTTGCCCGCGGCGGTGGTCGTGCGCTGGAAATGATGGACAAGCACACCATGGACCTGCTCTCCAGCGAATAAGTCTCGCCGGATGGTCTATGTTGTTCGCTTCCGGGCAGCACTTTGCAGTGCTGCCCGTTGGCGTTTATCTTCTGTCATTCGTATCCAGGCCGGTTTGATGCCGTATGAATAAAGAGAACATTTGCCTGGGAGGAGCGGCTTATTAAACCGCTTTTTGCCAAAGGCCCCTCGTTGGGTGTGCGCCTGCTGGTGCTGGCCGTGCTATCGGTTGCGCTGATGGTGGTCGATGCCCGCTTCACACTGCTCAAGCCAGTGCGCAGCCAGATGTCGCTGGTGTTGATGGAATCCTATTGGATCACCGACCTGCCGCAACGGCTGTGGCAAGGTGTGGCCAGCCAGTTTGGCAGCCGGACCGAGCTGGTCGCTGAAAACGAAAAACTCAAGACCGAGAACCTGCTGTTGCAGGGGCGCCTGCAGAAGCTGGCGGCCCTCACCGAGCAGAACGTGCGGTTGCGTGAGTTGCTCAATTCCTCTGCGCTGGTCAACGAAAAGGTCGAAGTGGCCGAGCTGATCGGCATGGACCCCAACCCTTTCACCCACCGGATCGTCATCAACAAGGGTGAGCGCGACGGTGTGGTCCTCGGCCAGCCGGTGCTCGACGCCCGTGGCCTGATGGGCCAGGTGGTGGAGTTGATGCCCTACACGTCTCGGGTGCTGTTGCTGACCGACACCACCCATAGCATCCCTGTGCAGGTCAACCGCAACGGCTTGCGGGCGATTGCCAGTGGTACCGGCAACCCGGAGCGCCTGGAATTGCGGCACGTGGCCGACACCGCCGATATCAAGGAAGGCGACCTGCTGGTCAGCTCCGGCCTCGGCCAGCGCTTCCCGGCGGGTTACCCGGTGGCGACGGTCAAGGAAGTGATCCATGACTCCGGCCAGCCATTCGCGATTGTCCGTGCGGTACCGACCGCCGCGCTGAACCGCAGCCGATACCTGTTGTTGGTGTTCAGCGACAACCGCACACCTGAAGAGCGTGCCAACGACGCTGCCGTGGCCCAGGAAGCCCAGGACCGACAAGGCCGCGAAGCGGCTGCCCCCGGCACTGCCGCACCAGCGTCGGGCGCTACGCCGACTCCATCCGTGTCGACACCGGCGACGCCGGCCCCGGCAACCACGCCGGCTGCTGCCCCGGCCACGACGCCTGCCAGGTCGGCTGCGCCTGCAACGCCAGCTCCGGCACCGGCCAGGTCGGCCGCTCATGCACCGGCCACTCATGCACCAGCGGCCCAACCGGCCCAACCGGCGCGACCTGCGGCCAAGCCACCTGCCGTTGCGCCAGCCACCAGGGGAGCACGAGAAGAATGAGCAGTACCCGATCCGGTAACGGCTGGATGGTCTGGTTGACCTTCGCCATCGGCCTGTTGCTCAGCGTTTCGCCGCTGCCGCAATTCATGGAAATCCTGCGTCCGTTGTGGCTGGCCTTGCTGCTGGCTTTCTGGGCGTTGGCGCTGCCGCACAAGGTGGGCATGGTCACCGCCTGGTGTCTGGGGCTGGCCGAGGACGTGCTCTATGGGACGTTGCTGGGGCAGAACGCGCTGATCCTGACCTTGATCACTTTCCTGGTGCTGTCGCTGCAACAGCGCCTGCGGATGTTCCCGATGTGGCAACAATGCCTGGTGATCCTGGTGATCTTCGGTCTGGCGCAACTGGTACAGCTGTGGCTCAGCGCGCTGACCGGCAATCGCCAGCCGACCCTGGCACTGGTGCTGCCGGCCCTGGTCAGCGCCTTGCTCTGGCCCTGGGTCAGCTTCGGTTTGCGTGGCCTGCGCCTGCGTTTCAAAATCAACTGATTGGCTGGGGCTCAAGCGGGAGATGCATTGATGAAACCGCTTTACCTCGCCTCAGGCTCGCCACGCCGGCGTGAGCTGCTCACGCAGATCGGCGTACCGTTTACCGCCATCCGTGCGGACATCGATGAAACTCCCCTGGACCACGAAACCCCATCGGCCTATGTCGAACGCCTGGCGCGCGGCAAGGCCGAGGCCGGACGGCGTACCCTGACCGGTGAGGAGGGTTGCGTGCTGGGTGCTGACACGGCGGTGGTGCTGGAGGGACGGATCCTCGGCAAACCCCTGGACCAGGCCGACTCCCAGGCGATGCTCATGAGCCTGTCCGGTCGCGACCATGAAGTGCTGACTGCCATTGCCCTGCTGGACGGCGAACGCTGCGAGTCCCGCGTGGTTAGCAGCCGGGTGCGTTTTCGCCCCATCACCGAGCAGGAAGCGCTGGCCTACTGGGCCAGCGGCGAACCCCGGGACAAGGCCGGTGGCTATGGCATCCAGGGCCTGGGGGCGGTGTTCGTCGCCGGGCTCGAAGGCAGTTATTCGGCCGTGGTCGGCCTGCCATTGTGTGAAACCGCAGTACTGTTGGGCCATTTCGGCATACCCTGTTGGCAAACCTTGAACGCGCGTTGAACGCCGTCTGACCAGATGCAGCCATTATCGTGAAAATGTCTGAACGAGACCCTGCCATGAGTGAAGAGATCCTGATCAACATCACGCCGATGGAATCGCGCGTGGCGGTGGTTGAAAACGGTGTGCTGCAAGAGGTTCATGTCGAGCGCACGCAAAAGCGTGGCATCGTCGGCAACATCTACAAGGGCAAGGTGGTGCGGGTACTGCCGGGCATGCAGGCGGCGTTCGTCGATATCGGCCTGGACCGGGCGGCGTTCATCCATGCTTCGGAAATTTCCATGCGCGAAGGACCCGCCGTGGAAAGCATCGGCGCGTTGGTCCACGAAGGCCAGAGCCTGGTGGTGCAGGTGACCAAGGACCCCATCGGTTCCAAGGGCGCACGCCTGACCACCCAACTGTCCATTCCGTCACGCTATCTGGTGTACATGCCACGCACCGCCCATGTCGGTATTTCCCTGAAGATCGAGGACGAGGCCGAGCGCGAGCGCCTCAAACAGGTGGTCAGCGATTGCGTGGAGAAAGAAGGCATCAAGGAGGCCGGCGGTTTCATCCTGCGTACCGCTGCCGAAGGCGCCGGGGCCGATGAGATTCTCATGGACATCCGTTACCTGCGAAGGCTCTGGGACCAGATCGCCGCGCAGATCAAGACCATCGCCACGCCCAGCGTGATCTACGAAGACCTGGGCCTGGCGCTGCGCACGCTACGGGACCTGGTCAGCCCCAAGATCGAGAAAATCCGTATCGACTCCCGGGAAACCTTCCAGAAGACCACCCAGTTCGTGGCCGAGTTGATGCCGGAAATTGCCGACCGTCTCGAGCATTATCCCGGTGAGCGGCCGATTTTCGACCTGTACGGGGTCGAAGACGAAATCCAGAAAGCCCTGGAGCGCAAGGTGCCGCTCAAGTCCGGCGGCTACCTGGTGGTCGATCCCGCCGAGGCCATGAGCACCATCGACGTCAACACCGGGGCGTTCGTCGGCCATCGCAACCTCGAAGAAACCATCTTCAAGACCAACCTGGAAGCGGCCACCGCCATCGCCCGCCAACTGCGCCTGCGCAACCTGGGCGGGATCATCATCATCGACTTCATCGACATGGAAGACGAAGAGCACCAGCGCCAGGTGCTGAGGACCCTGGAAAAGCAACTTGAGCGCGACCACGCCAAGACCAACATCATCGGCATCACCGAGTTGGGCCTGGTGCAGATGACCCGCAAGCGCACCCGCGAGAGCCTCGAGCAAGTGCTGTGCGAGCCGTGCAGCGCCTGCCAGGGCCGGGGCAAGCTGAAGACCCCGGAAACCGTGTGTTACGAAATCTTCAGGGAAATTCTCCGGGAAGCGCGCGCCTACCAGGCCACCGGCTATAGAGTGTTGGCGAACCAGAAAGTGGTGGACCGCCTGCTCGATGAGGAGTCGGGTAATGTCGCGGAGCTGGAGGCCTTTATCGGGCGCACGATCCGCTTCCAGGTAGAAACCATGTACTCCCAGGAACAATACGACGTTGTGCTGCTCTGAAGTGGCTCCTGACGCGGTGGTCCCGCCGATTTGAATACCTTTGCCTGGGGAGTCCACTGACATGGAGCGTTTGACCCGCATTCTGGCCGCGCTGACCCGCTGGGGGCTGGGCCTGTGCGCGCTGCTGCTGGTGCTGCTGGCGTTGTATGTCAGCCTCGGGCGGGAACTGGCGCCGCTGGTGGCCGAATACCGCGCCGAGATCGAGAACCGGGCCACCGAAGCGCTGGGCATGCCGTTGCACATCGGCAGCCTGGAGGGCAAGTGGAGCGGCCTGGCGCCGGTTCTGCAGGCAAGCGACGTGATGATCGGCGAAGGGGCCAATGCCATGCACCTGGATGAGGTGCGTGCCGTGCCGGACATCTGGGACAGCCTGCTGGCCGGTCAGGTGCGCATCGCCCACCTGGAGCTCGGTGGCCTGAAAATCAGCCTCAAGGAAGGCGCCGACGGCAAATGGGCCCTGGAAGGGCTGCCGGTCAAGGAGGATCAGCCGTTCGACCCGCAGCAATTGTTCGATCGCATGCAGGTGGTCTCGAAGCTCTCGATCCTCGACAGCCAGGTGACCTTGCAGCCCCTGGATCAAGCGCCGCTGACCCTGACCTATGTCGGCCTGAGCCTCAGGACCGGCGTCAGTCGCCAACGCCTGGATGCGCGCCTGACCCTGCCCGACGGGCAACCGGTGGCAATCAACCTGCGGACCCGCATCCGCGCCGCCGACTGGAAGAACGGTCAGGTCGATGCCTACCTGAGCCTGCCGCAGAGCGATTGGTCGAAATGGCTGCCGAAGCGTCTGACCCGGCAATGGAATTTCTCCCAGGCCAAGGCCGGCGGCGAGTTCTGGCTGAGTTGGGGGGACGGCACACTGCAAAGCGCCGCCGTGCGCCTGAATGCGCCGGACATCACCGGCGCCTATGCCGAGCGCAAGCCGGTACAGATCCGCAACCTGGCACTCAACGGGTATTTCCAGCGCGGCAGCGAGGGCTTCACCGCGACGTTCGATTCCCTGGCGATGAGCCTGGGGGAAACCCGCTGGGAGTCGCGCCTGCAACTGCAGCAGAGCGCGGCCACCGAGAAGGCTGAAGAACTCTGGCACCTGCAGGCCGATCGCCTCGACCTGACCCCGCTTACGCCCTTGCTCAATGCTTTGGCGCCGTTGCCCGAGGGGGCCGCGACGGCCATCGACCGCCTCAAGTTCACTGGCGCCCTGCGCAATGTGTGGATGGACTATCGACCGCAGAATGCCGGTGATCGCAAGGTCAGCTTTGCCACCAACCTGGACACGGTGGGCTTTAATGCTTATCACGGCGCTCCGGCGGCGCGTAACGTCTCTGGCAGCCTCAGCGGCGACCTCGGCGGCGGCGAGCTGCGCATGGACAGCAAGGATTTTTCCCTGCACCTGGACCCGATCTTCGCCAAGCCCTGGCAATACCTGCAAGCCAATGCGCGGCTGACCTGGAAGCTCGACCAGCAAGGCTTCACCCTGATCGCACCCTACCTGAAGGTGCTGGGGGAGGAGGGCCGGATTGCCGGCGATTTCCTGATCCGCCTGCATTTCGACCACAGCCAGGAAGACTACATGGACCTGCGGGTCGGCCTGGTGGATGGCGATGGGCGCTACACCGCCAAGTACCTGCCGGCGGTGCTGAGCCCGGCCCTGGATGAGTGGTTGCGCACGGCTATCGTCAAGGGCGCCGTGGATGAAGGTTTTTTCCAGTACCAGGGTTCGCTGAACCACGGCGCCGAGGACACGGCCCGCAGCATCAGCCTGTTCTTCAAGGTGCATGACGCCGAGCTGGCCTTCCAGCCGGGCTGGCCTTCGGTCGGCAAGGTCAGTGGCGATGTCTTCGTCGAAGACAGTGGCGTGCGCATCTTCGCCAGCCAGGGGCAATTGCTCGACACCCAGGTCAAAGACGTAGCGGTGAACATTCCCCATGTCCCGAGTGGCCAGCACTCCCATCTGTTGCTGGATGGCGGATTCGCCGGAGGCTTGGGGGACGGGCTGAAAATCCTCCAGACGGCGCCGATCGGCACGGC
Organism: Pseudomonas sp. B21-056; assembly: GCF_026016325.1. Taxonomy (NCBI): domain Bacteria; kingdom Pseudomonadati; phylum Pseudomonadota; class Gammaproteobacteria; order Pseudomonadales; family Pseudomonadaceae; genus Pseudomonas; species Pseudomonas sp. B21-056. The sequence goes on from NZ_CP087203.1 coordinate 987,267, forward strand.
CGAGACGTTCGCCGGCTGGGAAGGCGAAGGCGGCCTGCAAGGCAATGTGAAGCTCGATATCCCGTTGGCCAAGGGCGACCAACCGAAGATCCTGGTGGACTTCCGCACCGACAACGCCCGACTCAAGCTCAGCGAACCGGTGCTGGAGCTGACCCAGCTCAAGGGTGATTTCCGCTTCGACAGCAGTAAGGGCTTGAGCGGCAAGAACATCGCGGCCCGGGCGTTCGAGCGACCGTTGACGGCACAGATTTTTGCCGATGGCCGTGCCGGTGCGCTCAATACCCGAGTGGTTGCGTCCGGGCGGCTGGAAGTCAAGAAACTCACCGACTGGCTGAACGTCACCCAGCCGTTGCCCGTGTCCGGGGTCGTTCCGTACCAGTTGCAGGTGATTCTCGACGGAGCCGACAGCCAGTTGTCGGTCAGCTCCAACCTCAAGGGCGTGGCGGTGGACCTGCCGGCGCCCTTCGGCATGACGGCCGATACCGGGCGCGACACGCTGTTTCGCATGACGCTGCAAGGGCCGGAGCGGCGTTACTGGGTCAATTATGGTGACCTCGCCAGCTTCACTTACGCAGCGCCGGGCGGGAAGATGGCCGACGGTCGCGGCGAGCTGTTGCTGGGGAGCGGCGATCCTGTCTTGCCTGGAGTCAAAGGGCTGCGACTGCGCGGGGCGCTTTCGGAGCTGGATGTCGGGCCGTGGCAGGACCTGATGAACAAGTATGCCGGACAGGACCCGAGCGGCAGCGCCAGGCAATTGCTCAGCAGCGCTGATCTCAAGGTGGGCAAACTCACGGCGATGGGGACGACCCTGGAACAGGCATCGGTGCAGCTCGACCGTAAGCCGGATGCCTGGGCCTTGCGACTCGACAGCCAGCAGGCCAAGGGCAACGCCAGCCTGCCGGATGCGAAGACCGCCCCGATCGGGATCAAGCTTGATTACGTTCGCCTGCCGGCCGCTGACCCGACGGTACAGGCCGACGAAAACGCGCCGGACCCGTTGGCATCGGTGGATCCCACCCGGATCCCGGCCATGGATATCGCAATCGACCAGTTGTTCCAAGGCCCGGATCTGATCGGCGCCTGGTCGTTGAAGGTGCGTCCGACCAGCAAAGGCATCGCGTTGAACAATCTGGACATGGGCCTCAAGGGCATGGTGTTGCAGGGCAGTGGCGGCTGGGAAGGCGTACCCGGTTCCACCCGCAGTTGGTACAAGGGCCGCATCGGCGGCAAGAATCTGGCCGATGTGCTCAAGGGCTGGGGATTCGCCCCGAGCGTGACCAGCCAGGACTTCCACATGGACGTCGATGGCAATTGGCCTGGCTCGCCGGCGTGGGTCGCGACCAAGCGCTTTTCCGGCAGCCTCGACGCGTCGTTGAACAAGGGCCAGTTCATCGAGGTCGAGGGTAGCGCCCAGGCGTTGCGGGTGTTCGGCCTGCTGAACTTCAACTCTATCGGCCGGCGGCTGCGCCTGGACTTCTCCGACCTTTTCGGCAAGGGCCTGAGCTACGATCGGGTCAAGGGGCTGCTGGTGGCGAGCAACGGTGTCTACGTGACCCGTGAACCCATTACCCTGACGGGGCCTTCGAGCAATCTGGAACTCAACGGAACGCTGGATATGGTGGCCGACCGGGTCGATGCCAAGTTGCAGGTAACATTGCCGGTGACCAACAACCTGCCGATTGCCGCGCTGATTGTCGGCGCGCCGGCGGTGGGCGGCGCGCTGTTTCTGATCGACAAACTGATCGGCGACCGCGTGGCGCGTTTTGCCAGCGTAAGATATGACGTCAAGGGACCGTGGAAAGAGCCGAAGATCACTTTCGACAAGCCGTTCTGACGTCGATCGTTCCCACGCTCTGCGTGGGAATGCCGCCTGGGGCGCTCTGCGCCCCTGTGACGCGGAGCGTCACTTGATGCGCACGCGGAGCGTGGGAACGAGATGAGACAGGAGGGAAGCACCATGCCAGTCGCAGTGATTCAAATGGTCAGCCAAAGCGATGTGCTCGCCAACCTGGCACGTGCCCGTGTACTGCTGGAACAGGCCGCCGCTGGCGGTGCGCGGTTGGCGGTGCTGCCGGAAAACTTCGCGGCGATGGGGCGGCGGGACGTGGCCGACATCGGTCGCGCCGAAGCCTTTGGTCAGGGACCGATCCTGCCCTGGTTGAAACAGGTCGCCCGTGACCTCAGGTTATGGATTGTGGCCGGCACGTTGCCTTTGCCGCCGGTGGACCGGCCCGAGGCCAAGGCTCATGCCTGTTCGTTGCTGGTGGACGATCAGGGCCAGATCGTGGCGCGGTACGACAAGCTGCATCTGTTCGACGTGGATGTGGCTGACAATCGTGGGCGCTACCGTGAGTCTGATGACTATGCTTATGGCGGCAATGTGGTGGTCGCCGATACGCCGGTGGGAAGGATTGGCCTGACGGTCTGCTACGACTTGCGTTTCCCGGAGCTTTACAGCGAGCTGCGGGCGGCCGGCGCGGAATTGATCACGGCCCCCTCGGCGTTTACCGCCGTGACCGGTGCGGCTCATTGGGAGGTGCTGATCCGCGCCCGGGCCATCGAAACCCAGTGCTATGTGCTGGCGGCCGCCCAGGGTGGCGTGCATCCGGGGCCTCGGGAAACCTTTGGCCACGCGGCGATTGTCGACCCCTGGGGGCGGGTGCTGGCGCAACAGGATCAAGGCGAAGCCGTGTTGTTGGCCGAGCGCGACAGCAGCGAACAGGCGTCCATCCGGGCGCGCATGCCGGTGGCCAGCCATCGGCGCTTTTTCTCGCAGGGCGCTCGACAGCGGCCTGTCCAAGACGACGAATTCAAGGCGTAAAACATATGAGCGGGTTGTTGTCCTCAGTCAGTGAACACCTTCTAGCCCCCGGCGGCGTGACCCTCGAAAGCCTGCAAGGCGTGCTGGGCGACCTGGCCGGCCCGGGTATCGATGCGGCCGACCTGTATTTCCAGGGCCAGATCTCCGAGTCCTGGTCGCTGGAAGACGGCATCGTCAAGGAAGGCAGTTTCAACCTGGACCAGGGCGTAGGCGTGCGTGCCCAGTCCGGCGAAAAAACCGGCTTTGCCTACAGCAATGCCATTACCCTCGAAGCCTTGGGGGCCGCGGCCCGTGCGGCGCGTTCGATTTCCCGGGCCGGGCAGAACGGCACGGTCCAGGCGTTCAGTAGCCAGGACGTTGCGCAGTTGTATGCGCCGGATAATCCGTTGGAAGTCATGAGCCGCGCCGAAAAGGTCGAACTGCTCAAGCGCATCGACGTCGCTACCCGTGCCCTCGATCCGCGTATCCAGCAGGTGTCGGTGAGCATGGCCGGTGTCTGGGAGCGCATCCTGGTGGCGTCCACCGACGGCGGCCTGGCGGCGGATGTACGGCCGCTGGTGCGCTTCAATGTCAGCGTGATCGTCGAGCAGAACGGTCGCCGCGAGCGGGGTGGGCATGGTGGCGGCGGGCGTACCGACTACCGCTATTTCCTCAACGAAGACCGCGCGATGGGCTACGCCCGAGAGGCTTTGCGTCAGGCGCTGGTCAACCTCGAAGCGATTCCGGCGCCGGCCGGTACGTTGCCGGTGGTGTTGGGGTCCGGCTGGTCCGGCGTCCTGCTGCACGAAGCAGTAGGGCATGGCCTGGAAGGCGATTTCAACCGCAAGGGCAGCTCAGCCTACAGCGGGCGCATGGGCGAAATGGTTGCTTCGAAACTCTGCACCATTGTCGACGACGGCACCTTGGCCGGGCGGCGCGGCTCGCTGAGCGTCGACGACGAAGGCACCCCGACCGAGTGCACCACGCTGATCGAGAACGGCGTCCTCAAGGGCTACATGCAGGACAAGCTCAACGCCCGGCTGATGGGTGTGGCCCGTACCGGCAACGGCCGCCGTGAGTCGTATGCGCACCTGCCGATGCCGCGCATGACCAACACCTACATGCTCGGTGGCCAGAGTGATCCGGCGGAGATCATCGCCTCGGTGAAAAAGGGCATCTACTGCGCCAACCTCGGCGGCGGCCAGGTGGACATCACCAGCGGCAAGTTCGTGTTCTCCACCAGCGAGGCCTACCTGATCGAGGACGGCAAGATCACCGCGCCGGTCAAAGGCGCGACGCTGATCGGTAACGGACCGGAGGCGATGAGCAAGGTGTCGATGGTCGGTAACGACCTGGCCCTGGACAGCGGCGTAGGGACATGCGGCAAGGACGGGCAGTCGGTGCCGGTGGGTGTCGGTCAGCCGACCCTGAAGATTGATGCGATTACCGTGGGTGGCACGGGCGCGTAGGAGCTGCCGAAGGCTTCGATCTTTTGATCTTTCGCCCTGGATTCAATTGTCTGGGGAAAGATCGCAGCCTCGTTGCACTCGACAGCTCCTACAAGTGCGTTACTCAGCGCAGGCCGCGTTGAGTCTCGTCCAGTTCACGGATGTACTTGAAGATTTTACGGCTCGAAGCCGGCGGCTTGTTCTGCGCCACTTCGTGCTGGGCCTGACGGATCAGGGAGCGCAGTTGCTGGCGATCGGCCTCCGGGTAGTCGATGACGAACTTTTCCAGGGTGCCGTCGTCGCCTGCGATCAGGCGATCGCGCCAGCGTTCCAGGTTATGGAAGCGTTCGTTGTACTGCCGGGTGGAGGCATCGAGTTGATCGAGCAGAACCAGGATGGCGTCAGTGTCCTGATCGCGCATCAGTTTGCCGATGAACTGCAGGTGCCGTTTACGCGCGATATTCGCGGTGTGCTTGGGCGCATCGGCCAGGGCCCGGCGCAAGGCGTCGGTCAAGGGCAGTTTGGCCAGCAAGTCCGGCTTGAGTGTTGTCAGGCGCTCGCCGAGGTCAACCAGAGCATGCAGCTCGCGTTTGACCTGGGATTTGCTTTTTTCACCCTCGTAGAGGGAGTCGTCGTAAGAATCAACCATGGGGGCAGTCCGCAAAGAAACGCCGCCATGATAACCAGTCGGGGGCCGCTTGTCCGGCCCGGTCGCTCGAAGGCCTTACCGAAAGCAGAATTTGAGTGGAGAAAGCCATGAGTGCAGTTCAGAGCGTCGGCCCGCAGGCATTGCCGGCACTGCAGGAGCAGGTCGAGCAGATCCTTGCCGAAGCCAAGCGACAGGGCGCCAGCGCCTGTGAGGTGGCGGTGTCCCTGGAACAGGGCCTGTCGACGTCGGTACGCCAGCGTGAAGTGGAAACTGTCGAATTCAATCGCGACCAGGGTTTCGGTATCACCTTGTACGTCGGCCAGCGCAAGGGCTCGGCCAGTACGTCGGCCAGCGGCCCGGATGCCATTCGCGAAACCGTCGCCGCAGCGCTGGCGATCGCCCAGCACACCTCCGAGGACGAAGCCTCGGGCCTGGCCGATGCCGCCCTGATGTGCAAGGAGTCGCGGGACTTCGACCTGTTCCACGCCTGGGACATCACCCCCGAGCAGGCCATCGAGCAGGCGTTGCGCTGTGAAGCGGCGGCGTTCGATACCGACCCGCGGATCAAGAACGCCGACGGCACGACGCTCAATACCCATCAGGGCTGCCGGGTGTACGGTAACAGCCACGGTTTCATCGGCGGTTATGCGTCGACCCGTCACAGCCTCAGTTGCGTAATGATCGCCGAAGCCAACGGCCAGATGCAGCGCGATTACTGGTACGACGTGAACCGCCAGGGCAGTCTGTTGGCAGATCCGTTGTCGATCGGCCAGAAGGCCGCGCAACGGGCGGCCAGCCGCCTGGGCGCGCGACCGGTACCGACCTGTGAAGTGCCGGTGCTGTTTGCCGCCGAGCTGGCCGGTGGATTGTTCGGCAGCTTCCTGTCGGCGGTTTCCGGCGGCAACCTGTATCGCAAATCCTCGTTCCTCGAAGGTGCGCTGGGCCAGAAACTGTTCCCGGAATGGATGACTATCGACGAACGCCCGCACCTGATGCAGGCCATGGGCAGTTCGGCGTTCGACGGCGATGGCCTGGCCACCTATGCCAAGCCGTTCGTGGAGAAGGGGGAGCTGGTGTCCTACATCCTCGGCACGTATTCGGGCCGCAAACTCGGCATGCCGAGCACCGCCAATGCCGGTGGTGTGCACAACCTGTTCGTAACCCACGGCGAAGAGGACCAGGCGGCCTTGCTGCGGCGGATGGGGCGAGGCTTGCTGGTGACCGAGTTGATGGGCCATGGCCTGAACATGGTCACCGGGGACTATTCCCGTGGCGCGGCAGGTTTCTGGGTCGAGAATGGCGAGATCCAGTTCCCGGTCCAGGAAGTGACCATTGCCGGCAACATGCGCGATATGTTCAAGCAGATCGTGGCCGTGGGCAATGATCTGGAACTGCGCAGCAACATCCGCACCGGTTCGGTGCTGATCGAGCGGATGACGGTGGCGGGTAGCTGACTTTCATTGCGATAAAAAAGGCGCGGCATCCATTGGATGACGCGCCTTTTTAATGTGTAAAAGCATCCTGTGGCGAGGGGATTTATCCCCGCAGGGCTGCTTCGCAGCCCAGCGGGGATAAATCCCCTCGCCACAACAGTCTTGCGGTGTCAGCCACCTTCGTCGAAGTAGTTGTTGATCAGGGTCACCAGCGCATCCATCGCCTCCTGCTCCTGCTCGCCTTGGGTTTCCAGGTAGATCTTGGTGCCCTTGCCCGCTGCGAGCATCATCATTGCCATGATGCTCTTGCCATCGACCGTGGCCTCCGGCGTACGACCGACCCGGATGGTGGTGTCCTTGAACTGGCCTGCCACCCCGACGAACTTGGCTGACGCGCGGGCATGCAAGCCCAGCTTGTTGATGATTTCAATTTCCCGAGCAGGCATCGCGATGTGGATCCTTTAGCTGAGGTCGCGGTGGCGAACCTGGACGTTCTTCAGGGATTGTTGCAGGAGCTGGCCCAGGCGCTCGGTCAGGTAGACGGAGCGGTGATGACCACCGGTACAACCGATGGCGATCGTGACATAGGCGCGGTTGCTTGCGGCAAAGCGGGGCAGCCATTTAAGCAGGTAGCCGGAGATGTCCTGGAACATTTCCTCGACATCCGGCTGGGCCGCCAGGTAGTCGATCACCGGTTGATCCAGCCCGGACTGCTCGCGCAGTTCCGGTTTCCAATAAGGGTTGGGCAGGCAGCGCACATCGAACACCAGGTCGGCGTCTACCGGCATGCCACGCTTGAAGCCGAACGACTCCACCAGGAACGCGGTGCCCGGTTCCGGCTGGTTCAGCAAACGCAACTTGATGGTGTCACGCAGCTGATACAGGTTCAGGTTCGTGGTGTTGACCTTGAGGTCCGCCAGGTCGGCGATCGGCCCCAACAGCTGGCTTTCGTCTTCGATGGCTTCGGCCAGCGAGCGGTTGGCGTTGCTCAGGGGGTGGCGCCGCCGGGTCTCGGAAAAGCGCTTGAGCAGGGTTTCATCATCGGCATCCAGATACAGCACGTCGCACTGGATATGCCGGTTGCGCACTTCCTCGAGCAGTTCGGGAAAGCGCGACAGGTGGCTTGGCAGGTTGCGCGCGTCGACGGAAACCGCCACCAGCGGTTGCGCCAGCTCGGTGTGGATCAGCGCCCGCTCGGCCAACTCCGGCAGCAGGCCGGCCGGCAGGTTGTCGATGCAATAGTAGCCGCTGTCCTCAAGCACATTGAGGGCCGTGCTTTTACCGGAGCCGGAGCGGCCGCTGACGATGATCAGGCGCATGATTAATGACCGTTCTGCTCGTCCAGGACAACCTGATACAAGGCTTCGTTGCTCGATGCGCCGCGCAGCCTGTCGCGCACTTCCTTGCGGTCCAGCATGCTGGCGATCTGGCGGAGCAGTTCAAGGTGCTTGTCGGTTGCCGCTTCCGGGACCAGCAGGACGAACAGCAGGTCGACCGGTGCGCCATCGATGGCGTCGAAATCTATGGGGGCTTCAAGGTGCAGCAGCGCGCTGATCGGCGTGGCACAACCCTTGAGGCGGCAATGGGGAATGGCGATGCCGTTGCCAAAACCGGTGGAACCGAGTTTTTCACGGGCAACGAGGGCCTCGAAAACGTCCTGCATTTCCAGATCCGGTACTTCCCGGTGGATCAGGTTGGCGATTTGTTCGAGGGCTTTCTTCTTGCTGCCTCCCGGCGCGTTCACCTGGGAACGGCCGGGGGTCAGGATGGATTCTAGTCGGATCATGGATTGGGGGGGTTAACGACCGGTTGCGCCTTGGAGCAGGCTCTGGGTCTTTTCCTTATGCTTTTTGAGTTGGCGATCCAGCTTGTCGGTCAGCAGGTCAATCGCGGCATACATGTCTGTGTGCTCCGCGTTGGCAACCACCTCTCCACCGGGAATATGCAACGTGGCTTCGATTTTCTGCAGCAGCTTCTCGACGTTCATCGTGACCTGCACGTTGGTGATCTTGTCGAAATGCCTTTCCAATCGGTCGAGTTTTTCGCCGATGTACGTACGCAGGGGTTCGGTCACTTCCAGTTGGTGTCCACTGATGTTGACTTGCATACAGCTTCTCCTTCGTTGCCAGTGCATAAAGCGGCAGGCAGAAATGCCTGCCACTGGAACGCTGTGGCGTGGCCTGTTACATCAACCGCTTGCGTTCGCTCGAAGGTGCAATCCCTAGGGATTCACGGTATTTGGCGACGGTACGGCGGGCCACCTGAATGCCTTGTGCCTCCAGTAAACCAGCGATCTTGCTGTCACTCAACGGCTTTTTCTGATTTTCCGCAGCCACCAGTTTCTTGATGATCGCGCGGATGGCCGTGGATGAGCATTCTCCGCCCTCGGAGGTGCTGACGTGACTGGAGAAAAAATATTTCAATTCGTAGATACCCCGTGGGGTATGCATGAATTTCTGCGTGGTCACCCGGGAGATTGTCGACTCGTGCATGCCCACTGCCTCGGCAATGTCGTGCAGGACCAACGGCTTCATCGCTTCGTCGCCGTAGTCCAGGAAGCCGCGTTGATGTTCCACGATCTGGGTGGCGACCTTCATCAGCGTTTCGTTGCGGCTTTGCAGGCTCTTGATGAACCAGCGCGCTTCCTGCAACTGGTTACGCATGAAGGTGTTGTCGGCGCTGGTATCGGCGCGCCTTACAAAACCTGCGTACTGGGCGTTGACCCGCAGCTTGGGCACCGATTCCTGGTTCAGTTCCACCAGCCAGCGATCGTTGTGCTTGCGCACGATCACATCGGGCACCACGTATTCGGGCTCGGTGGCCTCGATCTGCGAGCCCGGGCGTGGGTTGAGGCTCTGGACCAGTTCGATCACCTGGCGCAGCTCATCTTCCTTGAGCTTCATGCGCCGCATCAGCTGGCTATAGTCGCGGCCGCCCAGCAGGTCGATATAGTCGGTGACCAGTCGCTTGGCCTCGGCCAGCCACGGCGTCTTGGCGGGCAGCTGGCGCAGTTGCAGCAGCAGGCACTCACCCAGGTTGCGGGCGCCGATGCCGGCCGGCTCGAACTGCTGGATACGGTGCAGGACGGCTTCGATCTCGTCCAGCTCGATGTCCAGCTCGGGATCGAAGGCCTCGAGGATTTCTTCGAGGGTCTCGTCCAGGTAGCCCTGGTTGTTGATGCAGTCGATCAGGGTCACGGCGATCAGGCGATCGGTGTCGGACATCGGCGCCAGGTTCAACTGCCACAGCAGGTGGCTTTGCAGGCTTTCGCCGGCAGAGGTGCGGGTGGTGAAGTCCCACTCGTCATCATCGCCGCTGGGCAGGCTGCTGGCGCTGGTCTGGTAGACGTCTTCCCAGGCTGTGTCCACGGGCAGATCGTTGGGGATGCGTTCGTTCCATTCGCCATCCTCGAGGTTATCCACCGTCGGGGCGGCTTCCTCCTGGTAAGACGGTTCCTGGATCTCGGTATTGGGTTTGTGCTCGACGTTGTCGGCCAGCGGATCGGTATTGTCGAAGTCGTCGCCTTCTTCCTGGCGTTCGAGCATCGGATTGGATTCCAGGGCCTCCTGGATTTCCTGTTGCAGGTCCAGGGTCGACAATTGGAGCAGGCGGATGGCCTGTTGCAGCTGCGGTGTCATCGTCAGCTGCTGGCCCATTCTCAAGACTAGCGATGGTTTCATGGCAGGGGCTTAACACCTTATTCGCCGGCGCACATGCGCCATCCACTACAAGGGCGCCGGAGCGCCAAACCTTAAGCAAATTATATGCCTGAAACTTAAGTGTTTGCCTAGGGGAAGTTCTCAATTAGTTTCCCGATGACGGGGATTCACTGAGAGCGCCCCAGGGCGCTGCCTTAGTTAAATTAGCGGCGCCGGGACAATTTGCCAGACACTTCGCGCTTACAGGCGGAACTCGTGGCCCAGATACACTTCCTTGACCAGTTCGTTGGCCAGGATGGTGGCGGAGTCACCCTCGGCGATCAATTGGCCGTCATTGACGATGTAGGCGGTTTCGCAGATGTCCAGCGTCTCGCGCACGTTGTGGTCGGTGATCAGCACACCGATCCCCTTGGCCTTGAGATGGTGAATGATCTGCTTGATGTCACCCACCGAAATCGGATCCACACCGGCGAACGGTTCGTCGAGGAGGATGAATTTCGGGGCAGTGGCCAGGGCTCGGGCGATTTCCACCCGGCGTCGTTCGCCACCGGACAGGCTCATGCCGAGGTTGTCGCGGATGTGGCTGATGTGGAATTCCTGCAGCAGGCTTTCCAGCTCCTGGCGACGACCGGCCTTGTCGAGTTCCTTGCGGGTCTCGAGGATCGCCATGATGTTGTCGGCAACCGACAGTTTGCGGAAGATCGACGCCTCTTGCGGCAAATAGCCGATACCGGCCTTTGCCCGGCCATGCATCGGCTGGTGGCTGACGTCCAGGTCGTCGATCAGGACGCGGCCCTGATCGGCCTGGACCAGGCCGACGATCATGTAGAAGCAGGTGGTCTTGCCCGCGCCGTTGGGGCCGAGCAGGCCGACGATCTGCCCGCTGTCGATCGACAGGCTGACATCGCGCACGACTTGACGGCTCTTGTAGCTCTTGGCCAGGTGCTGGGCTTTCAGAGTTGCCATTACTGGGCCTTTTGCTCGGTTTTCTTTTTCGGCTGGATGACCATGTCGATCCGTGGGCGCTGCTCGGTCACCTTGTTGCCGGTGGCGCGACCGGCGCTGGCGAGTTTCTTGTTCGTGTCGTAGACGATTTTTTCGCCCTGGGTGACGTTGTTGTCCTTGTCGATGACCTTGGCGCGATCGATCAGCACGACGCGGTCCTGGGAGGCGTGATACTGGATGGTCACGCCGTAACCCTGTACGGGCTTGGTGTCGCCGGCGGTTTGCAACTGCTCGAAATAGGCCAGGTTGCCCACCGAGGTCACCACGTCGATGTCGCCGTTCGGGGTGCGGGTGATGGTCACGGTGTTGCCGGTGACCTTCATCGAACCCTGGGTGATGATCACATCGCCCTTATAGGTGGCGACACCGTTCTTGTCGTCCAATTGGGCATCGTCAGCCTGGATGCGGATAGGCTGGTCGCGGTCGTTGGGGAGGGACCAGGCGCTCGCGCTTCCCAGTGCTGCGCCCAGACTGAGCAAAATAGGGAGGGTTTTAGCGAGCTTCATACTGTCCTCTTACGTTCGATAGCAGGTGTATCCTGCTTTCCTTCAAATACGCCTTCATGCCCGTGCCGGTCGATACACCACCGGCGCCGTCGATTCTAACGGGTTGCTCGGTCTGCGCATATTGTTGCTGCGGGAACACGGTCATGCGAGTGCTGGTGATGATGGTCGTGCGGTTCTTCTCATCGGTGCGTGCCACGCGTACCGAGTCGATCAGTTCAACTTCGGTGCCGCCGGGTTTGACTTCAGCACGCTTGCTCTGCACATGCCACGGGAACTCCGTGCCGCGGAACATGTTCAGGTCCGGATTGGCGACCAGCGTAATGTCGGTGGCCTTGACGTGATCGACCTTGTCGGACGTCATTTCGTACTGCACTTTGCCATCGGGCAGGTATTGCAGTGTATGTGTGTTGGTCGCATACCAGTCGATGTCGTTTTCCTGGACCTGTGCGGCGGGGCGGTCGAGAAAACGTTCGGGGCTGATGTTCCAGTAGCCCACCGCCGCGAAAATCGCCGCGATGCACGCGAACAGCAGGATGGTGCGAATCTTCTTGCTCAGCATAAATGGCTCACAGGTACGCGGCGTTGGCCGCTTCGAGGCGGCCCTGGGCGCGCAGGATCAATTCGCAGAACTCACGGGCCGCGCCTTCGCCGCCTCGCGCCGTGGTGACGCCGTGGGCGTGCTCGCGTACGAAGCCGGCCGCGTTGGCCACTGCCATGCCCAGGCCAACCCGGCGGATCACCGGCAGGTCCGGCAGGTCGTCACCCAGGTAGGCGACCTGTTCATAGCTCAGGTTGAGTTGGCCCAGGAGTTCGTCCAGGACCACCAGTTTATCCTCGCGCCCTTGATAAAGGTGGGGAATGCCAAGGTTCTTCGCACGCCGTTCGACCACCGGGGTTTTGCGGCCGCTGATGATAGCGGTCTGCACGCCGGCGGCCATCAGCATCTTGATGCCCTGGCCGTCGAGGGTATTGAAGGTCTTGAACTCGCTACCATCCTCGAGGAAGTACAGGCGCCCGTCGGTCAGCACGCCGTCCACGTCGAACACGGCCAGCTTGATGGTTTTACCGCGTTGCAGCAGGTCTGCGTTCATTTACATGACTCCCGCACGCAGCAAGTCGTGCATGTTCAGGGCGCCCACCGGGCGGTCTTCGGCATCGACCACCACCAGGGCGCTGATCTTGTGGTCTTCCATGATTTTCAGGGCCTCGGCGGCGAGCATTTCGGCGCGGGCGGTCTTGCCGTGGGGCGTCATGACCTGCTCGATGGTGGCACTGTGTACATCGATGGTCCGGTCCAAGGTACGACGCAAGTCGCCGTCGGTGAAGATCCCGGCGAGCTTGCCGTCGGCCTCGAGGACCACCGTCATGCCCAGGCCTTTGCGGGTCATCTCCATGAGTGCATCCTTGAGCAGCGTGCCGCGTTGCACCTGCGGCAACTCGTCCCCGGCGTGCATCACGTTCTCGACCTTCAGTAGCAGGCGTCGGCCCAGGGCGCCACCAGGGTGGGAGAAGGCGAAATCCTCCGCGGTGAACCCCCTGGCTTCCAGCAGGGCCACGGCCAGGGCGTCGCCCATGACCAGGGCCGCAGTGGTGGAAGAGGTTGGTGCCAGGTTCAGCGGGCAGGCTTCGTGCTCGACGTGAACATTGAGGTTCACTTCGGCGGCCTTGGCCAGCGGCGAGTCGGGGTTGCCGGTGACGCTGATCAACTGGATACCCAGGCGCTTGATCAACGGCAGCAGGGTAATGATTTCGTTGGTGGAGCCGGAGTTGGACAGGGCCAGGATAATGTCGTCCTGGGTAATCATGCCCATGTCACCGTGGCTGGCTTCGGCCGGGTGGACGAAAAATGCCGTGGTGCCGGTGCTGGCCAGGGTCGCGGCGATCTTGTTGCCGATGTGCCCGGATTTGCCCATGCCGACCACCACGACGCGGCCTTTGCTGGCCAGAATCATCTCGCAGGCGCGTACGAAATCAGCGTCGATATGGGGCAGCAAGCCTTGCACGGCTTCGAGCTCGAGGCGGATGGTACGTTGTGCCGATTGAATCAGATCGCTGGATTGGCTCATGTCAGAAATCGTATAGCCCGATGAAAAGGCGGCGATTATAGCGGCAATGAACAATTCCCTCACGTTAGTTCGTCATGCGTTGTGCAAACACCTCACCAGGTTCTGGATAAATGCACTCATTTACCTTAAGCCAGGCTTAACGGGTTGGGGGTGGCCCTTGGGCGCTTGGCCGTTGCAGTGATATAGTTCGCCGCCGGTTCGGATGCCCGGTGGTACCGACGCTATCGGCTGGGCAGGGCATTCGGATGTGAGGCTGCATCGCAAGGAGTTTAGATGAGTGCCGACAACGCCTACGCGGTCGAGCTGAAGGGGTTGTCCTTCAAGCGAGGGACGCGCAGCATTTTCAATGACATCGATATTTGTATCCCGCGCGGCAAGGTGACCGGCATCATGGGGCCTTCCGGGTGCGGAAAGACCACGCTGCTGCGCCTGATGGGCGCGCAGTTGCGGCCGAGTGCCGGTGAAGTCTGGGTCAATGGCCAGAATCTTCCCAAGCTGTCGCGCAGCGACCTGTTCGATGCGCGCAAGCATATGGGCGTGCTGTTCCAGAGCGGCGCGCTGTTCACCGATCTCGATGTATTCGAGAACGTGGCATTCCCGCTACGGGTCCATACCGACTTGCCGGATGAGATGATCCGCGACATCGTCCTGCTCAAGTTGCAGGCGGTCGGGCTGCGTGGCGCCCTCGATCTGATGCCGGACGAGCTGTCCGGTGGCATGAAGCGTCGGGTCGCCCTGGCGCGGGCGATTGCCCTCGATCCGAAAATCCTCATGTATGACGAGCCCTTCGTTGGGCAGGACCCGATCGCCATGGGGGTGCTGGTGCGCCTGATCCGGCTGCTCAACGATGCCCTGGGCATCACCAGCATCGTGGTATCCCATGACCTGGCCGAAACCGCCAGCATCGCGGACTACATCTATGTGGTCGGCGATGGCCAGGTATTGGGGCAGGGTACGCCCCAGGAGTTGAAGGCTTCGGACAACCCGCGCATTCGCCAATTCATGAAGGGCGATCCGGACGGTCCGGTGGCGTTCCATTTTCCGGCCACGGATTACCGTACCGATCTGCTGGGGAAGCGCTGATGCGCAAGAAATCATTGATAGAAAGAATTCGCCTGTTCGGCCGTTCCGGCATCGACGTGCTGGCGGTGCTGGGCCGTTCCACATTGTTCCTGGCCCATGCCTTGCTGGGGCGCAACGCCACGGGCGGCGGTTTTGGCCTGCTGGTCAAGCAACTGCATTCGGTGGGGGTGATGTCCCTTGTGATCATCGTCGTGTCCGGGATTTTCATCGGCATGGTGCTGGCGTTGCAGGGCTTCAACATCCTGTCCAGCTACGGTTCGGAGCAGGCGGTCGGGCAGATGGTCTCGCTGACGCTGTTGCGTGAGCTCGGTCCGGTGGTGACCGCATTGCTGTTCGCCGGCCGTGCCGGTTCGGCGCTGACGGCCGAAATCGGTAACATGAAGTCTACCGAGCAGTTGTCCAGCCTGGAGATGATCGGCGTCGATCCGCTCAAGTACATCATTGCCCCGCGCCTGTGGGCCGGCTTCATTTCCCTGCCGGTGCTGGCGATCATCTTCAGCGTCGTCGGCATCTGGGGTGGCTCATGGGTGGCTGTCGACTGGCTGGGGGTCTATGAAGGCTCCTACTGGTCCAACATGCAGAACAGCGTCGACTTTCTCGATGATGTGCTCAACGGTGTCATCAAGAGCGCCGTATTCGCTTTCGTGGTGACCTGGATCGCCGTGTTTCAAGGCTATGACTGCGAGCCCACGTCTGAGGGGATCAGCCGTGCCACTACCAAGACCGTGGTGTACGCCTCGCTGGCGGTCCTGGGCCTTGACTTTATTCTGACCGCCTTGATGTTTGGAGATTTCTGATGCAAAACCGCACCCTGGAAATCGGTGTCGGCCTTTTCCTGCTGGCTGGTATCCTGGCTTTGTTGCTGCTGGCCTTGCGGGTCAGTGGCTTGGCGCCGACCGCGAACACCGATACTTATAAACTTTACGCTTACTTTGACAATATCGCCGGTTTGACGGTCAGAGCCAAGGTGACCATGGCCGGTGTCACCATCGGCAAGGTCACGGCAATCGATCTGGATCGCGACAGCTTCACCGGCCGGGTGACGCTGCAGCTGGAAAAGCGCGTGGATAACCTGCCGACCGATTCCACTGCATCTATCCTTACCGCCGGGCTGCTGGGCGAGAAATACATCGGTATCAGCGTGGGCGGGGAAGAAACCCTGCTCAAGGACGGTGGGACCATCCACGACACGCAGTCGTCGCTGGTGCTCGAGGACCTGATCGGGAAATTCCTGCTCAATACCGTTAGCAAAGACGCCAAATAAGGAGCCTTTCGATGATCTCTATCTTGCGACGCAGCCTGTTGGTCCTGCTGGCAGCCCTGCCGCTGATGACCAATGCCCTGGCAGCGCCTT
The DNA here is from genome assembly GCF_026016325.1 of Pseudomonas sp. B21-056. Lineage (NCBI taxonomy): Bacteria > Pseudomonadati > Pseudomonadota > Gammaproteobacteria > Pseudomonadales > Pseudomonadaceae > Pseudomonas > Pseudomonas sp. B21-056. Next base: position 1,003,270 of record NZ_CP087203.1, read on the forward strand.
CGGCGCACGACATCATCCAGGACACCACGACCCGGTTGCTGGCAGACCTTGCCGCCAACAAGGAGAAATACAAGCAGGACCCAAGCGCGTTCTATGACGCGCTGAACGGCATTGTCGGTCCGGTGGTGGACGCCGATGGCATCTCCCGCAGCATCATGACGGTCAAGTACTCGCGCAAGGCAACCCCAGCGCAGATGACCCGCTTCCAGGAAAACTTCAAGCGCAGCCTGATGCAGTTCTACGGCAACGCCCTGCTCGAATACAACAACCAGGGCATCACCGTTGGGCCGGCCAAGGATGAAAGCGGTACCCGTACCAGCGTCGACATGCAGGTCAAGGGTAACAACGGCGCGATCTATCCCGTCTCCTACACACTCGAGCAGTTGAACGGCGAGTGGAAAGTGCGCAACGTGATCATCAACGGCATCAACATCGGCAAGTTGTTCCGCGACCAGTTCGCCGATGCGATGCAGCGCAATGGCAATGACCTGGACAAGACCATCGATGGCTGGGCCGGCGAAGTCGCCAAGGCCAAGGAAGTGACCGAGCAAGCCAAGGAGAAGCAGGAACAATGAGTGCGTCGGCGAGTGAGTCGGCCGTTCGTCTGGGCGAGGCCGGCGAGTTGTTGCTCAGCGGCGTGCTGGACTATCGCACCGGCCCGGCCCTGCGCAAGCAGGGTCAGGCGCTGATCAGGTCCGTCAGTGCGGCCGAGCTGGTCATCGACTGTTCGGCGGTGCAGAAGTCCAGCAGTGTCGGACTGTCGCTGCTGCTGTGCTTCATGCGGGACGCCAAGGCGGCCGGCAAGGCGTGGAGCATCCGTGGAATGCCCGAAGACATGCGCGAAATAGCCCAGGTCAGCGAACTGACCGAGTTGTTGGTGCATTCCTGACCCACAGCCCCCCCGTCAGAGTCCTGCTTCGCGGGGTTCGCAGGCGCGGGGCTTTTTTGTATGATGTGCGACCCGTGCGCACAGGGCGCCGATTGAGGTTGAGCATGCAGGCTGTAGAAGTGAAGAGCTTCCTTGAAGGAAAGCTGCCTGGTACGAAGGTGGAAGTTGAAGGCGAAGGCTGCAACTTCCAGCTGAACGTGATCAGCGATGAACTGGTGGCGTTGAGCCCAGTGAAGCGTCAGCAGAGCATCTATGCCCATTTGAACCCATGGATTGCCGATGGCAGCATCCACGCGGTCACGATGAAATTTTTCAGCAGCGCGGCCTGGGCCGAGCGCACCTGAGCCCAAGGGCGTCGAGATTCTTATGGATAAACTGATTATTACCGGCGGCGTTCGTCTTGATGGCGAGATCCGTATTTCCGGGGCGAAGAACTCGGCCCTGCCGATCCTGGCCGCGACCTTGCTGTGCGATGGCCCGGTGACCGTGGCCAACCTGCCGCACCTGCATGACATCACCACAATGATCGAGCTGTTCGGTCGCATGGGCATCGAGCCGGTGATCGACGAGAAACTCAGCGTCGAGATCGATCCGCGCACCATCAAGACCCTGGTCGCTCCGTATGAACTGGTGAAAACCATGCGTGCGTCGATCCTGGTGCTGGGCCCGATGGTTGCCCGTTTCGGTGAAGCCGAAGTCGCCTTGCCTGGCGGTTGCGCCATTGGCTCGCGTCCGGTGGACCTGCACATCCGTGGCCTGGAAGCCATGGGTGCGATCATCGACGTCGAAGGCGGCTACATCAAGGCCAAGGCGCCTGAAGGTGGCCTGCGCGGCGCTCATTTCTTCTTCGACACCGTCAGCGTGACCGGTACCGAGAACATCATGATGGCCGCTGCACTGGCCAAGGGCCGCAGTGTGCTGCAAAACGCTGCCCGCGAGCCTGAAGTGGTGGATCTGGCGAACTTCCTGATCGCCATGGGCGCCAAGATCAGTGGTGCCGGTACCGACACCATCACCATCGATGGCGTCGAGCGCCTGCATTCGGCCACTTACAAAGTGATGCCGGACCGGATCGAAACCGGTACCTACCTGGTCGCTGCTGCCGTCACCGGTGGTCGCGTCAAGGTCAAGGACACCGATCCGACCATCCTTGAAGCCGTCCTGGAGAAACTCAAGGAAGCCGGTGCTGAAGTCACCTGCGGCGAAGACTGGATCGAAGTCAACATGCACGGCAAGCGGCCCAAGGCTGTCAACGTGCGGACCGCGCCATACCCGGCGTTCCCGACGGACATGCAGGCGCAGTTCATCTCCCTCAACGCCATTGCCGAAGGCACCGGCGCGGTGATCGAGACGATCTTCGAAAACCGTTTCATGCACGTCTACGAATTGCACCGCATGGGCGCCAAGATCCAGGTCGAAGGCAACACCGCCATCGTCACCGGCACCGAGAAGCTCAAGGGCGCACCAGTGATGGCCACCGACCTGCGGGCCTCGGCCAGCCTGGTGATCTCGGCCCTGATTGCCGAAGGCGACACGCTGATCGACCGTATCTACCACATCGACCGTGGCTACGAATGCATCGAAGAGAAGCTGCAGATGCTCGGCGCGAAGATCCGCCGCGTACCAGGCTAGTTGTTGCTGCATGGGCGCAGGGATGCGCCCGTTGATTTCGTTACAGATCGAGGATGTCGCGTTCTCGATGTGTGTCCGGCGCCGCTTGCGACCGGGCATGTGTACCTTGATAAGGACTGACGTTTCCCATGTTGACCATCGCACTGTCCAAGGGCCGCATCCTTGACGACACCCTGCCGCTTCTGGCTGAAGCGGGCATCGTGCCGACCGAGAATCCGGACAAGAGCCGCAAGCTGATCATCCCCACGACCCAGGCCGATGTGCGCTTGCTGATCGTGCGTGCCACCGATGTGCCGACTTACGTTGAACATGGCGCCGCCGACCTCGGTGTTGCCGGTAAGGACGTGCTGATGGAATATGGCGGCCAGGGTTTGTACGAGCCTCTGGACCTGCGGATCGCCCGGTGCAAGCTGATGACCGCCGGCAAGGTCGGCGCGCTTGAGCCCAAGGGGCGCCTGCGGGTGGCGACCAAGTTCGTCAACGTTGCCAAGCGTTACTACGCCGAGCAGGGCCGTCAGGTCGATATCATCAAGTTGTACGGTTCGATGGAGCTGGCGCCGCTGATCGGCCTGGCGGACAAGATCATCGATGTCGTCGACACCGGCAATACCCTGCGGGCCAACGGCCTGGAACCCCAGGATTTCATCGCGGACATCAGCTCCCGGCTGATCGTCAACAAGGCGTCGATGAAAATGCAGCACGCCCGCATCCAGGCTTTGATCGATACCCTGCGCAACGCAGTGGAATCGCGACACCGCGGCTGATACACCTGCGCGACTGCGGTCGCGCCCGTCTATCCGTGTCATAGCCAATTTTCTCAGGTGCCCACGCGAATGGACTGGTAGCTTAGGGCGCCTGAGCATTTGCCATTAATGAGGCCCTCGCTATGACCGCTCCCACTTCGATTCGCCGACTCAACGCTGCCGATCCGGATTTCGCACATCATCTGGATCATCTGCTGAGCTGGGAAAGTGTGTCTGACGACTCGGTCAATCAGCGGGTGCTGGATATCATCAAGGCCGTGCGCGAGCGTGGCGATGCAGCCCTGGTGGAATTCACCCAGAAATTCGACGGCCTGCAAGCGGCGTCCATGGCCGACCTGATCCTGCCGCGCGAGCGCCTGGAGCTGGCCCTGACTCGGATCACCATGCCCCAGCGCGAAGCCCTGGAAAAAGCCGCCTCCCGGGTGCGCAGCTATCACGAAAAACAGAAACAGGACTCCTGGAGCTACACCGAAGCCGACGGCACGGTGCTGGGCCAGAAGGTCACGCCACTGGACCGTGCCGGCCTGTACGTGCCGGGTGGCAAGGCGTCCTATCCATCCTCGGTGTTGATGAACGCGATTCCGGCCAAGGTTGCCGGCGTTGCCGAAGTGGTCATGGTCGTGCCGACCCCGCGGGGTGAAATCAACGAGCTGGTGCTGGCTGCCGCCTGCATCGCCGGCGTGGATCGGGTGTTCACCATTGGTGGCGCCCAGGCCGTGGCTGCGTTGGCCTATGGCACCGAAAGCGTGCCGAGGGTCGACAAGGTGGTCGGGCCGGGCAACATCTATGTCGCCACCGCCAAGCGTCACGTGTTCGGCCAGGTCGGTATCGACATGATCGCCGGCCCTTCGGAGATCCTCGTGGTGTGTGACGGCCAGACCGATCCGGACTGGATTGCCATGGACCTGTTTTCCCAAGCCGAGCACGACGAAGACGCCCAGGCAATCCTGGTCAGCCCGGATGCCGAATTCCTCGACAAGGTCGCCGCCAGCATCGACAAGCTGTTGCCAACCATGGATCGCGCCGAAATCATCAACACTTCGATCAATGGCCGTGGTGCGCTGATCAAGGTCGCTGACATGGAACAGGCGATCGAGGTCGCCAACCGCATCGCGCCGGAGCACCTGGAATTGTCGGTCGCCGATCCGCAGGCCTGGTTGCCGCAGATCCGTCATGCCGGTGCGATTTTCATGGGCCGCCACACCAGCGAGGCCCTGGGCGACTACTGCGCCGGTCCCAACCACGTATTGCCGACTTCCGGCACCGCGCGGTTCTCGTCGCCGTTGGGGGTGTATGACTTCCAGAAACGTTCGTCGATCATCTTCTGCTCCGAGCAGGGTGCGTCCGAACTGGGCAAGACCGCTTCGGTGCTGGCCCGTGGCGAATCGCTGAGTGCCCACGCCCGTAGCGCCGAGTACCGCATTCTTGATGAGTCCTCCATTGAAGGGCAGGGAAACTGAAATGAGTAAATTCTGGAGCCCGTTCGTCAAGAACCTGGTGCCCTATGTGCCGGGCGAACAGCCGAAGCTGACCCGGCTGGTCAAGCTCAACACCAACGAGAACCCCTACGGCCCGTCGCCCAAGGCCCTCGCGGCGATGCAGACCGAACTGAACGACAATCTGCGTTTGTACCCGGACCCCAACAGCGATCTACTGAAGAACGCCGTGGCCCGGTATTACGGCGTGCGGGGGAACCAGGTGTTCCTCGGCAACGGTTCGGACGAAGTGCTGGCGCACATCTTTCACGGCCTGCTGCAACACGACCAGCCGATCCTGTTCCCGGACATCAGCTACAGCTTCTATCCGGTGTACTGCGGGCTGTATGGCATCCCGTTCGATGCGGTGCCCCTGGACGAACAGTTCCGGATCGATCCGGCGGACTATGCCAAGCCGAACGGCGGGATCATTTTCCCCAACCCGAACGCCCCGACCGGCTGCCTGCTGGCACTGGACGCGGTGGAGCAGATTCTCAAGGCCAACCCGGAGTCGGTGGTGGTGGTCGATGAGGCCTATATCGACTTCGGCGGCGAGACGGCCATCAGTCTGGTGGACCGTTATCCGAACCTGCTGGTCACCCAGACCCTGTCCAAGTCCCGCTCGTTGGCGGGGTTGCGAGTGGGCTTGGCGGTGGGCCATCCGGACCTGATCGAAGCACTGGAGCGGATCAAGAACAGCTTCAACTCCTACCCGCTGGATCGCCTGGCAAATGTCGGGGGCGCGGCGGCGTTCGACGACCGCGAGTATTTCCAGCAGACCTGCCGGTTGGTCATCGAGCACCGCGAGTGGGTGGTGGCGCAACTGGAGGCCAAGGGTTTTGAGGTATTGCCTTCGGCGGCCAACTTCATCTTCGCCCGTCACCCCCGGCATGATGCGGCGGGGCTGGCGGCGAAACTGCGGGAACAGGGCGTGATCGTGCGGCACTTCAAACAGGAGCGGATTGCCCAGTTCCTGCGGATCAGCATTGGCACACCGGAGCAGAACCAGGCGCTGATCGACGCCCTCGGCGAACTCTAAAGCCCTAAGTCGGCCCTGTGGGAGCAAGCCCGCTCCCACAGTGTTTTCGTGTGTTCAAAGGATTTGAGTGCGCTGCAAATCCCCTGTGGGAGCCTGCTCGCGCTGGCGTACTGTCAGCTAACGTCTATGTTGCTGACCCACCGCTATCGCGAGCAGGCTCGCTCCCACAGGGTGTGTATCAAGGCTTCATTCGTGATGCGGCTCGCCCAGGAATGTCAGCGAGGTAAACACACCACGGGTCGCCACGTCCTTGTCGTCCTTGAGCGGTATTTCCATCTGTGCGGCGATGACGTTCAAGCCTTCATTGCGTACCAGTACCTGGGCCCGGCCGTCGGCGTCGGTTTCAGTGGATACGGTGTTCGGTGCGCTGCGGTAGTCGCCCACCAGTTTTACACCGGCCGCGGGCTTGCCATCCAGCAGCACCCGTACCGGCAGTGACTGGCCGGGACCTACGGTCAGCGGGTCGATCTCCGGCAGGATCAGGAACTTGATCGGGTCCAGCTTTGGCAGCTTCGCTCCGGGCTCGTAGATCGCCAGGCTGTACTTGAAGGTGTGGGTCGATTCGATCGCGCCGGGCACTTTACTGCGGCCTTCGTTGATCCACTTCTTGTCGGCGGTCTGGGACCACATGCCATTATCCAGCGCCACCGCCAGCACGGCCGCTGGCTTGAGCGGTTGCAGACGCGCGTGGTCGGGCAAGCGCTGCACCGTGACGGGAATCATCTTGCCGCCCAGGTCATAGGCCCAGGCCCCACTGATTTTCTGTGCCTTGAATGCATTGTCTTCGGCGCCATGGCCGTAGATCACCTCAATGTTGCCGCGCCGTTGTTCGGTCCACAAACCGTGGGCCGAGGCTTGTGTCGCCAGGAGCAGGCCGAGAAGGGCGAGTGTCTTGGGGTATTTCATGCCGATTTTCCTTCTTATAGATCGAGGGTGAGACTGACAGTGAAGTTGCGCGGCTCGCCGGGATTGACCCAGTAACTGCTGTAAGAGCGCTCGTAGTATTTTTCATCGAAGACGTTGTTCAGGTTCAGGCCCACGGTGACGTTCTCGCTGGCCTTGTAATGAGCCAGCAGATCCACGGTGTGGTAAGCCGGCAGCTCGAAATCCTTGCCGGCTTCGCCCGAACGGTCCCCTACGTAAGTGAACGCCGCGCCGACATCCGAGCCGCGCAAATGTCCGTCCTGGAACTCATAGACGCCCAGCAGGCTGCCGCTGTGCTTGGCCACGCCGAGGATCCGGCTGCCCGTGGGGATGGTCGTGTCACCCTCGGTCACCTTGGCGTCGATGTAGGCGAAGGCGCCGATCACGCGGATGGCGTCGGTCAACTGTCCGCTGACCTGCAGATCGATCCCCTGGCTACGGGCCTTGCCCATGGCGCGGCTGGTGTTGGTGGCTGGGTCCAGCGCCAGGACGTTTTCCTTCTCGATATGGAACGCCGCCAGGGTGGTGCTCAGGCGATCGTCGAACAGCTCGTTCTTGATCCCGACTTCATAGCCGACGCCTTCCTCCGGGTCGAAGGTCTTGCCGCCGGCATCCAGGCCGTTGTTGGGCTTGAACGAGGTGGACGCGTTGGCGAACAGCCCGACTTCAGGCGTCAGTTGGTACAGCAGGCCGGCCCGTTGCGTCAGGGCATCGTGGCGTTGGCGGCTGGTGAGTTGCGTAGTGTGATCATCGATACTCTGCTCGAAATGTTCGTAGCGCACGCCAAGCATGCCGCGAAGCTTGTCGGTGAAGATGATCTGGTCCTGGAGGTTCAGCGCTCGGCTTTGCACGTGCTCGAAGAAATCCGTGCCGATACGCAGCCCGTCGGGTTTGGGCTGACCGTAGATCGGTTGGTAGATGTCGATGGGATAGCTGCCGCCGGTGATAGTGGTGACGCGTTCGTTCTTGCGGTAATCCTCGTATTCGCTGCCGACCAGCAGTTCGTGTTGCCATGGGCCCCAGTCGAACAGACCGCGCAGTTCCAACTGGGTGATGCTGTCATGCCAGTCGTTGTCGCGTTCGCGGTAGCGGCGGTTGACGGTGTGGCCGTCGGCATTCAGCGGACGCGCTTCGGAAGCGAAACCCCAGAGTTCGCCTTGCTTGTAATGGCTGGCCAGGCGCAGTTGCCAAGTGTCGTTGAGCTGATGCTCGAGGGCGGCCTGGAGCATGTTGTTGTGGTTGTCGATGTCACCGTCGTTGGGCTCACCCAGGAAGGTCGAGCGGGACACGCCGCCCCAGCGATTGTTCGGCGCGACGATGCCACGGTCGAACGTCGAGCTGTGGCGTACGATTTCGCTCTCCACCAGCAGGCGCGTGTCGGGGCTCAGTTGCCAACTGATGGAGGGCGCCACGAATACCCGCTGGCTGTCGACGTGATCGCGAAAACTGTGGTTGTCCTCCACCGCCAGGTTCACCCTCGACAACAGCGTGCCTTCGGCATCCAGGGGTGTATTGACGTCCAGCGCGGTGCGGTAGCGGTCCCAGCTGCCGGCGCTGGTCTGCAGGGTGGTAAAGGCTTCGGGCTGGGGTTTCTTGGTGACGATATTGACCGTGCCGCCTGGGTCGCCTCGCCCATAGAGGCTGGCCGCCGGCCCCTTCAATACCTCGATGCGTTCGATGTTGGCGGCGTCCGGCGTACTCGGGTAGCCACGGTTGGCGCTGAAACCGTCCTTGTAGAACTCCGACGTCGTGAAGCCGCGCACGCTGTATTCGTAGAGCGTCAGGCCGCCGAAGTTGTTCTGTTTCGATACGCCGCCGGCAAATTCCAGTGCGCGTTCGACGCTGGTGCTGCCCAGGTCCTTGAGAACGTCAGCCGGGATTACGCTGATCGATTGGGGTATGTCCCGCAGGGCTGTGTCGGTTTTGGTCGCGCTGGCGGAGCGGGTCGCACGATAGCCCTTCACCGGTCCGGTGGGGGACTCGTAGTCGGACGTGACGCTGATGGCGTCCAGTTCCAGGGGCTGGGGTTCTTCGGCAAAGGCCGGATCGCCCAGCAGGCCCAAGGCCAGGCTGGCGAGGGAAATCCGTTTTAGGGATGACATGTTATGTTGTTCCAATTTTTATAATTGAAACAATATAACACTACTAATGAGAATTTATGCTATCTGTGGCTTCTCATTAAATTTTCAGACAGTCAGGCTTTTGTGGCGGTTATTGCTCTTCTTTGACCGCCACCGGCGCGGGCGGTGGGCGCAGGCCGATTTCGGCGGTGAGCTTGAGCTCCTTGCCGTTGCGCATCACCTGGATGGTGACTTTGTCGGTGGGCTTGATCCGCGCGACCTGGTTCATCGAGCGGCGACCATCGCCGGCCGGTTCACCGTCGATGCTCAGGATCACATCACCCAGTTGCAGGCCGGCCTTCTGGGCCGGGCCATCGCGGAAAATCCCCGCCACCACGATGCCAGGCCGGCCGGACAAACCGAAGGACTCTGCCAGTTCCTGGGTCAGCGGCTGCACTTCAATGCCCAGCCAGCCACGAATCACCTGGCCATGCTCGATGATGGACTTCATCACTTCCATCGCCAGTTTCACCGGAATGGCGAAGCCGATGCCCTGGCTGCCGCCGGACTTGGAGAAGATCGCCGTGTTGATCCCGGTGAGGTTGCCGTTGGCATCCACCAGCGCGCCGCCGGAGTTGCCGGGGTTGATCGCGGCGTCGGTCTGGATGAAGTCTTCGTAGTTGTTCAAACCCAACTGGTTGCGCCCGGTGGCACTGATGATGCCCATGGTCACGGTCTGGCCGACGCCGAAGGGGTTGCCGATGGCGAGGGCGACGTCACCGATGCGGATGCTGTCGGAGCGGCCGATGGTGATCGCTGGCAGATTCTTGAGGTCGATCTTCAATACCGCGAGATCGGTTTCCGGGTCGCTGCCGATCACCCGGGCCAGGGTTTCGCGGCCATCCTTGAGGGCTACCACGATCTGGTCGGCACCGCTGGTGACGTGGTTGTTGGTCAGCAGATAGCCTTCCGGGCTCATGATCACGCCCGAACCCAGGCTCGATTCCATGCGTTTCTGCTTGGGCGAGTTGTCGCCGAAGAAGCGTCGGAACTGCGGGTCTTCGAACAGCGGATGACTGGGTTTGTTGATGACTTTGGTGGTGTACAGGTTGACCACGGCCGGGGCGGCGATGGTCACGGCGTCGGCATAGGAGACGGGCCCCTGCAGCAATGCCTTGCTCTGCGGTGCCTGCTGCAGATTGACATCAAGGCTCGGCAGGCCAACCCATTCCGGGTAACGCTGGATAATCAGTAGTGCGACAAGCACGCCGGCCAACAGCGGCCAGCCGGAAAAACGCAGCGCCTTGAGCATCTATCACGTCCCACAAAAGTTGCAGGCGGAATGAGACCGCCCATAATGTCGCGCATTATACGAGGCCGCGCGCGCCTCGGAACGGGATATTTAGGAGTCTTTTCATGGCCGTAGCCCTGAGCACCCTGGTTGAAGAAGCGGACCGTTACCTGACAAGCAGCCGGATTGCCGATTACTGCCCAAATGGCCTGCAAGTCGAAGGCGCACCCCAGGTGATGCGCATCGTCAGCGGCGTGACCGCCAGCCAGGCGTTACTCGACGCCGCCGTGGAAGCCGATGCCGACCTGGTGCTGGTGCACCACGGTTATTTCTGGAAGGGCGAGAACCCATGCATCACCGGGATGAAGCAGCGTCGCCTGAAAACCCTGCTCAAGCACGACATCAGCCTGCTGGCCTACCATCTGCCGCTGGACCTGCACCCTGAGGTCGGCAATAACGTGCAATTGGCCCGGCAACTGGACATCACCGTCGAAGGGCCGTTGGACCCGGAAAACCCCAAGATCGTCGGCCTGGTCGGCTCCTTGTCCGAACCGATGACCCCTCGGGATTTCGCCCGCAAGGTCCAGGAAGTCATGGGCCGCGAGCCGTTGCTGATCGAAGGCCAGCAGATGATCCGCCGGGTCGGCTGGTGCACCGGCGGTGGCCAGGGCTATATCGATCAGGCGGTGGCGGCCGGGGTTGACCTGTACCTTAGCGGCGAAGCGTCGGAGCAGACTTTCCACAGTGCCCGGGAAAACGGCATCAGCTTCATCGCCGCCGGCCATCATGCGACCGAACGCTATGGCGTACAGGCGCTGGGCGATTACCTGGCGCGACGGTTTGCCCTGGAACACATCTTCATCGATTGCCCGAATCCGATTTGAGTGGCTTGGAGTTCCTGTGGGAGCGAGCCTGCTCGCGATAGCGGTGGGCCAGTCTTCACTTTGCTAGCTGATACACCGCCATCGCGAGCAGGCTCGCTCCCACAAGGGGTATTGCGATGGCCGAACCACCAGGCATATCCATATGCTGTTTCGATCTAGTTGGCGCCCTGATTAGAAGAGGTCGCTGTGCTAGGATTCTTCGCTCGAACACGGCCCGCTGGCCGTTCATAAGAAAGTTTTCGTGAGTAGCCATGGTCGACAAACTGACGCATCTGAAACAGCTGGAGGCGGAAAGCATCCACATCATCCGCGAGGTGGCCGCCGAGTTCGACAACCCGGTGATGCTGTACTCCATCGGTAAAGACTCCGCCGTGATGCTGCACCTGGCACGCAAGGCGTTCTTCCCCGGCAAGCTGCCGTTTCCGGTGATGCACGTCGACACCCGCTGGAAATTCCAGGAAATGTACAAGTTCCGCGATCGCATGGTCGAGGAAATGGGCCTGGACCTGATCACTCACGTGAACCCGGACGGTGTGGCGCAAGGCATCAACCCCTTCACCCACGGCAGTGCCAAGCACACCGACATCATGAAGACCGAAGGCCTGAAGCAGGCCCTGGACAAGCATGGTTTCGATGCTGCGTTCGGCGGTGCCCGTCGCGATGAAGAGAAGTCCCGCGCCAAGGAGCGCGTGTATTCGTTCCGTGACAGCAAGCACCGCTGGGACCCGAAGAACCAGCGCCCGGAGCTGTGGAACGTCTACAACGGCAAGGTCAACAAGGGCGAGTCGATCCGGGTATTCCCGTTGTCGAACTGGACCGAACTGGACATCTGGCAGTACATCTACCTCGAAGGCATCCCGATCGTGCCGCTGTACTTCGCCGCCGAGCGTGAAGTGATCGAGAAGAACGGCACGCTGATCATGATCGACGACGAGCGCATCCTCGAGCACCTGTCCGAGGAAGAGAAGGCCCGCATCGTCAAGAAGAAAGTGCGTTTCCGTACCCTTGGCTGCTACCCGTTGACGGGCGCGGTGGAGTCCGAGGCCGAGAGCCTGACGGACATCATTCAGGAAATGCTCCTGACGCGAACTTCCGAGCGCCAGGGCCGGGTCATCGACCACGATGGCGCCGGCTCCATGGAAGACAAAAAACGTCAGGGTTATTTCTAATTAGGGTCTAAGCATGTCGCATCAATCTGATTTGATCAGCGAGGACATCCTCGCCTACCTGGGCCAGCACGAGCGCAAGGAGCTGTTGCGCTTTTTGACCTGCGGTAACGTCGACGACGGCAAGAGCACCCTGATCGGGCGCCTGCTGCACGACTCCAAGATGATCTACGAAGATCACCTGGAAGCCATCACCCGCGATTCGAAGAAAGTCGGCACCACCGGTGACGACATCGACCTGGCGTTGCTGGTCGACGGCCTGCAGGCCGAGCGCGAGCAGGGCATCACCATCGATGTCGCGTACCGCTATTTCTCCACCGCCAAGCGCAAGTTCATCATCGCCGACACCCCCGGCCATGAGCAGTACACCCGCAACATGGCCACCGGTGCTTCCACCTGTGACCTGGCGATCATCCTGGTGGACGCCCGCTACGGCGTGCAGACCCAGACCCGTCGCCACAGCTTCATTGCCTCGTTGCTGGGCATCAAGCACATCGTCGTGGCCATCAACAAGATGGACCTCAAGGACTTCGACCAGGGCGTGTTCGAGTCGATCAAGGCCGACTACCTGAAGTTCGCCGAGGGCTTGAAGATGAAGCCTTCGAGCATGCACTTCGTGCCGATGTCCGCCCTCAAGGGCGACAACGTGGTGAACAAGTCCGAGCGCTCGCCGTGGTACACCGGCCAGTCGCTGATGGAAATCCTCGAGACCGTGGAAGTGGCGGGCGATCGCAACTTCACCGACCTGCGCTTCCCGGTGCAGTACGTCAACCGTCCGAACCTGAACTTCCGCGGTTTCGCCGGCACCCTCGCCAGCGGCATCGTGCACAAGGGCGACGAAGTGGTGGTGCTGCCGTCGGGCAAGAGCAGCCGCGTCAAATCCATCGTCACCTTCGAAGGTGAGCTGGAACAGGCCGGGCCAGGCCAGGCCGTGACGCTGACCATGGAAGACGAGATCGACATCTCCCGGGGCGACCTGTTGGTGCATGCCGACAACGTGCCGCCGGTCACCGACAGCTTCGAAGCGATGCTGGTGTGGATGGCCGAAGAGCCGATGCTGCCGGGCAAGAAATACGACATCAAACGTGCGACCAGCTACGTACCGGGTTCGATTGCCAGCATCGTCAACCGGGTCGACGTGAACACCCTCGAAGAGGGCCCGGCCAGTGCGTTGCAGCTCAACGAAATCGGCAAGGTGAAGATTGCCCTGGATGCGCCGATCGCCCTGGACGGTTACGAGAGCAACCGCACCACCGGCGCGTTCATCGTTATCGATCGCCTGACCAACGGCACCGTCGGCGCCGGCATGATCGTCGCCCAGCCGCTGGCCCACGGCAGCAGCACGCACCACGGCAAGCTCGCCCATGTGTCGGTGGAAGAACGCACCCAGCGCTTCGGCCAGCAGCCGGCCACCGTCCTGTTCAGCGGCCTCTCGGGCGCTGGCAAGAGCACATTGGCCTACGCCGTGGAGCGCAAGCTGTTCGACATGGGCCGTGCGGTCTTCGTGCTCGACGGGCAGAACCTGCGCCATGACCTGAACAAGGGGCTGCCACAGGACCGTGCCGGGCGCACCGAGAATTGGCGCCGTGCGGCGCACGTTGCCCGTCAGTTCAACGAAGCCGGTCTGTTGACCCTGGCGGCATTCGTTGCGCCGAGCGCCGAAGGGCGTTTGCAGGCCAAGGACCTGATCGGCAAGGAGCGCCTGCTGACGGTCTACGTCCAGGCCTCGCCGACGGTGTGCGCCCAACGTGATCCGCAAGGGTTGTACGCCGCCGCCGGCGACAACATCCCGGGCGAATCCTTCCCGTATGACGTGCCGCTGGATGCCGACCTGGTGATCGACACCCAGTCGCTGACACTGGAAGAGAGCGTCAAGCAGGTGCTGGATCTGCTGCGCAGTCGCGGCGCGATCTAAGCGCTTGCGGCAAATGAAAAGCCCGCCGATGAGTGATCATCGGCGGGCTTTTTCATTGCCTGAATCCAACTGTGGGAGCGAGCCTGCTCGCGATGGCGGTGGGTCAGTCTCCATCTTTGCAAGCTAATGCACCGCCATCGTCGGATCGCCGCCCGGAGCAGGCTCGCTCCCACAAGGGATCAGCGGCGCGTTGGATACTCGCGGTGCATCTGCTCCAGCAGCGCATCCTTGTCCTGCCACAACTGGTTGATCCAGCCCTGGAACTCCAGGCGATAGGCGCCGTCCTGGTCGTAGTTCTTGCCGACGAACTGCGGCGGGATCGGCAGCTCCTGGAAATGCACCACCACTTCTGCAACCTTGCCGCAGAGCAAATCCCAATACCCCGGACGACCGCCTGGATAGTGGATGGTCACGTTGATGATCGATTCCAGTTGCTCGCCCATGGCATCCAGCACGAACGCGATGCCGCCGGCCTTGGGCTTGAGCAGGTAGCGAAACGGTGACTGCTGCTGGGCATGTTTGCCTTCGGTGAAGCGCGTGCCTTCGGCGAAATTGAAAATGCCCACCGGATTGTTGCGAAACTTCGCGCAGGTCTTGCGGGTGGTTTCCAGGTCCTTGCCTTTCTTTTCCGGGTGTTTCTCCAGATAGGCCTTGGAGTAGCGCTTCATGAACGGGAACCCCAGCGCCCACCAGGCCAGGCCGATCACCGGCACCCAGATCAGTTCCTGCTTGAGAAAGAACTTCAGCGGACGGATGCGCCGGTTCAGCACGTACTGCAACACCATGATGTCGACCCAGCTCTGGTGGTTGCTGGTGATCAGGTACGAGTGCTGGTAGTCCAGGCCCTCCAGGCCGCTGAGGTGCCAGCGGGTGCGGCGCAGCAGGTTCATCCAGGCCTTGTTGTTGCTGATCCAGGCTTCATGGATATGGCTCATCAGCCAGTCGGTGAAGCGCTGGGCGGCGGGGAAGGGCAGCAAGAGCTTGAAGATCGCCACGATGAACAGTGGCGTGCAGCAGACAACAGTATTGAGCGCCAACAGCAGCGAGGCGATGACGCCTCGCAGCGGGGCAGGCAGGAAATCCAGCATTTAAATGTCCATGGGTCGGTTGGCGGCTTGGATCGCAGTAAGGGCGATGGTGTACACGATGTCATCGACCTGGGCGCCGCGAGGCAAGTCGTTCACCGGTTTGCGCAGGCCCTGGAGCATCGGCCCGAGGCTGACGCAATCGGCACTGCGCTGGACGGCCTTGTGGGTGGTGTTACCGGTGTTCAGGTCCGGGAAGATGAACACCGTCGCCCGACCGGCCACCTGACTGTTGGGCGCCAGTTGTCGCGCCACGGTTTCGTTGGCGGCGGCGTCGTACTGCAGCGGGCCGTCGATCAGCAAGCCATGCTGCGCCTCGTGGGCCAACAGGGTGGCTTCGCGGACTTTCTCCACGTCTTCGCCACTGGCCGATTCGCCGCTGGAATAGCTGAGCATCGCCACCCGTGGCGTAATGCCGAACGCAGCGGCCGAGTCGGCGCTTTGCAGGGCGATCTCCGCCAGCTCCGCAGCGCTGGGGTGCGGGTTCATCACGCAGTCGCCGTAGACCAGCACTTCTTCGGGGAACAGCATGAAGAACACCGAGGACACCAGGGAGCAGCCCGGAGCGGTCTTGATCAATTGCAAGGCCGGGCGGATGGTGTTGGCGGTGGAGTGGATGACGCCGGAGACCAGCCCATCCACTTCATCCAGCGCCAGCATCATGGTGCCGATCACCACGGTGTCTTCCAGTTGCTGCTCGGCCATCGGCGCGTTCAGGCTTTTGCTTTTGCGCAGCCGCACCATCGGCTCGACGTAACGCTCGCGGATCGAATCCGGGTCGAGAATCTCCAACCCCGGCGGCAGTTCGATGCCCTGGGCGCGGGCCACTGCTTCGACGTCGGCCGGTTTGGCCAGCAACACGCAGCGGGCGATGCCACGGGCCTGGCAAATGGCGGCGGCCTGGACGGTCAGCGGTTCGCTGCCTTCCGGCAACACAACGCGCTTGTTGGCGGCTTGGGCGCGCTGGATCAACTGATAGCGGAACACCGCCGGCGACAGGCGCATCTCCCGCGGCGTGCCGCAGCGCTGGTGCAGCCACTGGGCGTCGAGGTGGCTGGCGACGAAATCGGTGATGATCTCCGCGCGTTCGCGGTCGTCGATCGGGATTTCCTTGTTCAGGCCGTTGAGCAGGTTGGCGGTGTCATAGGAGCCCGTGCTCACCGACAGCACCGGCAGGCCCGCCTGCAGGGCGCCTCGGCACAGCTCCATGATGCGTGGGTCGGGCAGGGTATCGCTGGTCAGCAGCAGGCCGGCCAGCGGCACGCCGTTGATGGCGGCCAGGCTCACCGCGAGGATGATGTCGTCGCGATCGCCGGGGGTCACCACCAGCACGCCGGGCTTGAGCAGTTCCACGGTGTTGCGCATGGTGCGGGCGCAAATGATGATGTTGCTCATGCGCCGGCTTTCGTAATCACCGGCGTTGAGCACCTGGGCGCCCATCAGGTCGGCCACGTCGCGGGTGCGCGGGGCGTTGAGTTCGGGACGGAATGGAATGCAGCCCAGCAGGCGGAAGTCACCGCTGCGCAGCAAGGGCGAGTGCTCCTTGAGCCGGGCCGAAAACGCCTCCATGCTTTCGTCAGTGCGGACCTTGTTCAGGATCACGCCGAGAACCTTCGGATCTTTCGGCCCGCCGAACAGTTGCGCCTGCAACTCCACACGCCCGGAAAGTTCGGTCAGCACTTCGTTTTCCGGCGCCGACACCAGGATCACCTCGGCATCCAGGCTCTTGGCCAGGTGCAAGTTGACCCGTGCGGCGTAACTGGCGTTGCGGGTCGGGACCATGCCTTCGACTACCAGGACGTCCTTGCCGATGGCCGCCTGCTGGTAAAGGGTGATGATTTCTTCCAGCAACTCATCGAGCTGGCCGTCGCCGAGCATGCGCTCGACATGAGCCAGGCCCAGCGGCTGTGGTGGCTTGAGGCCGTGGGTGCGAGCCACCAGTTCGGTGGAACGTTCCGGGCCGGTGTCGCCGGGATGCGGCTGGGCGATGGGTTTGAAAAAACCGACCTTCAGCCCGGCCCGTTCAAGGGTGCGCACCAGCCCGAGGCTGATGGAGGTCAGGCCCACACCAAAATCGGTGGGCGCGATAAAAAAAGTTTGCATGCGGATTCTCTAAGGGAGCATGGCAAAGGCGAGGCCCATGTATAGCCGTCTACCGTCAATTCAGTCACCAAGATTATCGCTAACCGGCGCCTGAGCACACCAGCCGCAATCAAAGGGCTGGCCTATTTTTTCAATACGTTGCGTGGGATCCAGCACCCACGCCCGGGATTGCCAGGGGGGCTGGTGGCGCAGGTGCTGGGTATGCCCACAGGACAGCTCGGCCACCCAGTGGCCGTCCTCATCCTGGTGGAAACCGGTGACCGTCGGTCTGGGCGCGCAAGCCCGTTTGTCAGGGTTCCGTTCGCTTTCGGGCAAATCCTTGTTTAGACTTGTCCGTTCTTCATTCTTATGCAAAAGGTCTCGCCCCATGCTGATCGCCGCCAATAAGGCTGTCTCCATCGACTATACCCTGACCAACGACGCTGGTGAGGTCATCGACAGCTCTGCCGGCGGCGCTCCGCTGGTCTACCTGCATGGCGCAGGCAACATCATCCAGGGCCTGGAAAAAGCCCTGGAAGGCAAAACCACCGGTGACGAGCTGAACGTGACCGTTGAACCGGAAGACGCCTACGGCGAGTACTCTGCCGAACTGGTCAGCACCCTGAGCCGCAGCATGTTCGAAGGCGTGGACGAGCTGGAAGTGGGCATGCAGTTCCACGCGTCGGCGCCGGATGGCCAGATGCAGATCGTCACCATCCGCGACCTGGACGGCGATGACGTCACCGTCGACGGCAACCACCCGTTGGCCGGCCAGCGCCTTAACTTCCAGGTCAAGATTGTCGACATCCGCGACGCCAGCCAGGAAGAAGTTGCCCATGGTCACGTCCATGGTGAAGGTGGTCATCACCACTGATTTTCTGCGCTACGCTGAAGTGAACCGGAAAGGCGCCATGGGCGCCTTTTTTGGTCACGGCTGTTTCGAAGATCCGCAAACCTGGAGTTCGTCATGAGTGCTTTTCACGACCTTAAACTGAAAGCCCTGGATGGTCAGGAGCTTCCTCTGGCGCCGTTCAAGGGGCAAGTCGTGCTGGTGGTCAACGTCGCCTCCAAATGTGGCCTGACGCCTCAGTACGCTGCGCTGGAAAATCTCTATCAGCAGTACAAGTCCAGGGGCTTCAGCATCCTGGGCCTGCCTTGCAATCAGTTTGCCGGGCAAGAGCCGGGCACCGAGCAGGACATCCAGGCGTTCTGCAGCAACAACTATGGCGTAACGTTTCCGCTGTCCAGCAAGCTGGAAGTAAACGGCCATGACCGCCATCAGCTCTACCGCCTGCTGGCGGGCGAGGGGGCCGAGTTCCCTGGGGACATCACCTGGAACTTCGAGAAATTCCTGCTCGGCAAGGACGGCCGGGTGCTGGCGCGTTTCTCGCCGCGGACAGCGCCGGATGATCCGGCCGTGATCCAGGCGATTGAGAAAGCGCTGGGCTGAGCCTTCCCATTGTGGCGAGGGGATTTATCCCCGCTGGGTTGCACAGCAACCCCAAGAGCAAGCAACCTGATCAGACAGACATTCCGAGGTGTCAGATTCTAGGGCTGCTTCGCAACCCAGCGGGGATAAATCCCCTCGCCACAGGTTTAGCCAACTTCTCAGCTGGATGAGCCCCGTTCCCTTTTGATCCTTAATCACTCCAATCAATAGTGCTACCCAGCCCCGCCCACGGCACATATTATCCTCGTCATATCCGACCTGCGACCCTGTCCGTGGAGTGCCCCATGCCTGTAAAAGCCCTGTTCAAACCCTTCCAACTCGGCGCGTTCGAGCTGTCGACCCGGGTGGTGATGGCGCCGATGACCCGTTCCTTTTCGCCGGGCGGTGTGCCGAATGCCAAGGTCATCGAATATTACCGTCGTCGCGCAGCGGCCGGGGTTGGCCTGATCGTCACCGAAGGCACGACGGTCGGGCACAAGGCTTCCAACGGGTATCCGAACGTGCCGCACTTCTACGGTGATGCCGCGTTGGCCGGCTGGAAGCAGGTGGTCGATGCGGTGCACGCCGAAGGTGGCAAGATCGTTCCGCAGTTGTGGCATGTGGGCAGCGTGCGCCGCGCCGGGACCGAGCCGGATGCCAGCGTGCCGGGCTATGGTCCGACCGAAAAACTCAAGGACGGCCAGGTGGTGGTCCATGGCATGACCCAGGCAGACATCGATGAAGTCATCGCAGCCTTTGCCCAGGCGGCAAAAGATGCCAAAGACATTGGCATGGACGGCGTCGAAATCCATGGCGCCCATGGCTATCTGATTGACCAGTTCTTCTGGGAAGGCAGCAACCAGCGCACCGACGGCTACGGTGGCAGCCTGGCCAACCGTTCGCGCTTCGCCATCGAGTTGATCCGCGCCGTGCGTGCAGCCGTGGGCGAAGGATTCCCGATCATCTTCCGGTTCTCCCAGTGGAAACAGCAGGATTACACCGCGCGCCTGGTGCAGACCCCTGAAGCCCTGGGCGAATTCCTCAAGCCACTGTCCGAGGCTGGCGTGGATATTTTCCACTGCTCGACACGTCGCTTCTGGGAGCCGGAGTTCGACGGCTCCGAGCTGAACCTAGCCGGCTGGACCCGCAAGCTGACCGGCAAGCCGACCATTACCGTCGGCAGCGTCGGCCTGGATGGCGAGTTCCTGCAGTTCATGGTCAATACCGACAAGGTCGCGCAGCCGGCCAGCCTGGAGAAGCTCCTGGAGCGCCTGAACAATGATGAATTCGACCTGGTGGCGGTAGGGCGTGCGCTGCTGGTGGATCCGGACTGGGCGCAGAAAGTGCGTGAAGGTCGGGAGCAGGAGATTCTGCCGTTCAGCCGCGAGGCGTTGATGACGCTGGTTTAAGTCGCCTGTACCGACGCCATCGCGAGCAGGCTCGCTCCCACATTCGATCCTCTGCGAACGCCAATACCGCGCTCGACCGAGATCCCCTGTGGGAGCGAGCCTGTTCGCGATAGCGATCTGCATATCGCCGAAAAACTCAACGTATGGTCGACGCAGCCGGCATCACCTGCTCACCCACACAAGCCCCCCGCAACTGCGCCTCGAACTGCTCGATCACTGACGCCCAACCCTGGCGACTGGCATGCTGGCGGGCATTGAGCCGCACGCAACGTAACGCCTCGGGCTCCTCCAGCAGCCAGCGGGCCGAATCGCAGAACGCCTCTTCATCCCCCGGCATCGCCAGCACGCCGTTGTAGCCATGGCGGATGTGCTGTGCCGCGGCAGCCTGGTCGTAGGCCACCACGCCCAAGCCCGACGCCAGGGCCTCCAGCACGACATTGCCGAAGGTTTCGGTCAGGCTCGGAAAGACGAACACATCCCCGCTGGCATAGTGACTGGCCAGTGCCTCGCCACGCTGGGTACCACAAAAGATTGCGTCGGGCAGCGTCTGTTCCAGGGCGGAGCGTTGCGGGCCGTCGCCGATCACCACCAGCTTCATCCGCCGCTCCGGGAGTGCACTGCTTAGCGTGTCGAAACAACGCTTGAGCAATCCCAGGTTCTTCTCCGGCGCCAGGCGTCCGACGTGGATCACGGCAATATCGTCGTCGCCCAGGCCCCAGGTTTCCCGCAGGGTGACCGAGCGCTTGACCGGATGGAACAACTGGCTGTCCACCCCGCGGGACAACAGCATGACGCGCTCGAAGTGCCGTCGTTCCAATTCCAATTGCTGGCTGAGACTGGGCACCAGGGTCAGGTTGGAACGGTTGTGAAACCAGCGCAGGTAATGGGTAAGTGCGCGGCTCAGCAACCCGAGTCCGTACTGTCGGGTGTATTGCTGGAAATTGGTGTGGAAGCCACTGACCACCGAGATTCCCAGGCGCCGCGCCGCCCGCAGCGCCGATAAACCCAGCGGCCCTTCGGTGGCGATGTACAGCACGTCGGGCCGCTGGCGTTTCCAGCGCCGCAGCAGCTTGTGCATCGACACCTGGCCCCATTGCAACCCCGGATACCCCGGCAACGGCCAGCCCCGGCACAGCAGCAACTCGTCACTGGCCTGGCGTTGATCTGCGGCCTGTTGCGGACGCACCAGCTCCACCCTGTGCCCCCGGGCACGCAGGCCGTCGTGCAGGCGGCCCAGGGTATTGGCCACGCCATTGATTTCCGGCGGGAAGGTTTCAGTGATGAGGGTGATATGCAGATGTGTGCTCATGACCCCAGTGTCGACCGGGGCCATTTCGCCAGTGTTACGCCTGGATGATGGATTTGTGACCGGTTCAGCCCTGGCGGGCCAAAGCCGTCTCGGCACCCTGCTCGCGCACCCAGAACAGCGTCGCCCCGGCCACCGCCGCCGGCATCATCAGGATGTTGACCACGGGGATCAGCAGCGCCAGGTACACGCTGCCGCCAAAGCCCAGGCTCTGCCAGCGCTTCTGCCGCAGCCAGGCGAGCATCTCGTTCCAGCCCAGCTTGTGGTTGTCCGCCGGGTAGTCGATGTATTGGATCGCCATCATCCACACGCCGAACAGCAGCCACAGCGGCGCGGCCACCAGATTGACCACGGGAATGAACGACAGTACGAACAGTCCCAGGGCGCGGGGCAGGAAGTAGCCGAGCTTGCGTGCTTCCCGGGCCAGGGTGCGCGGGATCATGGCGACCAGTTCGCCCCAGCTGAAGGCTGGGAAGTCATCGGTGCCACGGACCACCACTTCGACTTTCTCTGCAAGAAAACCGTTGAACGGTGCGGCGATGATGTTGGCGAGCATGGTGAAGGTAAAGAACACCATCAGCACCACCAGCACCACGAACAGCGGCCAGAGGACATAGCTGAGGAAACCCAGCCAGTCCGGCAGCGACGGCATCAACGTGTCGACCCACAGGCTGAATTGATGGCCGGCCAGGTAGATCAGGCCGATGAACAACACGAGGTTGATTGCCAGCGGCAACAGGACGAACAAGCGCAGGCCCGGACTCAAGACCAGCTTGAGGCCTTCTCGCAGGTATTGCGGGCCGGACAGGACGGGGGCGGGCATGGGAAGCTCCGAGCGAAGATGAACGCGCCGACCTTACCGGCTTTGTCCGGCGCGGGAAAGCGTCTACACGGCGTATAACAAGGTTTATTGAACACGGTGCTCTATCGAAGGGTCGACCCGGTATAGAACTCACCTATGAGCTGGATTGTTAAACCGTATTTCCTTAATCTTCGCTCCCTCGATACGCTGCACCCATTCTTTTACAGGGCCGTCGAACCAAAGCCTTCCCCAAGTGCGTCAACGGTCCTTTTTTATTCCCGCCGCTCACCCGGCGTTCCGGCCCGCAAGGGCTGGTCAACAGGAGCAGGTCATGTCTGAAGTCCGTCATTCGCGAGTGATTATTCTCGGTTCCGGCCCAGCCGGTTACAGCGCCGCAGTCTATGCGGCCCGCGCCAACCTCAAGCCGCTGCTGATCACCGGCATGCAGGCCGGCGGTCAACTGACCACCACCACCGAAGTCGACAACTGGCCGGGCGATGTCCACGGCCTGACCGGCCCGGCCTTGATGGAGCGCATGAAAGAACACGCCGAGCGCTTCGAGACCGAAATCGTTTTCGACCATATCAATGCCGTGGATTTCGCCGCCAAGCCTTACACCCTGACTGGCGACAGCGCGACCTACACCTGTGACGCCCTGATCATCGCCACCGGTGCCAGCGCCCGTTACCTGGGCCTGCCGTCGGAAGAGGCCTTCATGGGCAAGGGCGTTTCCGCTTGTGCCACCTGCGACGGTTTCTTCTACCGCAACAAGCCGGTGGCCGTGGTCGGTGGCGGCAATACCGCTGTTGAGGAAGCCCTGTACCTGGCCAACATCGCCAGCACGGTCACCCTGATCCACCGTCGCGAAACCTTCCGCGCCGAGAAAATCCTGATCGACAAGCTCAACGCCCGCGTGGCCGAAGGCAAGATCATCCTCAAGCTCAACGCGACCCTGGACGAAGTGCTGGGCGACAACATGGGCGTGACCGGTGCCCGTCTGAAGAACAACGACGGCAGCTTTGACGAGATCAAGGTCGACGGCGTGTTCATCGCCATCGGTCACACTCCGAACACCTCGTTGTTCGAAGGCCAGCTGGAATTGAAGGATGGCTACCTGGTAGTCAAGGGCGGCCGTGACGGCAACGCCACCGCCACCAGCGTCGAAGGCATCTTCGCCGCCGGTGACGTGGCCGACCACGTCTACCGCCAGGCCATCACCTCGGCCGGCGCCGGTTGCATGGCGGCCCTGGACACCGAGCGTTACCTGGACGGTTTGCAGAACGCTTCGTTCTGATTTCAGCCTGAGGGCAAGCGAAACTCCTGTGGGAGCGAGCTTGCTCGCGATAGCGGTGGATCAGTCAATATCATGCTGACTGACCCACCGCTATCGCGAGCAGGCTCGCTCCCACAGTGTTTTGTGTGGTCCTGAAAATCTGCGATTTGTCTTCAGCCCAGCTTCGCCAGGCACGCCTCGAGAATATCCAGGCCTTCCTCCAACACCGCCGGTTCGGTCGTCAACGGTGCCAGCAAGCGGATGATGTGGCGCGACTTGCCGCTGGGCATCAACAGCAGACCCGCTTCCCGTGCCAGGGCCAGCAACTGGGTCAACTGCGCCGAGGCCGGAGTACCGTCGGCGTGGGCCAGTTCGATGCCGCGCATTGCACCGACGCCCGTCAGGCGGCCCAGGAACGGTGTCAGTCCACGGCGGCGCCATGATGCGTAGCGGCTGACAATCGCCTCTTCCTGTTGCGTGCCCCAGGCTTGCAGGTGCGCGTCGGTCATTTCCTCCAGGGTTGCCAGTGCGGCGGCGCAGGCGATGGGATTGCCGGAATAGGTGCCGCCCAATCCACCCTTGGGCAGGTTGTCCAGCAACGACTTGCGCCCCACCACCGCCCCCAGCGGAACGCCGCCGGCGATGCTCTTGCCCAGCAGGATCAGGTCGGGCTCGATACCCAGTCGCGAGAACGCAAAGCGTTGGCCGGTACGCCCGAAGCCTGACTGGATTTCATCGACGATCAGCACGATGCCCTTGTCATTGCAGAACTGCCGCAGGGCCTGGGCGAAGGCAACGTCCAAGGCCAGGAAACCGGCTTCGCCCTGCACCGGTTCGACGATGAAGCAGGCCACGTCGTTCACGTCGATCTCGACGCTGAACAGCCGCTCCATGGCCTTGAGCGCTTCGGCGCAGGTGACGCCGTTGTCCTGGCTGGGGTAGGGCAGGTGATAGACCGGCCCGGGCAGCACGCCGATTTTCTGTTTGTAGGGGGCGACCTTGCCGTTGAGATTGAGCGTGGCCAGGGTTCGGCCGTGGAAGCCGCCGTCGAAGGCGATGACGGCGGTGCGGCCCGTGGCCCCGCGCACGATCTTCAAGGCGTTTTCCGCCGCCTCCGCGCCGCTGTTGGTGAGCATGCCGCTGATGGGGTAGTCCACCGGGACAAACGCTGTCAGACGCTCCATCAATTCGATGTAAGGTGCATGGGGGGCTGCGTTGAAGGCGTAATGGGTCAGCCGGGTGGCCTGTTCGCGAATGGCCTCGACGACACGCGGATGGCAGTGGCCGAGGTTCAACACGCCGATGCCGCCGACGAAATCGATGTAGCGCTTGCCCTCGGTGTCCCAGACCTCGGCGTTCCTGCCATGGCTGAGGCTGACGGGGTGCACGATGGAAATCGACTGGCTGATGGTTTCGCTCATGAAGGACGGCTCGCAAGGGAAGAAGGCGTGCGCTATTCAAGCTGCGAGCGAAGGGGTGCGGCAAACGAAATAAAGTTGCCGGGTCAATCTTAAAAGTCGGGATGTGCACCAATGCCAAGGGAAACGAAGCACCTGTGGCGAGGGGATTTATCCCCGTTGGGCTGCGAAGCAGCCCCTGGCGCCAACCGCAATCAATCTGACACACCTGAGTCGGCAGTTCTGGGCCTGCTTCGCAGTCCAGCGGGGATAAATCCCCTCGCCACAAAAGCTGTGTGCGAAGAAATTTGAATCAGCGGCGTTTGAGTGGCTGCACCGCGAACTTCACACCCGCCAGCCCATGAGCCATCAAAGCGCGGATATTGCCGTGGTCGTTGCCGTCGGGGGTATTCAGCACCGAGCGGTAATGCTCGCCGAACGCCAGCAGCGCTTCTTCGTCGCTCAAGCCTTCGAGCAACGCCAGGCCGAGGGTCTTACAGGAGCCTTCGTTTTGCCCGGCAGCGTTTTCCACGTTGCCGTTGGTGAAAGGCTGGGGCTGATAGTCGTAGCCATCGGCAATGAAGGCCAGGGTATCGGCGAAAGCGTGTTCGCCGCTCTGGAGGCGGTCGCGCAGGGTGTTCAGATCAGGCATCGGGTTTTCCTTTGGCGAACGCCGCTTGTTGTTCGGCGCTGGCTTCTTGCTGGTATTGGGCTTTCCATTCGGCGTACGGCATGCCGTAGACCGTTTCACGGGCGTCATCGAGGCTGACGTCGATCTGGCGTTCATCGGCAGCCGCCTTGTACCACTTGGACAGGCAGTTGCGGCAGAAGCCGGCGAGGTTCATCAGGTCGATGTTCTGCACATCCTTGCGGCTGTCCAGGTGGGCAACCAGCCGCCGGAAAGCGGCGGCTTCGAGTTCTAGGCGTTGTTGGTCGTTCATGGTGGTCTCTGCGAGCAGCTTCAAGGGGCGAGCTTCAAGCTGCAAGTTGGATTGCGGGTCAGGCTTGAAGCTTACAGCGTGAGGCTTGTAGCGGCTACGAAGTCGCCCGGCTTGCCGCCAAAGTAATCGACACCGACTCGGCAAACCGCAAGGCGTGGGGTTTGTCGACTTCGACTTCGGCGTACTGCACCGACTCGTTGGTCATGACCAGGTCCAGCAACTCCTGGGTCAAGCGTTCGAGCAGAGCGAAGCGATTGCCTTCCACGTGAGCGATGATCGCCTTGGTGATGGTGCGGTAGTTCAGCGCGTGATCGATGTCGTTGTCACGTACCGCTTCCTGTGCCGGGTAGAGGATGGTCAGGTTGATCAGGACATCCTGCTTGTTGAGGATTTCATCCTCGTTGATCCCGATGAAAGTGCGCAGGCGCAGGTCCTTGACCCGGATACGCGCCATGGCTGGCTGAAGTTGTGGCATTTACTTGCTCCGTCGAATCAATTGCAGGAACTCCTGGCGGGTGGTGCTGGATTCGCGAAAAGCGCCGAGCATCACCGAGGTGTTCATGGTCGAGTTCTGTTTTTCGACACCGCGCATCATCATGCACATGTGCTGGGCCTCGATGACCACCGCGACACCGGCGGCCTGGGTGACCTGTTGCACCGCTTCGGCGACCTGCCGGGTGAGGCTTTCCTGGATCTGCAGGCGGCGGGCGAACATGTCCACCAGCCGGGCGATCTTCGACAGTCCCAGGACCTTGCCGGTAGGAATATAAGCCACATGGGCCTTGCCGATGAAGGGCAGCAAGTGATGTTCGCACAGGGAGTAGAGCTCGATGTCGGCGACGATCACCATCTCGTCGCTGTCCGAGTCGAACAGGGCGCCGTTGACGATCTGCTCGACGCTCTGCTCATAGCCGTGGCAAAGGTACTGCATGGCCTTGGCAGCGCGGGCCGGGGTGTCCAGCAGACCTTCGCGCTCCGGATCCTC
The DNA here is from genome assembly GCF_026016325.1 of Pseudomonas sp. B21-056. Taxonomy (NCBI): domain Bacteria; kingdom Pseudomonadati; phylum Pseudomonadota; class Gammaproteobacteria; order Pseudomonadales; family Pseudomonadaceae; genus Pseudomonas; species Pseudomonas sp. B21-056. Next base: position 1,030,018 of record NZ_CP087203.1, read on the forward strand.
ACCCAGGCCGATGAGGATCTCGCGGTAATTCTGAGGCAGGGATAGCGCCATGGTGGATCCTCGAAACAAGGCTATTTGACGTGCCGTCCGCCGTTGACGGTCAGGGTCGTGCCGGTGACATAGGGGTTGTCCAGCAGATACCGCAGGCTCTGGTAGATGACTTCGCTACCGGGTTCGATGCCTAACGCCGACTTGGCCAGGGTCTTGGCGCGATAAGTCGCGTCGTCTTCGGCTTTGAACAGTAGCAGGGCCGGCGCGATGCCGTTGACCTTGATGGTCGGTGCGAACTTCGCCGCGAACGACAGGGTCAGGCTGTCCAGTCCGGCCTTGGTGGCGCAATAGGCGATGTGCTTGCTGCTGCCCTTGCGGGTTACATCGTCGCTGATATGCACGATATCCGCAGGGGCTGAGCGCTGCAGCAGTTCGGCGCAATGCAGGTTGATCAGATACGGTGCCAGCATGTGCACGCCGAACATGGCATTGAAGGCCGCCGATTCATCGCCCGGTGTTTCGACCAGCCACGCCGAGGCGTTGTGCACGATGGCCCGCAACCGGTCGGTGTGCTGCTTGAGCTGTTCGATAAAGGCCAGGATCCCGGCTTCGTTGGAAAAATCGGCAAACAGCGCGGTCGCCCCCAGATCCCGGAGCGTCTGTACACCTGGACGCTCGGTGCGATAAGTGACGATCACCGGATGACCCTCTTCCAGCAATCGCCGGGCACAATGCAGGCCGACACGCTGGGCTGCGCCGGTGAGCAGGATAGGAGCGTCGATACTGGGCATGGAGTGGCTCGGTTCACGGCAGAGGCGAAACTATATCAGTGACCGTGGGGATGTACCTATTTGTAGTGGTTGAACCAATGGGCTGGGCCGTTGCCCCTCTGACAGGCATGTCTGTGAATATTTCTTGTTACAAAAAACAACAAATTCGCACATCGGATCAGTTTGCTCTTGTCATCAGACGACTAAGAGGGAGTAAACTGGGATCCAATTTGCCAGTCTGACCTGTCTGAAAAAATATGAACGTGATCACCGACGATAAGTTCGTTTTCCAGGCATCAAGGGGCCTGGAACGCGAAGACCTGTTTCCCATCCGCGAAGTTTCGCGACTTACCGGGGTGAATCCCGTGACCCTGCGCGCATGGGAGCGTCGCTACGGGCTGATCCAGCCTACCCGTACCGAAAGCGGTCATCGCCTGTATTCCCTGGGCGATATCGAAAAGGTCCGCAGCATCCTTGCCTGGATCGAACGCGGTGTCGCTGTCAGTAAAATCAGCAAGATCCTGAGCAAGACCGAGTCATTGAAACCGGTTTCCATGTTCATTTCATCGGATCTGGTGAGAGTCGATTATGCGCAATGGCAGCGCCAGGTCGCGGTCGCGGTCGCCAACTTTGACGATGTAGAGCTGGATCGCGTCTATGGGCAGATTTTTTCCAGCTATGCGGTGCCGATCGTGTTTCAGCGCATCCTGATGCCGCTCTGGCGCCAACTGCTGCAACGTCAACAGGAATTCGGACAGACCAGCGAATGGCTGTTTTTCGACGGATTCCTGCGCTCGCGTGTCTCACAACGACTCTTGCTCAAACGCGAGGACCGGTCGCGGCGTGTCCTGGTCAGCGCCATTGCCGGCCAGTGCCGTGAGTTGGAATTGCTGGTGACGGCGCTGTATGTATCGAAGGCGGAAGTGGGTATCAGGTTGATGACCGTCGGCCAGCCATTCGACGAGCTGACCCTGGTGTGCCAGAAGACTCAACCTCTGGCATTGGTGCTGGTGTCCAACCATGCGCCGGTCGCCGAGTTGCCCAAGCGCCTGAACAGATTGGCGATGAGCCTGGATTGCCCGTTGATGCTGGCCGGTGATGTGTCCGACCTGATGCAGGAAAGCCTGGCGGGATCGTCGATCGGCTGCCTGGGAAATGACGGAACAGTGATGCGTCAGCGCTTGCGTCAGATGCTGGCAGGTAACCTGGACACCTAGGCTGATGACTAGTAGTGGCCTATGTGGCCAATTCGTGCACTCAAATTAACCGTACAGGCCACTAGAGATGCATGGCCGGGTGGGACAGGCGATGCTGCTGGAGGATGTACTGACGCAAGCGCTCGGTCTCGTCCTGGTCGTTCTGGTTCAAATGGTAGGCATACAAGCCTTGGTCGGTTTCCCGTTCGAAGGTGCCGCGCAACGAAATCCTCTCGTAGCCTGACGGGCTGAACCACAGGATAAATTGCTTCGGTGGTTTGGTACGGTTGCGGTTTTCCAGCAGCACACCCTTGCAAGACACTTCATGGACCCATAAAGGCCCTGGCTGGCCCTTGGCATTTTCCAGTGCCACCGGCTCTTCGAGGCTCAGGCGCCATGGGCGTACCTTGGGGCCGTCCTCGTAGATACTCGGCACACCCAGGCGCAGGTGCATCGCATGGAATTCATCTTCCACAAGGTGCAGCGGGAAGGTCATCTGCTGGTTTTCGAAGTTGGCTTGCAGCGTAACCTGCTCATTTGCCGCCAGGCGCGTCAGCAGATCACGGATCTGCGAGCCACCATTGACCAGCAGGCTGGAGGTCACGTCCCGCTCATTCAGTTGCGGGATGTGTTGCATGGTCCGGATGAAGTCCAGCTCATCCTGGGTCAGGAGGGCGTCACGCTGCATGGTGTGCTCGAAATGATTGTGCGTTTTCACTGGTGATTGTAGTGACTGACCACTAATTCGCTGGTTTGTTTGCGCCGTTCGTCGCATCGAGGCGGGCAATCGTGGCACGGGCTTCGGCCAATTCCTTTTCCAGCTGGATGACGCGCTGTTGCGCCTTGACCTGGGCGGTCACATCCTTCTGCACGCCCACGAAATAGGTATGGCCATCCGCCTGGTTTTTTACCGTGGACAGTGACAGCTCATTCCAGAACGGTGTGCCGTCCTTGCGGTAGTTGCGAAGCACTTCCCGGCAGGCACCGCCCTGCTTCAGCGTCTTGCGAATCTGCTCCAGGGAAGGCTGGTCGCGATCGCCCGATTGCAGGAAGCGGCAATCCTGGTAAAGGATTTCGTCGCGGTTATAACCGGTCAGCCGCTCGAATGCGGGGTTCACGTAGATCAGGATATTGTCTTCGTCGCCTTCCTTTTCAGCGATGACGATTCCGTCATTGGAGGCATTTATCACCAGTTGCATCAGTTGCGCGTTGATCACGGATCACGTCCTTTTGAAACCCCATTAAATACAGCATTTTAGAAGAACCTGACGAGCTGTCCACTGGCCATTAGTGCTGATTGAGAGTCAGGCGTAGCCTTGCGGCCAGCCTGTTACTATCACGCACTCTTTTATTCAGATTCAGGACCAGATCGATGAAAGTCGCCATCCTTTCCGGCTCGGTGTACGGCACCGCTGAAGAAGTCGCCCGGCACGCCGCCAAGCTGCTCGGTGATGCGGGCTTTGAAACCTTGCACAATCCGCGAGCAACCCTGGCCGATATCCAGGCATTCGGCCCGCAGGCCTTGTTGACCGTGACATCCACCACAGGCATGGGGGAACTGCCGGACAACCTGATGCCGCTGTATTCGACCATCCGCGATCAACTGCCGGCGTCCTTTCGCGGCCTGCCCGGTGCGGTGATCGGCCTGGGGGATGCCAGTTATGGCGATACCTTCTGCGGCGGTGGCGAGCAGATGCGCGAGTTGTTTGCCGAGCTGGGCGTGCGCGAGGTGTTGCCCATGTTGCGCCTGGATGCCAGCGAAAGCGTCACCCCGGAAACCGATGCCGAACCCTGGCTAGGCGAGTTGATCGACGCGTTGCGTGGTTGATGGTACGGCGGGTCCCGCGCTGGATGACCCGCTCGGCCATTAAGCTGGCTGCCAAGGCAACTACTGTCCCACTAAGAGCTGACTAGACTGATTCTCTTGTGCATATACCTATAACTATAAGCCCGAGGTCAGAGCCGTGAGCGTAGCGCCCATCCAATCGACACTCAGCATCAAGAATCAGGTCAGTGCCGCCGAATGGCAAACCCGTATCGATCTTGCGGCCTGTTACCGGTTGGTCGCGCTGCATGGCTGGGATGACCTGATTTTCACCCATATTTCTGCGAAGGTTCCCGGCACCGAGGACTTCCTGATCAACCCATTCGGGTTGATGTTTCATGAAATCACCGCCTCGAGCCTGGTCAAGGTCGATCAGGCCGGCCACAAGCTGATGGACAGCCCCTACGAGATCAATCCGGCCGGCTACACCATCCACAGTGCGGTGCATGAAGTACGAGACGATGTCGCCTGCGTGTTGCACACCCACACCGCAGCCGGCGTGGCGGTATCGGCGCAGAAACAGGGCGTATTGCCGATCAGCCAGCAGTCGTTGTTCGTGCTGTCGAGCCTCGCTTATCACGCCTATGAAGGCGTCGCCCTGAATCATGAAGAGAAGGCCCGCTTGCAGGCGGACCTGGGGGAGAGCAGCTTCCTGATGCTGCATAACCATGGATTGCTGACATGCGGCGGCACCATCGCCGATACCTTCCTGATGATGTTCACCTTCCAGCGGGCCTGCGACATACAGGTCATGGCGCAGAGCGGTGGGGCCGAACTGATAGCCATTGAGCCGAACATACTGGCCGGTGCCCGGGCGATGATTGCCGGAGTCACCAAAAGCGCTCAGGGCATGGGCGGTGCGCTGGCCTGGCCAGCATTGCTGCGTAAGCTCGATCAACAGAACCCGGGTTACGAAAGCTGATGCCAATGGTCCAGATTCCGCTGCGCGTCTGGCGCCAGCACGGACAGACATTCCTGTTCCGAGGCCACGCCATCCGGTATTGGGTGGCGGGGCATGGCGAGCCGCTGTTGTTGATCCACGGTTTCCCCACTGCCAGTTGGGACTGGCATTACCTGTGGCAACCGCTGGCACAGCGTTACCGCGTGATCGCCTGCGACATGCTCGGTTTCGGCGACTCCGCCAAGCCGACGGATCATGTTTACAGCCTGCTGGAGCAGGCGGATCTGCAGCAGGCATTGCTGGCGCATCTGGATGAGCGGCAAGCGGTACACATCCTGGCCCATGATTATGGCGACAGCGTGGCCCAGGAACTGATCGCCCGGCATTGCGAGGCACGTATTGAAGTCGCCAGTTGTGCGTTTCTCAATGGCGGCCTGTTTCCTGAAACCCACCGTCCGGTGCTGGCGCAAAAATTGTTGCTCAGCCCCCTGGGCTGGCTGATAGGCCGCGCTTTTTCACGCGAGCACCTGGCCAGGAATTTTCGGCAGATCTTTGGTCCCTGGCGCGGACCCAGTGAAAGCGAACTGGATGACTACTGGAGCCTGGTGCAAACCCACGGCGGGCCACGGATCATGCACAAACTCATCCGCTACATCCCCGAGCGCCGCATACAGCGTGACCGCTGGGTGCAAGCGATGCAGCGCGGTGAGGTCCCGCTGCGGGTGATCGACGGCGCGTTCGATCCGATTTCCGGTGCGCACATGGTGGCGCGTTACGAGGTCCTGATCCCGAATGCGGATACGGTGCTGCTGCCCGACATTGGTCACTACCCACAGACCGAAGCCCCGGTGCAGGTGCTCAAGCATTATCTGGAATTCCGTGAAAACATCGCGGCGCCGGTGCAGCTCAAGGCCTGGGTGAAATGCCTGTGATCGTCGGTCCTCAATAGGGGGGCAAGGTGAACGCAGCATCTGCATCACCCCGGATCAACGGTGGGAGCGGGCTTGCTCGCGAAGGCGATTTTCCATCCGGCATCTTCATCGACTGATCCACCGTCATCGCGAGCAGGCTCGCTCCCACTGGGGTTCAAGGTGAACGCAACATTTGCATCACCCCGGATCAACGGTGGGAGCGAGCCTGCTCGCGATAGCGGTGGGTCAGCTTGCATCAATGTTGAATGTGCCGCCGCCTCCGCGAGAGGGCTCGTTTCCACCCTATTCGCATCATCCCTCCACCTTATCGCCTACCATTCACTCTCAACCGTGTTGATTGTGACCATCCGCCCCGTGCCTGACACTCAGGTTTTATAATCCTCGGCCTGCTGGAGTTCTGCCCATGAGTGAGTCTGTGCGCTTCGAAGATAAAGTAGTGATCGTCACGGGAGCCGGCGGTGGGCTGGGGCGGGCCCATGCGCTGCTTTTCGCCAGGCAAGGCGCGAAGGTGCTGGTCAATGACCTCGGCGGCTCGGCCCAGGGGGAAGGGGCCAATGCCTCGGCGGCGGATCGGGTAGTCGCTGAAATCCGTGCAGCCGGCGGCATTGCCGAGGCGAACCACGATTCCGTCACCGATGGCGACAAGCTCGTGCAAAACGCCCTCGACGCGTTTGGCCGGGTCGACGTGGTGGTCAACAACGCCGGCATCCTGCGGGACAAGACCTTTCACAAAATGGACGACGCCGATTGGGACCTGGTCTACCGCGTCCACGTCGAGGGCGCCTACAAAGTCACCCGTGCCGCCTGGCCGCACCTGCGTGAACAAAATTATGGGCGGGTGATCTTCACTGCGTCCACGTCCGGCATCTACGGCAACTTCGGCCAATCCAACTACGGCATGGCCAAGCTCGGCCTTTACGGCCTGACTCGTACCTTGGCCATCGAAGGCCGCAAGAACAACATCCTGGTCAACGCCATCGCCCCCACCGGCGGCACGCGCATGACCGAAGGCTTGATGCCGCCGCAGGTATTCGAACAGCTCAAGCCCGAGTTCGTCAGCCCGCTGGTGGTGTACCTGGCCAGCGAAGCCTGCCAGGAAACGTCCGGGTTGTTCGAAGTAGGCGGCGGCTGGATGGGCAAGGTGCGCTGGGAGCGCAGCCTCGGCGTCGGGTTCGATCCGAGCAAGGGCTTCTCGCCCGAAGACGTTGCCGCACATTGGCAACAGATCTGCGATTTCGACAACGCGGTGCATCCGAATGACAACCTGGAAGCCTTGAAGGAAATGATGGCGAACATGCAACGTTACGCCGTTTAACCCTTGTTGCCTGGGCCGGTTGTCGTGGCCGACGATAACCGTGCTCAGGCAAAATATTTCTTCACCAGGGCCGACAGGTTCGCCGCTGTCTCGATGTCCATTACCCCGTCATGTTTCGCCGGACGAAAGTGCAACTGAAAGGCGCGTACCAGGCGCTGAAAGCCCGTACCCGTCGTGGCCGCGGTAGTGTCATACCCATATTTCCTGAACAGCCCCAGCAGATGTTCCCGTGTAGGCACACCTGCGCATCGGTAGGCCTGCATGAAGGCCTGCTGTGTATTGTCGTCGAACCACGCGCCGATGCCTTTCAAATATAAAGCATGCCAGGGAAACATCGGCCCCGGATCACTCTTGCGCCCGGCGGCGATGTCCGAATGCGCCACCACGTTGACCGGGCTGATATCGGGATAACGCCGGAGTATATCGAGGGCCAATTGTTCCACTGCTTCGATTTGTTGCGGCTGGTAGGGCGGGAAGGTGAATGTTCCCTGGTGATCAGTGGCCAGGTTGACGATTTCGATTCCAATGGACGTGTCATTCAAATTGTTGCGATTGCCCCAACTGCTTACCCCCGCATGCCAGGCACGCTTGTTTTCGTCCACCAGATTGAAAATCTGCGGTTCGTTGAAACCTGCGCTCAAATAGCTCGGGTCGGAAAAGTCCGGAACCAGATAGTGAGCGCTGACTGAGGCGCCGGTCAGTGCGTTGACGGAAGATGAGAAGTTGGCGGCGGTGTAATGAAATACCAGAAAACGAACGCGGTTGTTGTGGCCTTTTTTGGAGCGGTAACTAGTAGTGTTTATTGGGTACATAAAATTGCTCACTGATAACTGACGGGATCGAAGCAGTGGCTTCGATTGAGTTCAGGCTAGCAATGAACTTTAAATTGGACTGTAGTGAGGGTCTTGGTTCTTTGTAGGAATTGGCGTTTGGTTTGTGAGGTTCTATAACCTGAAAGGAGAAAGCCGCTGCACAGGCAGCGGCTAATGGTTAGGTGTATCTTTTTTCAAGGAAGAATTTTGGTGCTTTCCAGTTAGGGCCCTTAATGCAAAGGCCTTTTTTGCCGCTTGCCAAAATCCCCGCTTCGAAAAGCTTGGTGTAAGTTTTTGCAAGCTCACCGTGCTGTATAAGCTCAATATTATGACGTCTGATCATCATCTCCAAATGTGGGTGCGCCTTCAATAGTGCAAACACTGTGACGATTTCTTCTAATGCCTCGTTTTTGAATATTTGCTCAATAGTGTTCATTGCGACATCTCCTTCAGCAACTGTTGGTACTCTTTCTCGTCCTGTAAGGCTGCTTTGGTTAATGCATCTGCGGTGTAAAGTAATGATTCGCGGTCTTGAACTTTATAATCTTCGAGTGTTGCAGTATGGGCATTGTTCCAATAGGGTGAGTTCTCCGCAGGCACAAAATCATCACCCAACCCAAGAGCTCGAAATCTTTCAAGCTCTCTGGTTTCATGAGTGTAGTACCGTCGATCTATATCGGTAATGTCAATATCGCCATTTAGAATGTTTTCTAATCGTTCGATCATGACACCATTCGCGTCTGATGGATTCAGCCTCGCGATATGCAGTTTCACGGCGTCTATCCCCTCTTGGGTAACGGTCGCCGTTCTCCAATCCAGATCAATAACAGGCCCGCCGGCCATGTCGGGATTGAAGTCCCGCCCACTGTGCTCTCCTTTTGTCGTCGCCCCCTCATAGGGAGTGCTGAACACGGTATAGAGCGGCGCAATACCTGACTCGACCGGAAATACCGTGACGAACCCACCAAAGCTATAACGATCCAGCTCTGGATGTGTATCGAGTCGCCCTGCTTTGACTTCCAGGATGGCGCCGCTGTAATGAATAACGTCAGGAGCGCTCGCAGGCAAGGAGGTAGAGGCATTGTCCGGCGTCACGATGGGTGACCAGGTAATGCCAATGGATTCAGCTTCCTGACTATGGGACTTGTAGATATTTTCCTGTGGGTCAAAGGTCGCCAGCCTGACCGGTACCTTGGCGAGCGTTGAGTCTGCCGGGGTGGCAGCCACGATGAATTCCGTGCTGTTGACGACTTTCCTGGAACCCAAGGCAACCGGAAGATGGATTTCGCCTCCCGATGCAGCGATGGCATGCAAGTCATCGGTGTTGTCCGGTGCGAGTTCCGACAGAGGAACGCTCAGTACGTAGAGATCGCCGTTACCTAACTCCGATGTATAAACCAGGGCCGTGATCCCTGCGGCAGCGGGACCAGCAACGGCAACAAGGGTTTCGATGACTGTCGTGGCTGCGGCGCGTAGCGCATGAGTGATTGCCAAGGCGATCACCTGATCGGCGGCGAAGCTTCCTCCGATAATGCTCAATGCGGGACCAACTACGGCAGCGGGGGCCAATACGGGACGTGTGGTGGCAGCCAAGACTGGTTTACGTGCTCCCGGAATTTCTGCCTGACGCTGGGCCGCTCGCGCTGCAAGCCGTCTTCGTTTGGCATTGCGTTTGGCTTCGGCTTTGGCGGCCTTGCGAGCTTTTATTGCCGCTGCGCGCTGTCTGTCAGCCTGGGCTTTTGCCTGGGCGGCTGCCTCAGTTGCGGCCTTGCGTTGTACTTCTGCCGCCAGCCGCGCCTGTTCTTCGGCAACCCGTTTGGCCTCGGCTTCGGCTGCTTTACGCGCTAGTTCTTCAGTCATCCGTCTTGCGTCAGCTTGGGCTTTCGCCTGAGCTGCTTTTTCAGCCGCAGCCTTTCGTTGTGCCTCCGCCGCAAGCCTTGCTCGCTCTTCGGCAACCCGTTTGGCTTCGGCCAGTGCTTTCGCCTGGGCTGCTGCCGCTGTTCTTGCGCTGGCTTCGGCGACGGCTTTGTTTTGTATGACTAAGCGCGTTTCCAATAGCTTTATCTGTTCAGCCAGAAACTTTGCTTCGTAAGCTGCAGCGTAAGAAATATTCCATCTTCTTACTGCTTTGTAATACTCACCTTGTGTGATGCGATCCGGGGCATCGAATCCCTTGTAATAGGGGTCGCGACCTTTGTGGGTCAATGGGTCATGCCCGTAATAACGATTGGCTATCGTTACTTGTTCTTGGTGGTCCGCCCTTGCTTTTGACAACTGTAGGTTGAGTGTTCTTGCTTCAATGTCGTTAGCATCAACCCCAAGGGGGAACATCTTACGAGCAGTCTCTCTAGTTTGTGAAAGTTCGGCATCGGTTATAGGTTTGAGGTTTTTAATGTTTTCCCTGTAAACCTTCTCGGTATCGGTGTTGCTTTCAATCAGCCATTCGTTGGCGTAATCGATTGTGTCGGGGCCGAGGTCGGAGTAGGCGGAGCCTGACATTCCTCCAAACCCAGAACCATTCGGAATTGATCCGCCAGGTCCTGAGTTAAAAGAGGGTGAGCGCCTGAGAGGTATTCCTCTATTTACGAGGATGTTCTTTTCTTGTGGCATGTCGAGTTCCTTTCGAATGCGGATGCTGAAGTAGTGCTTGTCAGTGTTTGAGTGGTGAGCCTGTCCGTGGTCATATATATCAGTGCCGTTCTGAACGATAAGAAGTACTATAAGTTTGTTCGCAGAGGGTGGGCAGGTGAGAGATTCCGAAGGTGTTGTAGGAATCGAGAAGTTTCACCTGGGAAATAAACCCACATAAAAAAGGCCGCTGCAAAAAGCAGCGGCCTGAAGATGACGTTGCAAAGGAGCTACAAATCAACGTCGGTAAACACGGGAGGCGATGGGTTGATGCACAGCCCATCCGAATGACGGTGCGCCAGGCGCGAGGGGCGCCGTGGCGGCTTGTGCTTGCAGGCCCGCAGTTCTGAAAGCCCGGCCAGCATAGGGATCGTGCGCGGCGGGAAACAGACCGGATCCGGACATGCACTGTTACTGGGCGCGCAACAGTCGAAACGACACTCCGAACATGCATTGCACTGATGGGCCGCTATCCAGCCCGTCCATGGCGTGTGCCAGGCCCCGTTGTGTGCGGGCTGTAATCCTTTCGAGCGACAACATGAATACCTCCTTGGTGCGCTTATCGCCCATGACGGGCGGCAGTAGGGTGAAGTCTCTGTCACTCACCGGGGAAGACGCATGACAACAATAACAATGCGCGCCATCTTCAAGCCGCAGGCGTTGGCCGTCGCGGTGGCCTTGGGTTGCTGTGCCCAGGCGCAGGCGGTTTCATTCAACATTGGCGAGATCGAGGGTCAGTTCGACTCCTCGCTGTCCGTGGGCGCGAGCTGGGGCATGAGCGACCCCGACAAGGACTTTATCGGCACGGTCAACGGCGGTAGGGGCCAGTCTTCCACGGGTGATGATGGACGACTGAACTTCAAGAAGGGCGAGACCTTTTCGAAGATCTTCAAGGGCCTGCACGATCTCGAACTCAAGTACGGCGACACCGGCGTGTTCGTGCGCGGCAAGTACTGGTATGACTTCGAGTTGAAGGACGAAAGCCGTCCGTTCAAGGACATCAGCGACAGCAATCGCAAGGAAGGCGCCAAGTCGTCAGGGGCGGAAATTCTCGATGCCTTCGTCTATCACAACTATTCCATCGCCGATCTGCCGGGCACGGTGCGTGCCGGCAAGCAGGTGGTCAGTTGGGGTGAAAGTACCTTCATCGGCAACTCCATCAACAGCATCAACCCGGTGGACGTGTCCGCATTCCGTCGCCCGGGTGCCGAGATCAAGGAAGGCCTGATTCCGGTGAACATGCTGTTCGCCTCCCAGGGCCTGACCGACAAGCTCACCATCGAAGGGTTCTACCAGTTGGAGTGGGATCAGACGGTGGTCGATAACTGCGGCACGTTCTTTGGCAATGACGTGGTGGCGGATGGTTGCACCAGCGGCTACACCGTGGCGAACCCGGCCATTGCGCCGTTCGTACCGCTGACTCAGGCGTTCGGCCAGGGTATTGAGGTGTCCAGTGAGGGCGTGGTAATTCCTCGTGGGGGTGATCGTGATGCCCGTGACTCCGGCCAATGGGGCACGGCGTTGCGCTGGCTTGGCGACGACACCGAGTACGGCTTGTACTTCATGAATTATCACAGCCGCACGCCTACTGTCGGCACCACGACGGCTGGAGCATCTACGCTCGCGGTGGTGGGGAATACGAATCCGGGTGGCATGATCCCGATTGCCGAAGGCCTTGCCCAAGGCGCAGGCGCCGCTCTGGCGTCAAGCGTCATGCTCGGCCGAGGTCAGTACTACCTCGAATACCCCGAGGATATCCGCCTGTACGGCGCCAGCTTTTCCACCACGTTGCCCACCGGCACCGCATGGACCGGCGAAATCAGCTACCGCCCCAACGCTCCCGTACAGCTCAACACCAACGACCTGACCCTGGCCTTGCTCAATCCAATCACCGGTGGTGCTGCATCACCCATCGCCACCTCGCCGGGCGCCGACAACACCGGCTACCGCCGCAAGGAAATCACCCAGATCCAGAGCACCCTGACGCACTTCGTCGATCAGGTATTGGGCGCAGATCGCCTGACCCTGGTGGGCGAAGCCGCGGTGGTGCACGTCGGCGGGCTGGAGTCCAAGGACAAGCTGCGTTACGGCCGCGATTCGGTCTACGGTCAATACGGGTTCAACGGTGACACCGACGGCTTCGTCACCTCCACCTCATGGGGCTATCGCGCCCGGGCGATTCTCGACTACTCCAACGTCATCGCCGGCATCAACTTCAAGCCCAACGTGTCCTGGTCCCATGACGTGGCCGGCTACGGTCCCAACGGCCTGTTCAACGAAGGCGCGAAGGCTGTCAGCCTCGGCGTCGATGCCGACTACCGCAACACCTACACCGCCAGCCTGAGCTACACCGACTTTTTCGGCGGCGACTACAACGTCCTCAAGGATCGCGACTTCCTCGCGTTGAGCTTCGGCGTGAACTTCTGATCTGGCTGACAAGGAAAACCCTATGCGCAAGATGATCCTGCAATGCGGTGCCCTGGCCTTGAGCCTGTTGGCCGCAAACGTGATGGCGGCGGTTTCGCCGGAAGAGGCGAACAAACTGGGCACCAGCCTGACGCCGCTGGGCGCGGAGAAAGCCGGTAATGCCGATGGCTCGATCCCGGCCTGGACCGGTGGTATCCCGAAAAACGCCGGCGCCGTGGACAGCAAAGGTTTCCTGGCGGATCCGTTCGCCAATGAAAAACCGCTGTTCATCATCACCGCCGCGACCGTGGACAAGTACAAGGACAAGCTGTCCGAAGGCCAGGTGGCGATGTTCAAGCGTTACCCGGAGACCTACCGGATCCCGGTCTATCCGACCCATCGCAGTGTAGGGCTGCCGCCGGAAATCTACGAGTCGGCCAAGCGCAGCGCGCTCAATGTCACCGCGATCAACGATGGTAACGGCCTGGCCAATTTCACCGGCAACCGCTACTACGCGTTTCCGATTCCCAAGAACGGCGTCGAGGTCATCTGGAACCACATTACCCGTTATCACGGTGGCAACCTGCGACGCATCATCACCCAGGCCACGCCGCAGACCAACGGCAGCTTCACGCCGATCCGCTTCGAAGAAGAGGCCGCTGTGCCGGCCCTGATCAAGGACGCCGATCCGGAAAAAGCCAGCAACGTGCTGACCTATTTCAAACAGGAAGTCACCGCCCCGGCACGCCTGGCCGGCAACGTGCTGCTGGTGCATGAAACCCTCGACCAGGTGAAGGAACCGCGTCTGGCCTGGATCTACAACGCCGGTCAGCGCCGTGTGCGTCGCGCCCCGCAGGTCGCTTATGACGGTCCGGGCACCGCCGCCGACGGACTGCGCACTTCCGACAACTTCGACCTGTTCTCCGGTGCGCCGGATCGCTACGACTGGAAGCTGGTCGGCAAAAAGGAAATGTACATTCCGTACAACAGCTACAAGCTCGACTCACCCACCCTCAAGTACGACGATGTGATCAAGGCCGGCCACATCAACCAGGACCTGACCCGCTATGAGCTGCACCGGGTCTGGGAAGTGATCGGTACGGTCAAGCCTAACGAACGGCACATCTATGCCAAGCGCCACATGTACTTCGACGAGGACAGCTGGCAGGCGGCGCTGGTGGATCACTACGATGGCCGTGGTCAGCTGTGGCGCGTGGCCGAAGGGCATGCGCAGTTCTACTACGATCACCAGAACCCCGCCTACACCCTCGAGACGCTCTACGACATCATCGCCGGCCGCTACATTGCGCTGGGCATGAAGAACGAAGAGAAGCACAGCTACGAGTACGGTTTCGAGGCCAGGGCAGCCGACTACACGCCGGCGGCGTTGCGCTCGAGTGGGGTGCGGTGAGGCTGGCGGCTTTCTAATTGTGGCGAGGGGATTTATCCCCGCTGGGCTGCGCAGCAGCCCCAACACAGACGACTCAATCAGCCTGATACACCGAGTCGTAGGGTTTGGGGCCGCTACGCGCCCCAGCGGGGATAAATCCCCTCGCCACAAGGGTATCTCTCCGGTCGTTTTCTTATGAGCCGCGATCAGCGTGCTGAATACTTCTCCAAAGGTGGGCGACACAGGGCTAGGGTGGTGAGACAAGAATAAAAAGGGCCCTCGCACATGACCGCCATGACTCCGTGTCCGGACCGTCCTGGATTGCTGCCTCGCCTGTCCTCGACACATGTGCCGCGCCGGTCCCTGAGCGAGCCCTTGCTCACCTCCGATGCTCGGATAAAGCTGCTCTGCGCGCCGGCGGGCAGTGGCAAGAGCGCGTTGTTCGCCGAGTGTTTTCTACAGGCTCCCGCCGGATGCCGGTTGCACTGGCTACCGCTGGGGGGCGCGGCGTTGGACGCGAGGCAGATGTGCGAGCAGTTGGCGCAGACCCTCGGGTTGCCAGTGATGGACGAGGCCGCACTGTTGGCCCATCTGGCGCGTTTGCAAATGCCTACCTGGCTGTTCCTGGATGACTATTGCCGGGTACCGAATCCTGAGCTGGACCAGTTGCTCGACCGCCTGCTGAACGCCAGCAGCCCGGCACTGCACCTGTGGCTCAATGGCCGTCGCCGTCCCCACTGCAACTGGCTGCGTTTGCTGCTCGACGACGAGCTGCACGAATTCGACGCGAAGGCGCTGGTGTTCACCCCTGACGATATTCAGCCGTTGCTTGGTCATCTGCCCGGCCCCGTGGCGATCCGCACGGCTCGTGAGGTGATACAGCGCAGCGGCGGTTGGTGCGCCGGGGCGCGCATCACTTTGCTTGAGCGTTGCGAGTGGGCGCGCCGCCACGCATCGCCGGGCCGTCCAGGGACCTTGCTGGATTACCTCGAGCATGAGCTGTTCAGTGCGTTGACCCCGGACCTGGCACAGGCCTGGCGCGTGCTGGCCCATCTGCCGCGCTTCAACGCGCGGCTGTGCGAACATCTGTTCGGCGACACCGTGGGTGCGGAATGCCTTCCCTTGCTGCGGGAGCTGGGATGCTTTATCGAACCGTGGGAACAGTCTTCGGACTGGTTGCAGATATTCCCGGCCCTGGCCCGGCTGGTACGCGAGGAACCCTGGCCCCAAGGGCGCTCCTGGCATCGACGGGCCTGCCAGTGGTTCGCGGCCGAGCAGGATTGGCCCATGGCGTTCGAGCAAGCGATGCTGGCTGGAGAGTTCGAGGCCGCCGTCAGTTTCTTGCAGCACCTGAGCTTCGAACATGTCTTGCAACGTCGTAACGTGGTGTTGTTACTGGATTTGCATGATCGACAAGGTGAAGCGCTGACGCTCGGTACGCCGCAATCGGTGGGGTTGGTCACGGCCGCGCTGTTGTTCGCTGGGCGCTTCGATCAGGCATCGGCGTGTATCGAGCAACTGGCGCGATTCGCACCACAGCCTCAGGCCTGCCAGCAGCGCCAGTTGGTTGCGCGCTGGCAGGTCCTCAGCGGCTGGTTGCGGCACCTGTCAGGGGCGGGTGACCAGGCGAGCGAGCATTTCCTCCAGGCCCAGAGCAGTCTGGATCCCGAGGCCTGGGCCTCACGGTTGCTGTGCCAGTCGGGGCTGACCCAACAGGCGTTGCTCAAGGGGGAGTTGGCGTCGGCGCAATGGATCAACCGCCAGGCGTTGTGCCTGGCGCGTGCACAGGGCTCGCTGGTGTTCGAGGGGTTGCTGGAACTCGACCACGCCCAGGTGCTGGAACAACGCGGCGCACCTCACCGGGCCGACCATCTGTTGAGTGCGGTGCAGATGCTGCTCGATAAGCCGGGCCAGGATTTTTCCCCGTTGCTGGGGCGCATCGCCCTGCGACGCGGGCGCCTGGCATTGCGCATGGGGCTTGAAGAGCGGGCAGCGGAGCAGTTTCAAGCGGGCCTGGAAACGAGCCTTCACAGCCAGGACAAACAAGTGCTCTACGGCTTTCTCGGCAAGGCCAGCCTGGCTGCCAACCAGGGCGACTATGGCGAGGCCTTCGTGCATCTGCGTGAAGCCGAGCGGGTCATGCAGCAACGGCACATTCCCGACACCGTATATCGAGGTGTACTGCTGCAGACCAGTTGTCAGTTCTGGTTGCAACAAGGTCGCCCTGAGTTGGCCCATGAAGCCCTGATCCGGGTCTTGCGGCATTTTCGCGGCCCCCAGGCCCTCCATGCGCCACCGGCTACCCTGGAATTGATTCCGCGGCTTGAATACCTGCTGGTGCTGGCCGAGGTCTACCTGCAACGGGCACAAGATCCACAAGCCCGGCTGAAGATGATGATTGCCCAGGCGCAGCGCTGTGCAATGCAGGGGCTGGAAACCGAGTTGCAGTTGGCCTTGGCCGAAGTCGTCTGGCTGTCCGGCGATCATGCCCAGGCTCGCGCCCTCGTGCAGGAGGGCCTCCAGCGAGTCGCCTGCTGGCGGGCGCAGCAAGCCCTGTGCGAGCTGCGCTTACGCCAGCCGGAGCTGCTGGGCTGGGCACAATCGGCAGAGCCCGTCGGACAACCGGCGACCGGCGCCGAAGAAGCCCTGCTCAGCCAGCGAGAGCTGGAAGTCCTGGAGCTGATTGCCCAGGGTCATTCAAACCAGCAGATTGCCGAGCAGTTGTTCATATCGTTGCACACGGTAAAAACCCATGCGCGACGGATACATAGCAAGTTAGGTGTGCAGCGGCGTACCCAGGCGGTGGCGAAGGCCAAGGTCATGGGAGTCATGGGTTAGTCAGATGGCTGATCCCGGGCCGGACTCATAACCCATACGCCAACTCACGGCCCGGGTCGCCGCCAGCAGTCGTTGGGCCGCCGGGCCGTTCTCGTCGGCATGGAACAGCGAGGTCGGGCCGACGATGGTCATGACGGCCGTCACCTGGCCGACGGCGTTGAAGACCGGCGCGGACAAGGCGTCCACGCCCGGCATCAGCAAACCATGTACATGGTGCAGGCCGCGACTGCGGATCTGCTCGCACAGGCTGGCATAGGCGCGGCTGTCAGCCAGTGCGTGGTTGAGGGTGCTCGCCACTTCCTGTTCCCGTAGCCCGATGGTCTCGCGTTCCGGCAGGTAAGCACTGAACACCAATCCGGTGGACGAACTGAGCAGCGGCAATACCGAACCCAGTTGCGTCACCACGGTCACGGCGCGCACGGCGGGTTCGATCCGCACCACGGTCGCGCCGTGATTGCCCCACACCGCCAGGAAGCAGGTTTCGTTCAAGTCGTCCCGCAGCTCCGCCAGGGGCAGGGCGCCCACTTGCAGCACATCCATACCGTTCAACGCCGCCAGGCCCACCCGCAAGGCTTCGCGCCCCAGGCCGTAGTGGTTGGTGGCGGTGTTCTGTTCGGCGAAACCGCTGGCAATCAAGGCTTGCAGGTATCGATGAACCTTGCTCGCCGGCATCTGCACGTGTTCGGCCAGACGCGACAGCGACGTGGAGGGGGAGAGTTCGGCCAGGGCTTTGAGAATGTCGGTGCCGACCTCAGCCGAGCGGACTTTCTGTTTGCCGTTGTTGAGCGGGGTTTCCATGGAGGCGCTGGATCCGGAAGCGAATGGGCGTCTTTATAGCTTGACGGTCGTTGCTGAGCAAATTACGTTATGCGTAATTGAATTACGATAAAAATAACAGGTGCTCAGGAGGCTCCATGAACCTCGATTCCACAGCGTCCGAGTTGGCGTACCAATCAGGCTTCGGCAACGAGTTTGCCAGCGAAGCGCTGCCCGGCGCGCTGCCTGTCGGCCAGAACTCCCCGCAGAAAGCCCCGTACGGTCTCTACGCCGAACTGTTTTCCGGCACGGCGTTCACCATGGCTCGCAGCGAGGCGCGGCGTACCTGGATGTATCGCATCCGGCCATCGGCCCATCATCCGGCCTTCGTCAAATCGGAACGCCAACTGGCCGGCGGAGCACTGGGTGAGATCACGCCCAATCGCCTGCGCTGGAACCCGCTGGACATCCCCGTCGAACCCACTGACTTCATCGACGGGCTGGTGCGCATGGCGGCCAATGCCGGCCAGGACAAGCCCGCCGGCATCAGTATCTTTCACTACCGTGCCAACCGTTCCATGGAGCGGGTGTTCTTCAATGCCGACGGCGAGTGGCTGCTCGTGCCGCAGTCGGGGCGACTGCGGATCGTCACCGAGCTGGGAATGCTGGAACTGGCGCCGCTGGAAATCGCCGTGTTGCCTCGCGGCCTGAAATTTCGCGTCGAGCTGCTCGATCCGCAGGCCCGCGGTTACCTGGCCGAGAACCATGGCGCGCCGCTGCGCCTACCGGATCTCGGCCCCATCGGCAGCAACGGCCTGGCCAACCCGCGGGACTTCCTGACGCCGGTCGCGCATTACGAGAACCTCGCGCAGTCGACCACGCTGGTGCAGAAATTCCTCGGTGAGTTGTGGGCATGCGAACTGGACCACTCGCCGTTCGACGTGGTGGCCTGGCATGGCAACAACGTGCCGTACAAATACGACCTGCGCCGGTTCAACACCATCGGCACGGTCAGCTTCGATCATCCGGACCCGTCGATTTTCACGGTGTTGACCTCGCCCACCAGCGTCCATGGCCTGGCCAACCTCGACTTCGTGATCTTCCCGCCGCGCTGGATGGTGGCGGAAAAAACCTTCCGTCCACCGTGGTTCCACCGCAACCTGATGAACGAATTCATGGGCCTGATCCAGGGCGCCTACGACGCCAAGGCCGAGGGTTTCCTGCCGGGCGGCGCCTCATTGCACAGCTGCATGAGCGCCCATGGTCCGGACGGCGAAACCTGCACCAAGGCGGTCAATGCCGAGCTGGCGCCGGTGAAAATCGATAACACCATGGCCTTCATGTTCGAAACCAGCCAGGTGCTGCGCCCGAGTCGTTTCGCCCTGGACTGCCCGCAACTGCAAACCGACTACGATGCCTGTTGGGCTTCGCTGCCCGTCACGTTCGACCCGACCCGGAGATAACCCATGACTCAAGTTTCCCCTACCCGTAGCTGGGTTGCCTCCGCCAACGGCCATGCCGATTTCCCGCTGCAAAACCTGCCGCTGGGGATCTTCAGCGTGGACGGTGGTGCTCCCCGTAGCGGCGTTGCCATCGGCGATCATGTTTTCGATTTGCAGGCCGCGGTGCAGGTGGGTTTGTTCGATGGCGCGGCGCGCGAAGCCGTCGAAGCCATGAGCGGCGGCCAGTTGAACGCATTCTTCGAGCTGGGCCGCAACGCTCGAGTGGCCTTGCGTGAGCGGCTGCTGGCCTTGTTCGGCGAAGACAGTGCGCAACGCGAGCAGATCCTGGCCCAAGGGGCGAAGCTGCTTCCCCTGGCGACGGATTGCCAGATGCACCTGCCGGCGAAAATCAACGACTACACCGACTTCTACGTCGGCATCGAGCACGCGCAGAATGTCGGCAAGCTGTTCCGTCCCGACAACCCGCTGTTGCCCAACTACAAATACGTTCCCATCGGCTACCACGGACGCGCCTCGACCATCCGTCCGTCCGGCACCGATGTGCGCCGTCCCAAGGGCCAGACCCTGCCCGCCGGCCAGGCCGAGCCGACCTTCGGCCCATGCGCGCGGCTGGACTACGAACTGGAGCTGGGTATCTGGATCGGCAAAGGCAATGCGCTGGGGGAGCCCATCGCCATCGGTGATGCCGCCGAACACATTGGCGGCTTCTGCCTGCTCAACGATTGGTCGGCCCGGGACATCCAGGCCTGGGAATACCAGCCGCTGGGGCCTTTCCTGTCGAAGAGCTTCCTGACCAGTATTTCGCCGTGGGTCGTGACGGCCGAAGCCCTCGAACCGTTCCGTCGCCCTCAACCGGCACGGCCGGACGGCGATCCGCAGCCGCTGCCATATCTGCTGGACAAGCGTGACCAGGACGGCGGGGCCTTTGATATCGAGCTGGAAGTGCTGCTGCTGACCGAGACCATGCGTGAGCAGAACCTGCCGGCCCATCGCCTGACGCTGAGCAACACCCGCTACATGTACTGGACCGTGGCGCAGATGGTTGCGCACCACAGCGTCAATGGCTGCCAGTTGCAGGCCGGCGACCTGTTCGGCTCGGGCACCTTGTCGGGTCCGGAAAACGGTCAGTTCGGCAGCTTGCTGGAGATCACCGAGGGCGGCAAGAGGCCGGTCGAGCTGGCTTCCGGTGAGGTGCGCAAGTTCCTCGAGGATGGCGACGAAATCATCCTGCGGGCCCGTTGCAGCCGTGAGGGCGTCGCCTCCATCGGCTTTGGCGAATGCCGGGGCAAGATCCTGCCGGCGCGTTGAGGAACAGGGCATGAAACTCTATACCTACTACCGCTCCACCTCGTCCTATCGGGTGCGCATCGCCTTGGCGCTCAAGGGCCTGGATTACCAGGCCCTGCCGGTCAACCTGATCGCACCGCCAGGGGGCGAACATCGCCAGCCGGCCTACCTCGCGATCAACCCACAGGGGCGGGTACCGGCGCTGCGCACCGATGAGGGCGCGTTGCTGGTGCAGTCGCCGGCCATCATCGAATACCTGGAGGAACGTTATCCACAGGTGCCGCTGCTCAACCCGGACCTGGCGATTCGTGCCCATGAGCGCGGCGTTGCCGCCCTGATCGGTTGCGACATCCACCCGCTGCACAACGTCAGCGTGCTCAACAAGCTGCGGCAGTGGGGGCACGATGAAGCGCAAGTGACGGAGTGGATCGGGCACTGGATCAGCCAGGGGCTGGCGACGGTGGAGCAGTTGATTGGCGACGAGGGCTACTGTTTCGGCCCCGCGCCAGGATTGGCGGATGTCTACCTGATTGCGCAGTTGTATGCGGCTGAGAGGTTCAACGTGTCCTTGCAGGCGTATCCACGGATCTGTCGCGTTGCGGCGCTGGCGGCTGCACATGTTGCGTTCCAGAAAGCGCATCCGGCTAATCAGGTGGATACACCCACCAACTGACATTCGTGGTGACTGATTTGACGCCATCGCGAGCAGGCTCCCACATTGGTTGGTGCACACAGTCCAGTGTGGGAGCGAGCCTGCTCGCGAAGGCGGCCTGACAGTCAATGCGAATGTCGGCTACCCGCACAGATCAATGCACAATCGAATTCGGCGGCAGATGCCCCAGTCGTTCCGTCAGCCGGATCCGCTGGATCGGGTCGTCGCTGAGCATCAGCGCATGTTCCAGGTCGAAGCGCTCGGCGTTGGGGCAATCGAGCCGCTGGTACAGGCTGGCGCGGGCCAGGTAATCGGCGGCGCTGGCGTTGCCCAGTTCCAATACCCGTTCGGCATCGATCAGTGCGTCGATGTACTCGTCGTTCGCCAGATGCAACTGGCGAAGATTGCGTGACAGGCGCTGGAGCATCTGCAGCGGTTCGGCGCTGGCCAGGTGCTCAGCCTTGAGCGACATGTTCGCGCCGTATTGGCGCTGCAGCAGTTCCCGGCAGTCGTTGGGGTAGAGCCGCCGGCCGCCGCACGGGTCAAGCAGATGATCGGCACCGGGCACCCGCAACAGGAAGTGGCCGGGAAAGTTGACCCCGACCATGGGTATTTCCAGGCCTCGGGCCAGCTCCAACGCAATCAGGGCGAGGGCCAGTGGTTGCCCGCGCTTGCGGACCAGTACCTTGTCGAGCAACGCTACCCGTGGGCGCAGGGGCGTGAAGTCGTCCTGGGCAAAGCCCAGGTCATTCAGGCAGCGCAACAGGGGCTGGCCCAGCTCTGCGACAGGCAGCAACGGCAGGTCATGACTGACCCGCTGTTGCAGATCCCTGAAATCCTTCAGCAAGGTCGGTACGTCGACGTCGCGATCATGCTCGGCGGCGATCCAGAGCGCCGCTTCGAACAACGCCGCAGGCGAACGGTGCAGACATTCAAAAAAGGCTTGGCGCGGTTTCATCACACTCTCCGGACATTGCCTCGTTTTAGCTCTGCCACGGGCTTTCGTCCAGTCTCGGAGAGACGCGGTAACGGTTATGTCAAAAAGACTGACCGCCATGACAGCTTATTCCGGCGTGCTCCAGCAAATTTCAGCTACGCGCCTATACTGGCGAAACAAACAGAAGTGATTCGGGAGCCTGTCGATGTTTGCGCTCATGCAAAGCTCCCGCCTTGAATCGCTGCACTTGAGCGTAGACCCGACAACCGGGTTGAAGGCGGTCATTGCCATTCATAGCAGCCGCCCAGGGCCAGCCTTGGGCGGATGTCGTTATCTTTCCTACCCCGACGACGAAAGTGCCGTGGTCGATGCCGTGCGCCTGGCCCAGGGCATGAGCTACAAGGCTGCCCTGGCCGGTCTGCCCGTGGGCGGCGGGGTGGCGGTGATCATGCGGCCGGCCCATGTCGAAAGCCGGGCCGCGTTGTTCGAAGCCTTTGGGCGCTGCATCGAACAACTGGATGGCCGGTACATCACCGCTGTCGACAGCGGTACTTCGGTGGCCGACATGGATTGCATCGCCCAGCAGACCCGTCATGTCACCAGCACCACCGCTTCGGGAGACCCGGCACCTCACGCAGCAATGGGTGTGTTTGCCGGCATTCGTGCCACGGCCATGGCCCGCCTGGGCAGCGATAATCTTGAAAGCCTGCGCGTGGCGATCCAGGGCCTGGGCAATGTCGGTTATGCCCTGGCCGAACAGTTGCACGCGGCCGGTGCCGAACTGCTGGTCAGCGACATCGACCCAGGCAAGGTGCAGTTGGCGATGGAGCAGTTGGGCGCCCATCCGATTGCCAACGATGCGCTGCTCAGCACGCCCTGCGACATCCTTGCGCCCTGCGGCCTGGGCGGTGTGCTCAATAGCCACAGTGTCGCGCAATTGCGCTGCTCGGCCGTGGCCGGCTCGGCCCATAACCAGTTGAGCAGCCTGCAAGTGGCCGATCAACTGGAAAGGCGCGGGATCCTCTACGCGCCGGACTACGTGATCAACTCCGGTGGCCTGATCTACGTCGCCCTGAAGCATCGCGGTGAAGAGCTGCCGACCATCACGGCCCACCTGTCGAAAATCGCCGCCCGGCTCACCGAAGTCTTCGCCCATGCCCAGGCGGAGAAGCGCTCGCCGGCCCGGGTGGCGGATGAACTGGCGGAGCGTTTGTTGTATCGATAGAACGGCTCGCCGCGCAACGGCGAGTCGTCATGATCAGTTGCCTTCGGCGATGACGGCGGTTTTGCTTTCGCGGGTGTAGCTCAGCACGAAATGCGCCACGAGGCCGAAGATCAGCCCCCAGAACGCGGCGGCCAAGCCCAGGAAACTCATGCCCGAAGCGGTCACCAGGAAAGTGATCAGCGCCGCTTCCCGCTGTTTCTCGTCGGCCATGGCACCGGTCAGCCCGGCGCTGATTGCACCGAACAAGGCGAGACCGGCGAGGGAGGCGATCAGTTCTTTCGGCAGCGCGGAAAACACCGAGGCCAGCGTCGCGCCGAAGGTGCCCATCAGGATGTAGAACACCCCGCAGGCGATCCCGGCGATGTAACGTTTGTCGCGGTCCTCATGGGCTTCGCGACCGGTGCAGATTGCTGCGGTAATAGCCGCCAGGTTCAAACCGTGGGAACCGAAGGGAGCCATCAACGCAGCGCCAATCGCGGTGACCGAGATAATCGAGCGCGCCGGCGTGTTGTAGCCCGAGGTCCGCAGCACGGCCATGCCCGGTACGTATTGGCCGGTCAACATCACCAGCGCCAATGGCAGGCCAATATTGATGATTGCGTGCCAGCTCCATTCCGGGGCGATAAAGACCGGATGGGCCACTGCGATGGTGATCGAGCCACTGTTGAACTCACCGAACGTGGCGGCCATCGCGCAGCCGACCACCAGCACCGACAGAATCGCGTAGCGCGGCGAAAAGCGTTTGCAGATCAGGTAAGCGGCGATCATCGACAGCACCAACGCCGGCTGCAGCTTGATCGAAGTGAACAGCTCTGCACCGAAGCGGAACAGGATGCCGGCGAGCATGGCGGCGGCGATGGCCTTGGGCAAGCGACTCATCAGTTTGTCGAACGCGCCGGACAGACCCACCACGGCAATGATCAACGACGCCACCACATAGGCACCGATGGCCTGGGGCAGAGTGACGGTTGGCAGCATCGATACCAGCAGCGCTGCGCCCGGTGTCGACCATGCGGTGATCACCGGAACGCGCAGGCGCCAGCTCAGGAACAGGCCGGTGATCCCGCTGCCGATGGAGATGGCCCAGATCCACGAGGACACCACGTCGTTGGGCAGGTGGGCCTCCTTGGCAGCCTGGAACACAATGATGAGCGGGCCGGCATAGGAGATGATCACGGCGATAAAACCCGCGATGACCGCTGACAGGGATAGATCCTTTCTGAGTGTGGCCATGATGTCTCGACTTGGCGCGGCAGGAGCGCGCGGTGATCAGGGAGAGGATTGATTCGATTGATCCGATTCGTGATGAGTGTATTTGAATAAATTGATTCGATTCAATAGCGTTTGAGTGGATAGCGCAATATCACTCTTCATTTTCAAGTTAACTATTTGATTTTATTTGTTATATTTTTTATCTCGTAGCACGGTTGGATATCTTTATATCGAATCAATCGACTCAATTTTGCGATTGTGCCTGTCATTAATGGCCTCGCCTCCCTGTGATATGCTCGCAAATTCCTCATTTCTACGATGGGCAGTGGTCATTCATGTGGGTTCCCCAGCTAAGCGAGTTCAACCAGCCAATGTACCTGTCGATCGCCGATGCGTTGGCGCGCGATATCAGCAGCGGCGTGCTGAACGAAGGCGACCGCTTGCCGACGCTGAGGGAGCTGGCCAATGCCCTGAACGTCACGCCGGGCACCATCAGTCGCGCCTATGGTGAGGCCCATCGACGTCGGCTGGTGCAGGGTGAAGTGGGACGGGGCACGTATGTGCTCAACCAGCAGCAGTTGGAGCTGCCGGCAAGCAACAGTGCCGCGCCGTTGAACCTGGGGCAACCTGAACTCCTCGATCTCTCGATCATCAAGCCCTCCAGTGAAACCCTGGAGTACTGGTTGCGCGGCGCGCTGGTGGGCATGGCGAAAAGCGTCGATTTTGCCGGCGCCCTGGATTACGCCCCGGACGGCGGTCACCCGGCCCATCGTGAGGCAGGCGCACAGTGGTTGCGCCATTCATTGCCCGATGCGCAATGGCAACAAGTGGTGATCACCGCCGGGGCCCAGCATGGCTTGATGGTCGCGATGAGCGCCCTGACCAACGCCGGCGACCTGGTGCTCTGCGAAGCGCTTTGTTATCCGGGCATCATTTCCCTGGCCCATGGCCTTGAACGCCGTCTGCGTGGCGTGCCGATGGATGACGAAGGCATCATTCCCGAGGCGTTGCGCGAACTGTGCCTGCGCGAGAAACCGGCGATGCTCGTGTGCGTGGCGACTTGCCAGAATCCGACGGCGGCGATCATGTCGCAAAAGCGTCGGGCCCAGATTGCAGCACTGGCCGAGGAGTTCGACTTCATCATCCTGGACGATGACATCTATGGTTTCCTCGCCACCGATCCGTCGACCAAACCACTGTCGGCCTTTGCTCCGGATCGGTCGGTGTACCTGACCAGCCTGTCGAAGTCGGTCATGCCGGCCCTTCGGGTCGGTTATCTCTACAGCCCACCGAAATTGCTGTCCCGGCTGACCTCGATGGTGCGCAGCAGCGTCTGGATGCCGTCGCCGTTGACCGCGCAACTGGCGAGCAATGTGATCACCGAGGGGCTGGACAAGAAGCTGATCCGCATCCAGCGCAACGAAGCCGCCGGGCGCCAAGCAATTGCCCGGGAAGTCTTTGCCAACTTCGAACTCAAGACCCAGCCCTATGCGTACCATGTCTGGTTGACGCTGCCCGAGCCATGGACCAGCGACGAGTTCACCATGCTCGCCCGGGCCAACGGCGTGCTGGTGCTCAGCGGCACGCAGTTCCAGGCTGAACGCTCTGGGACTACCCGAAGTGTACGGGTGGTGCTGATGTCGCCTACCAGCCAGGAAGAGCTGCGTTTCGCCCTGACAAAGCTGGCCAGCCTGATCGATTCCGACCCGCGCCGTTACTACTGAGTCGCCACGCCGTCGAGGCGATATAGCAAGTTCACTCGCTTTCTTCGGAGCCTAGAAGCTCCCCGAGGGCGGCGGCATTGCTTTTGAAGGCTGCCGCAAACGCCGCCCGGTTTTTTGCCATGAAGATGCTCGCATCCTCGGCCTGCTTCTCGTTCAGGCCTTGCACATTCTTCATCAGGACGGTGGTCAGCACCTCCGCCAGTTCGAGCATCTGGTCATGGGCATCAGCGAGCTTACGGTCCAAAAACGTAGTCTCCAAATCACGTGTACTGCGGTACAGAATCTCAACAGCCATGGCTGGCCTCTCGTTTGTTTGCATGTCTGCCGCGAGCATGGGAAGCCAGGCCGCGGAATCTATAAAAATCCAAGCATCACGGCTGCGAGGCGCGACGGTCGGTCCCGCCTCGCACGCCTTCAAGCCGGTAACTTGTAAGTACTGTATTTATATACAGGCTGGAGGATAAGCGAATCCTTTCCCTTTGGGTAGTGGCTTTTTAATGTAGACCGGTTTCGGCGTTTGTCGTAGGGAAGGACGTGTCGGTTGCCAGCCTTTCGCCATCTCACTCACGCCGCTGGCCTTTTTTCTGCATGCAGAACAACCGTCACGTCCAACCCGCATCATCGGTCGAGTCGACCTAAGGAAACTACATCGTGAAAATCAACTGGGCCGAGAACCTGCGCCAGAACGTCCATCAGTTGGCCGAATCCCTGGGCAACCTGTTCGTCGAGACGTTCCACTATCTGGCGCTGTTCGCCATCGGAGCGGTGACCGCATGGGCGGCGGTCATGGAGTTTTTGCAGATGATCGAGGCAGGGCATATCAAGATCGACGATATCCTGCTGCTGTTCATCTATCTGGAATTGGGCGCGATGGTCGGGATCTACTTCAAGACCAACCACATGCCGGTGCGGTTTCTGATTTACGTGGCCATCACCGCATTGACCCGCCTGCTGATCTCCAACGTTTCCCATCACAGCCCGCCGGACCTGGGGATCATCTACCTATGCGGAGGCATCCTGTTGCTGGCATTTTCGATCCTGGTGGTGCGCTACGCGTCGTCGCAGTTCCCGTCGGTGAAGATCGAACACCCGCACCGTAAGGTCGGCGCGGGCTCCAGTGAACATGCTGAAGTGGAGAAGGGGGAAATCTAGAGGCTGGCGGAAGCCGTGCCTTGTGAACGCGGTGGTGGCAGCTTGACGTTGTCGCCACCGGTCATGGCTTCGAGGATCGCCACGGCGCTGTGGCCCTGCTCGATGGCGATACCGAACTGGATACTTTGCACCAGGCGCTTGAGCCGTTCCGGGTCGTTGCGTTGCTGGGCGCTGATCATGCGCTTGGCGACGATCCGCCCGGCCCTGGACAGGGTCAGCATGATGCTGCCGTCGAGGCCCTGGATGCTCAGGTTGATTTGATACTGCGGCGCAAAAGCGTCGGTAATGATCTGAAAAGGGTTGTCCATGATGCGTCACCGCCTGATTGAACGTGCAGTTGTTGACCGGCCGTGATCGGGATTAGTTCGCAATACCGGACCACCGGCCATTCCATGATCGTGCTCATCGCCGGATGCAGGTGCGTGGCAAGTAGATCGCAGCCTGCGGCCACTGCTGCAAGACGACAGCAAGGGGCATGCCGGAAAAACGGCCGGTCAGTGTTCGTGGGGTGATAGCTCGCGACGCTCTGGAACAGGGCTCCTGTGGCTACCCGTTTCGGGGCGGGGTGTTCGTTGACGGTGCGGGGCGGGGCGCAGTTTGTGAAGGGTGGTAGAGCGAGGAAACTCCCGACATTAACAGCGCTTTTGCCGGTTGTCCGGCTTTATTTGCAAATGAATATTTATCTTTTTCGGGGGCTTGAATTGTTCCTCGGGCAGCCCGACTCTGTATTCAAGGGGCCGTTACGCCAACGTCGACAGGCCCCTGGCGAGCTAGCTGAAATAAGGGATGAACTATGCAAATCCAAGTCAACAGCGATAACCATATTCAAAGCAGCATCCGACTGGAGGAGTGGGTACGTACTACCATCGAAAGCACGCTCGAACGTTATGAGGAAGACCTGACACGGGTCGAGGTCCATCTGGGGGATGAGAACGGCGCCAAGCCCGGTCCCCATGATCTGCGTTGCCAGATCGAAGCCCGGCCGAAGGGCCATCAGCCGATTTCCGTGACCCACAAGGCCGGTTCGCTGGAGGCCGCGATCGAGGGGGCCGCGACGAAGTTGGAGAATGCCCTGGAACATCTGTTCGGCAAGCTGCGTGGCAAACGCGCCGCTGCGGTCCAGACCGAGTCCGTGGCCCTGGCCGATGCGATGCTGGAGGAAGAATTCCTGGAGAACGAGCGGGCCGCACGTCACGGCTGAAGCCTCGTCTATTTTTAATCCCAACTGAAACGGGCCTGCAATTGCAGGCCCGTTTTGTTTGCCGGGATCAGGGCAGGAAGGCCTGCCTATACTCCCCAGGCGTCGCCCCCAATGCCTGGCGGAAACGATGAGCGAAGTGACTGGCGCTGGCGAACCCGCAAGCCAGCGCCACGTCACCCAGCGATTGTGAGGTGCTGCGCAGCAGGTGCCGCGCCTGTGCCAGGCGTCTCGCCAATACATATTGGTGAGGTGGCAGCCCGAAGCTTTCGCGGAACATCCGGGCAAAGTGGTATTCGGACAACGCACACAGTGCCGCCAGTTGCCCGAGGCTGACGGCGTCGGCCAGATGGCTGTCGATGTAGTCCACCAGCAACCGGCGCTGGTGCGCGGCCAGCCCGCCCTTGAGGCGCAGCCCCTGGCGTTGGCCAACCTGGCTGAGCAATAGATGATTGAGCAGTTCATGAGCCAGGCTGGTGGTCAGCAGGCGTTCACCGGGTTCGTCCCAGTTCAGGGCGATGAGTTGGCGAAAGCGCTGCGCCTGTTGCGCATCGTCGAGAAAGGTCGCCTCGCGCAGTTGCACCTGCCGGGGTTCGCGATCCAGCAGCGTGACGCAACCGAGGGCGAATTGTTCGGCGCTGAAGTACAGGTGGGCGAGGCGGATGTCGCCGTTGATGACCCAGGCCGACTCGTGGCCCGCCGGCAAGACGCAGAGTTTGTCGGGTGCCCCCAGGGTATCGGGCCGTTCGCGACGAAAGGTGCCGGTGCCGCCGGCGATGTAGCAGGACAGCGTGTGGTGGGTGGGCGCCTCGTAATCCCGGGCGTCATGATGATTGCTCCACAAAGCGGCCGCCATGCCGTCTCCGAGCTCGGCACTGTGCTCCAGTCGGGCATTGGGCGAGCTGTTGAGGGCTTGGAAGACTTGCAGGGTTTGCAGTGTGGGCATGATCGGTTCTCTCCAACGCCTTGCATCCTACTCCGTTGGGTGTCCCGTGCCAGCCTGCACACTGACAAAACCGCAAGTTTACGCAAGTGCCCGGTGGACGACGGCGTGACACTGGACGTCATTGTCAGGAGCCGTCGCCATGAACCTCTCGCTTTACCTGCTTACCGTGCTCATCTGGGGCACCACCTGGATCGCGCTGAAACTGCAACTGGGCGTCGTCGCCATCCCGGTGTCGATCGTCTATCGCTTCGGCCTCGCGGCCCTGATCCTGTTTGCGATGCTGTTGCTCAGCCGGCGCCTGCAGGTAATGAACCGTCGTGGCCATCTGATCTGCCTGGCTCAGGGGTTGTGCCTGTTCTGCATCAATTTCATGTGTTTTCTCACCGCCAGCCAGTGGATTCCCAGCGGCCTGGTGGCGGTGGTGTTCTCCACGGCCACGCTGTGGAACGCCCTCAATGCCCGGGTGTTCTTCGGCCAGCGGATCGCCCGTAACGTACTGTTGGGCGGCGCGTTGGGGTTGTCGGGGTTGGGGCTGTTGTTCTGGCCGGAACTGGCCGGTCATCACGCGAGTCCGCAGACGTTGCTCGGGCTGGCGTTGGCGTTGCTGGGCACCTTGTGTTTCTCGGCGGGCAACATGCTCTCGAGCCTGCAGCAGAAGGCCGGGCTCAAGCCGTTGACCACCAATGCCTGGGGCATGGCCTACGGCGCGACGATGCTGGCGGGGTGGTGCCTGTTCAACGGGATTGCTTTCGACATGGAATGGAACCTGCGCTACATCGGTTCGCTGCTGTACTTGGTGATCCCCGGTTCGGTGATCGGTTTTACCGCTTACCTGACGCTGGTGGGGCGCATGGGGCCGGAGCGGGCGGCGTATTGCACGGTGCTGTTCCCGGTGGTGGCGTTGAACGTCTCGGCGTTTGCCGAAGGTTACCAGTGGACGGCGCCGGCGTTGGCCGGGTTGGTATTGGTGATGCTGGGGAATGTGCTGGTGTTTCGCAAGCCTCGCCCAGCAGCGGCCGGTGTTGCACTGGGCGCCCGCTGAGTGCAGGGCGCCACAAGGGTTATGTGCTGTAAGGGGGGTTATTTCCAGACTTGCGGATTGACCAGGTTCTGCGGCCGTTCACCCAGCAATGCACTGCGCAGGTTATCCACCGCGAGATTGGCCATGGCTGCACGGGTTTCGTGGGTGGCCGAGCCGATGTGCGGCAGGGTGACGGCGTTCTTCAACTGGAACAGCGGCGATTCGGCCAACGGCTCTTTCTCGTAGACGTCCAGCCCGGCGCCGCGGATGCGGTTGTTCTGCAAGGCCTCGATCAGGGCCGGTTCATCCACCACCGGGCCACGGGAAATGTTGATCAGAATGGCGCTCGATTTCATCAGCGACAGTTCCCGCTGCCCGATCAGGTGGCGGGTCTTCTCACTCAGGGGTACGACGAGGCAAACGAAGTCCGCTTCGGCCAGCAACTGGTCCAACTCGCGGAACTGCGCGCCCAACTGGTTTTCCAGTTCGATCTTGCGGCTGTTGCCGCTGTACAGGATCGGCATGTTGAACCCCAATCGGCCACGCCGGGCGATGGCCGCGCCGATGTTGCCCATGCCGACGATACCCAGGCTCTTGCCATGCACGTCGCTGCCAAACAGTTGCGGGCCCACCGTCGCCTGCCATTGTCCGGCCTTGGTCCAGGCATCCAGCTCGGCGACGCGACGGGCGCTGCTCATCAGCAGGGCGAAGGCCAGGTCGGCGGTGCTTTCCGTGAGCACGTCGGGCGTGTTGGTGAGCATGATCCCGCGTTCATTGAAGTAGGCCAGGTCGTAGTTGTCGTAACCCACCGACACACTGGCCACCACCTGCAGGTTCACGGCGCCTTGCAGTTGCTCGCGACCGAGCTTGCGACCGACACCGATCAGGCCGTGGGCATGGGGCAGTGCTTCGTTGAACTGCGCGTTGATGTCGCCCTTCGATGGGTTTGGCACGATCACGTCGAAGTCCTGTTGCAGGCGCTCGACCATCTGGGGCGTGATACGGCTGAAGGCAAGTACGGTTTTTTTCATCGTGCAAGGCTCGTCTTGGAGGCAATACCAAGCACGCTAACATTCTCTGCGAGGGTTAGGCGAGAGGGGAGTGCAGGTTATGCAGTGGAATACCTTGTGGGAGCGAGCCTGCTCGCGATAGCGGTGGATCAGCCACTATTGATGTTGCTAACCGACCGCTATCGCGAGCAGGCTCGCTCCCACAAAGGGCTTTATGTTCCCTAGGCCGCCCGCAGGGAAATAAATGTGTAATCGACGGCTGCCTCAGTGACGACCCGCGCTCCACAGGCCAAGACCTCGCGGGCTATATCATCGCCGGACAAATGGAACTGCCATTCACCGGTTTCCTGCTCCGCTGGTTGCAAGCGCACCTGATCGATGGCGGCTGCGAATGCTGCCATGTTCGGTAGGTAGGCGGTAAACCCGTCACCTTTCAGTGCAGTGGTGCGGATGCCCAAGGCCGCGCAGATGCGGTCCTTGATCGCGATGTCCTCGCGATCGGCCTGGCGTGAGCGTTCGATCAGTTGGGCCAGGTCCTTGTCCACCAGCGCACCACCGACGATCAACTGCGGTCCGGTTTCCCACGATTCGGGCGGGCAGTCCTTCGCAGCTTTATTGAGCGGAATGTGCGGGTTGATCTCCATCGGATAGATGCGGCACACCAATGGGCGGCGTTCGTAGATGCGGCACAGGTTTTCTGCGTCGAGATTGCGGCAACGGCCGGCGTTATAAGCTGCGAAGGTGATCGCCACGAAGGCGTCGGTGATGCCGCTGCGAACCCTCACGGAACGGCGTTCGGCGTGCTCGCGTTGCGCTGTCGGCAGGCCGAGGCCGTTGGGCAGGAATGCCTCCACCAGGACAATCACCTGGCCGCCATCGGCGGCCCACATATACGCCTCGTCGAGGGTCAAGGGAACGTGGTGATCGGTGCAGCATTTGCCACAGCCTATGCAGGAAAACGTTGTGTTCATTGAGCGCCCGGTCGGAAACTGAAAAACGGCGATAGAAAAATGCCGTGCCAAGGCGGCGCCAAGCAAGTTGTGCGCCATACATCCTGTGGGCGTCAGATCCTTGACTGATTATTGCGCTGCTCAGTGCCCTTGCTCGGCCACCGCCTTGGCCGCCGTGATCAGGCACTTGGTCAACTCTGGTGAGGAAAACTTGGTCAGTACCCCGTTGGCCCCGGCCAACCGGGCCTTTTCACTGTTCATGGCGCTGTCCAGCGACGTGTGCAGCAACACGTAGAGATGGGCGAAGTCAGGGGTTTCCCGCAGGGTGCGAGTGAGGGCGTAACCGTCCATTTCCGACATTTCGATGTCGGAGACGATGAGGTTGATCTGCCCATCCGTGCCTTGCAGGTCCAGCAGGCATTCGATGGCTTCCTTGGCGCTGCGGGCGGTGTGGCATTGCAGGCCCAGGTTACGCAGGGTGTGCACCGATTGTTGCAGCGCCACCTGGCTGTCATCGACCACCAGGATGCGTGCGTTGCCCAGCACTTCGGCGTCTTCCATGCTCAGTTCGGTGGGTGCGGTTTCGATCTGTGCCGGGGCGATGCCGTGGATGACCTTTTCGATGTCCAGCACCTGCACCAGCGTGCCGTCCACCGAGGTCACGCCGGTGATGAAGGCGCGGTTGCCGCCGGAGCCATAAGGTGGTGGCTTGATGTCGGTGGTCAGACAGTGGACGATCTTGCTCACGGCCTGCACGTGCAAGCCCTGCTTGGAACGGCTGACATCGGTGACGATCAGGCAGCCGCCGTCCGGGTCTTCCAGCGGCCGCTCGCCAATGGCACGACTCAGGTCAATCACCGACAACGAGGTGCCACGCAGGGTCGCAATGCCTTTTACGTGCGGGTGCGATTCCGGCAGTTTGGTCAGTGGCGGACACGGGATGATCTCACTGACCTTGAGCAGGTTGATTGCCATCAGCTTGCCGCTGCGCAAGGTAAACAGCAGAAGCGAAAGTGAATCTGCGCGGGCTTTGTTGGAAGACATAAAAACCTTCTGTGGAAAAAGGTGGGGCGAACGTGAAGATCGCCAAAACAGCTTTTGATATTGGGTTATCGACTTGTTGGGGGCAGGCTTTAGGGTGAAAGCTGCCGACATCCGATTTCTGGGTCAGCGGCTTGTGAATACACAACCTGTGGCGAGGGGATTTAGCGAAACGTCGCACCGCCCCGTTGGGTTGCGAAGCAGCCCCAAATCAGCAAATCCAATCTGCCTGACACACTGCATTGCCTGATTTTAGGGCCGCTTCGCAGCCCAGCGGGGATAAATCCCCTCGCCACAAAGGTTTGAGCGACTTGAGAGCGTTATTTGAGCCCCAACCGCCGCGCCATTCGCCCCAGGTTTGCCCGATCCAGCCCCAGTTCCCGAGCGGCGCTGGCCCAGTTGTGCTGATGGCGTTCCAGGCTGGCGCCGATCAGCCTGCGCTGGAAGTCATCCACGGCTTCGCGCAGGTCGCCCGTCACCGGCTCCATCGCCGTTGCAGAGTGGATAGAGGAGGGCTCGGACGCAGGTTCGGCGGCCTGGGGCAAATCCAGGTCCAGGGCGCTGAGGCTGAGGATTTTCGGCCGCACCGGGCATCTGCCCAGTGCTTTCAAGGCGCTACGGCCGATCAGGTGTTCCAGCTCACGCACGTTACCCGGCCAATCATAGGCCAGCAGCGCGGCCTGGGCGTCGCTGCTCAGGCGCAGACTGTTCAGGCCCATGCGTGAACGGTTCTGCTCCAGGAAGAAACCGCTGAGCAGCAACACATCCCGGCCGCGATCCCGCAGCGCCGGTACCTGCAAGGGGTACACGCTCAAGCGGTGATAGAAGTCAGCCCGATAGCGACCGTTGCGCACTTCTTCGGCCAGGTCGCGATTGGTGGCGGCGATCAGGCGCACATCGACCTGGTGTTCCCTGTCCGAACCCAGGCGCTGCAACTGGCCGCTCTGCAACACTCGCAGCAGTTTGGCCTGGACGGTCAGGGACAATTCGCCCACTTCATCGAGGAACAGGGTGCCGCCGTCGGCCAGCTCGAACTTGCCGCGCCGGTCGCTCGTAGCCCCGGTGAACGCGCCGCGTACGTGGCCGAAGAGTTCGCTTTCCACAAGGGTGTCCGGCAGGGCGGCACAGTTGAGGCTGATGAGTGGCTGTTCGGCACGTTTGGAGGCCGCGTGGATGGCCTGGGCGACCAGTTCCTTGCCGACGCCGGTTTCACCGGTGATCAATACCGTCAGGTCGCT
This sequence comes from Pseudomonas sp. B21-056, assembly GCF_026016325.1. NCBI lineage: Bacteria > Pseudomonadati > Pseudomonadota > Gammaproteobacteria > Pseudomonadales > Pseudomonadaceae > Pseudomonas > Pseudomonas sp. B21-056. Next base: position 1,064,834 of record NZ_CP087203.1, read on the forward strand.
GCCGCCCACCAGATTGATTTCTTCCACCAGGCGTTTATGGGCCTTGCTCTGGCCGACCATATCGAGGGACTGCTGGCCGCTGGCCTGGCGATAGACCTCGGCGCGACGGTGTTCGTCTTCGGCTTTCAAGGCCAGGCGTTCGATGCGTTCGGCGGCGCTGACCGTGGCGGCAGCGAGACTGGCGAAGGCTTGCAGTGCACCGAGGTCGATGGGTTCGAAGCGCTCCGGGTCCAGGGAATCGAGGGTCAGCAGGCCCCACGGGCGCTCGTCGACGAACAGCGGGCAACCCATGCAGTCGTGAACCTCCAGATGCTCATCGAGCCCTTCGACCAGCCCGTCGTAGGGATCGGGCAGATCGCTGTCGGTGGCGAAACGGGTGGGTAGCGGGTTGGCCAGCAGCGCTTCGAAACGCGGGTGTTCGCTGACCCGGAAGCGCCGACCCAAGGTGTCGGTGCTCAAGCCGTCCACCGCCAACGGCACCAGGCAGTCCCCGTCCAGCCGCAACAACGCCGCCGCGTCGCAGGGCAGCAGGGCGCGCAACGCGCCGAGCAGGCGGCGATAGCGCTCACCTTCAGGCAGTTCGCGAGACAGGTCCGCCACCAGCGGCAGCAAGGAAGTCAGCAGGGAGGTTGCGGTCATAATGACTCCGTGTAGTCATAAGGACTATAAGTCTGAATGTGTCTTTATGACTACGTTATTTTTAACTTGTTGAAAATAAATGAAAATATTTGTGGCATGAAAACTGATATGCGTAGGTATCCGTTTCCGTTCCATGCGAGGAGTCACCTTATGCTTACCCGGGAAGAACGCGCCATCATTCGCTCCACTGTTCCATTACTTGAAAGCGGTGGTGAAGCGCTGATCACTCACTTCTATCGCATGATGCTCTCCGAATATCCCCAGGTTCGACCGCTGTTCAACCAGGCTCACCAGGCCAGCGGCGATCAACCCCGGGCCTTGGCCAACGGCGTATTGATGTACGCACGGCACATCGACCAGCTCGACCAGTTGGGTGACCTGGTGGCGAAAATCGTCAACAAGCACGTTGCCTTGCAGATCGAGCCACAGCATTACCCGATCGTCGGCTCCTGCCTGTTGCGGGCGATTGCCGAAGTGCTGGGCAACGAGATTGCCACGCCTGAAGTGATCTCCGCCTGGGGCGCTGCCTATAACCAACTGGCCGATATCCTGATCGGTGCCGAAGCCGGTATGTATGACCAGAAAGCCGCAGCCCCGGGTGGCTGGCGGGGCGAGCGGGAGTTCATCCTGGTGGCCAAGGTCCAGGAAAGCGCCGAGATCACTTCGTTCTACTTCGAACCGCTGGACAAGGGACCGATTCTACTGGCCGAGCCGGGTCAGTACATCGGCATGAAACTGTTCCTGGACGGTGAGGAAGTGCGCCGCAACTATTCTCTGTCGGCCCTGGCGGACAACGGTCAGTATCGGATCAGTGTCAAGCGCGAGCCGGGTGGACGGGTATCGAACTACCTGCATCATGATTTCCACATTGGCAGCAGCATCCAGCTGTTCCCGCCGTCCGGGGATTTCTACCTGACCGCCAGCGACAAACCTCTGGTGCTGATCAGCGGTGGCGTCGGCATCACCCCGACCCTGGCAATGCTGCAGGCGGCGCTGCAAACCGAGCGGCAGGTGCATTTCATCCATTGTGCCCGCAATGGTCGCGCCCATGCTTTCCGTGACTGGATCGACGACCTGGCCAAGCGGCACCCGCAGCTCAAACGCTTCTACTGCTACGACGAAGACGACGGCTTGAGCCCGGCGGCCGACCGGGTTGGCTTGTTGAGTCAGGAGCAACTGGCCAATTGGTTGCCGGAACAGCGTGACCTGGATGCCTATTTCCTTGGGCCGAAGGGGTTCATGGCGGCCGTGAAGCGTCATCTCAAGGCGCTGGGTGTGCCGGATCAGCAAAGCCGTTACGAGTTCTTCGGGCCGGCTGCGGCGTTGGAATAAAGGCAGGCGGCAAGCCTGGCAGAACCGGTTGCCTTCATCGCGAGCAGGCTCGCTCCCACATTGGATTCGGGGTGTACGCAGCATTTGCATGCACCATCGGACCCTGTGGGAGCGAGCCTGCTCGCGAAGGGGCCGGCATGCCTCACACAGCCTTCAACTGACGCCTTCGCTCGCCCAAAGTTAATCGGCGCTTAACCTTTCTTCTGTTTATTCCCCCTCAAAGTTGACGCAAGCTGCTCGTTCACTGTCATGGCCAGCGTGTAGACTTCGGCCATCCGACAGCGCGCCGAGTGTCGCAAGGCTGCGCGTCGATCCATGCATCCAAAGGAAAACGCAATGAGTGAGGAAATGATGCGGTTGGGCCGCGAGCGTCGTTATCTGGTGCTGCTGGGGCTGATCTGCCTGGCGCTGATCGGTGGTGCGCTGTACATGCAAGTGGCCCTCGGTGAAGCACCGTGCCCGCTGTGCATCCTGCAGCGTTATGCGCTGTTGCTGATCGCGGTCTTCGCTTTCATCGGCGCGGCCATGCGCACCCGTCGCAGCCTGACGATTCTTGAAGCCATTGTGGTGCTCTGCGCCCTGGCCGGTGCGGGAGTGGCGGGGCATCACGTGTATACCCAATTTTTCCCGGCGGTCAGCTGTGGTATCGATGTGCTGCAACCGATTGTCGATGATCTGCCGCTGGCGAAGATTTTCCCGCTGGGCTTCCAGGTCGATGGGTTTTGCTCCACCCCATACCCGCCGATCCTGGGCTTGTCCCTGGCGCAATGGGCGCTGCTGGCCTTCGTGCTGATCGTGGTGCTGGTGCCCTTGCTGGTGTCGCGTAACCGCAAGACCCTTCGCTGAAGTGTCTCGATGAAACGCCCCGGTTTCTCTGTTGGAGAACCGGGGCGTTTTACGTTTCAGCCATGGATGGGATCGGCCTTGATCCGGGACAAGAATGACCCGCGACACTGTGCGACACGTTGTCACACATCCAGGGTTCCAAGGTCCTTCGCGGTATGAGTCAGTACCTCATCCTGTAACAAAAAACTGTTCCGTCCTGCCGTATCCGCCAACCCCCTGCGCGGCAGGCAGCAGGCATTTTTAACAGCGCAGCGCCAAGTGGCCAGCCCCCCGAAAAACGGGCGCTTGCCAGGCAAAAAACCTCAGCGTGTTCCGTTCAGGCTGTCTGAATCGGGCGTAGTAGACCTACGATTTTTGGGGTTCTTGTTGAGAATCAATTTCGATAACATGCCGGACCGTTGCGGTATCCGGAAGAGATTGTTGCCGGTTTCGATAAAAATTATTTCGGGATGAGACATGGTCTACAGCGCTCCAGCTCACTACAATCGCCCGCACCGAATAGCCGACCCGGCTCAGGCTTGAGCACGAGAGGCGGTCGAAGGGTGCCAGCGCCCCATGCGACCCCAGGTGTCGGTGCCTTCCAACTACCCGCACCAAATGGAATTGGGCTGTAACAAGGCCTTTTTACCGACGAATTCGAATAAGAACTCACTGCTGGCCCAGGATAGGTCGAACAGCGTCTGACGCTCGACGGGCAGCCCTTATTCAAATCCAAGAAAATGCCAACCCTTGGCAGGGTGAAGTGTTGGCGATCAAAACCCAACTGCATTGCGCAAGCTGCTTTAGAGGTCGTGAGATGAGTAAAAACAGGTACCCCCGATTACTAGGCTTGTTGCCGCTGCTCGGCACGTTGCTGCTGGGAGGCTGCAACATGACCTTGCTCGATCCCAAGGGCCAGGTCGGCCTGGATGAACGAAACCTGATCATCACCGCCACGCTGCTGATGTTGCTGGTCGTTGTGCCGGTCATCGTCATGACGTTCCTGTTCGCCTGGAAATACCGCGCCTCCAACACCAAGGCCGTGTACACGCCGAAGTGGTCGCACTCCACCAAGATCGAAGCGGCCGTGTGGACGATTCCGGTCCTGATCATCATTGCCCTGGGTTATGTCACCTACAAGTCGACCCACGCCCTGGACCCGTACCGTCCGCTGGATTCCGACGTCAAGCCGATCACCATTGAAGTGGTCTCGATGGACTGGAAGTGGCTGTTCATCTATCCGGAACAGGGCATCGCCACCGTCAACAAGATCGTGTTCCCGGCCCACACGCCGATCAACTTCAAGGTCACCTCCGACACCGTGATGAACTCGTTCTTCATCCCGGGCCTGGGCGGGCAGATCTACGCGATGGCGGGCATGCAGACCAAGCTGCACCTGATCGCCAACCAGAACGCTGAACTCGAAGGGATCTCCGCCAACTACAGCGGCGCGGGTTTTACCGGCATGAAGTTCAAAGCAATCGCCACCACTCAGGAAGACTTCGACGCCTGGGTCAACGATGTGAAGAAGGCACCTAAACAGCTTGAAAAAGCTGAATACGAAGCCCTTTCCAAACCGAGCCAGAACAACCCAGTCGAACTCTACTCCGCGGTCACGCCGAACCTGTTCCAGACCATCATCGACAAGTATGAAGGGATGAACCCAGGTAAGCCGATGCACCACGAGAAGCATGAGAAGGAAGTGGCGCACAACATGGAAGGGATGGACATGAGCTCGCATTCAGCTGCCGGGGCAGAGGAGTAAACGATGTTTGGTAAATTAAGTTGGGAAGCGATCCCGTTCCACGAGCCGATTGTCATGGTGACCCTCGCCATCATCGCGCTCGGTGGTCTGGCGCTGTTCGCCGGGATCACTTACTTCAAGAAGTGGACCTACCTGTGGACCGAGTGGCTGACGTCGGTCGACCACAAGAAAATCGGCGTGATGTACATCATCGTCGCCATGGTCATGCTGCTGCGCGGTTTTGCCGACGCCATCATGATGCGTACCCAGTTGGCCATGGCCACCGAGGGTTCGCCTGGCTACCTGCCACCTGAACACTATGACCAGATCTTCACCGCCCACGGTGTGATCATGATCATCTTCATGGCAATGCCATTCTTCACCGGCCTGATGAACCTTGCAGTGCCGCTGCAGATCGGCGCCCGTGACGTGGCCTTCCCGTTCCTGAACTCCCTGAGCTTCTGGCTGCTGGTGTCCGGCGTCGTGCTGATCAACCTGTCCCTGGGTGTTGGTGAATTCGCCAAGACCGGTTGGGTTGCCTATCCGCCGCTGTCGGGGCTGCAATACAGTCCGGGCGTAGGCGTGGATTACTACATCTGGGCGCTACAGCTATCCGGGTTGGGTACGACATTGACGGGGGTCAACTTCCTGGCCACCGTGCTGAAAATGCGTACCCCGGGCATGAAGCTGATGGACATGCCGATCTTCACCTGGACCTGCACCTGGGCCAACGTCCTGATCGTCGCGTCGTTCCCGATCCTGACCGCTACCCTGGCACTGCTGACGCTTGACCGTTACATGGATTTCCACATTTTCACCAATGAACTGGGTGGAAATCCGATGATGTACGTCAACCTGTTCTGGGCCTGGGGTCACCCCGAGGTGTACATCCTGATTCTGCCGGCGTTCGGGATTTTCTCCGAAGTCATCTCGACCTTCTCCGGCAAGAAACTGTTCGGCCACCACTCGATGATCTACGCTTCCGGCGCGATCTCGGTGCTGGGCTTCATGGTCTGGCTGCACCACTTCTTCACCATGGGTTCGGGTGCCAGCGTCAACGCCTTCTTCGGCCTGGCGACGATGCTGATTTCGATCCCGACGGGAGTGAAGCTGTTCAACTGGCTGTTCACCATCTACCAGGGCCGCCTGCGTTTCACCAGCCACGTGCTGTGGACCCTGGGCTTCATGGTGACCTTCGCCATCGGCGGCATGACCGGCGTACTGCTGGCCATCCCGGGTGCCGACTTCGTCCTGCACAACAGCCTGTTCGTGATCGCGCACTTCCATAACGTGATCATCGGCGGCGCGGTATTCGGCTACATCGCCGGCTTCGCCTTCTACTTCCCGAAAGCGTTCGGCTTCAAGCTGCACGAAGGCTGGGGCAAGGGCGCGTTCTGGTTCTGGATCACCGGCTTCTTCGTCGCGTTCATGCCGCTCTATGTGCTGGGCTTCATGGGCATGACCCGTCGCCTGAACACCACCACCAACCCTGAGTGGGTGCCGTACCTGTACGTCGCGATGTTCGGTGCGGTGTTGATCGCCGTCGGTATCGCCTGCCAGCTGATCCAGCTGTACGTCAGCGTGCGTGACCGCAACAAGCCAGAGAACATGTGCGAACACGGCGATCCGTGGGATGCCCATACCCTGGAGTGGTCGACCTCTTCGCCACCACCGTTCTACAACTTCGCCGTGCTGCCGAAAGCGGACACCATCGACCCGTTCACCGAAGCCAAGGAAAACGGTACCGCGTACCAGCCTGTGGCCAAGTACTCGCCGATCCACATGCCGAACAACACCGCGACCGGTGTGGTCATGGGCGGCCTGTTGACCGTGTTCGGTTTCGCGATGATCTGGCACATCTGGTGGCTGGCCGCCGCTAGCCTGGTCGGCACCGTGGTGTATTTCGCCATCCATGCCGCCCGCGACGATCAGGGCTACATGGTGCCGGTGGATGTCATCGAACGCATCGAAGCCGAGCAGCACAAACGTCTGGTCGCGGCCGGGAAAGTCCGGGCCACCGCCACCCGTGTTGAAACCTCGTTGGAACAGGCTTAAACCATGTCGAACTTAGTGACCAATGTTGGACACGCCCATGGTCATGACCATGGGCACGATGACCATCACCACGACGCGGGCGAGATGACCGTATTCGGTTTCTGGCTCTACCTGATGACCGACTGCATTCTGTTCGCGTCGATCTTCGCGGCCTATGCGGTGCTGGTAAACAACGTCGCCGGTGGCCCGTCGGGCCACGACATCTTCGAGTTGCCTTACGTACTGGGCGAAACCGCCCTGCTGCTGTTCAGCTCGATCACCTACGGCTTCGCCATGCTGGCGTTGTACAAGGGCAAGAAAACCCAGGTACTGGGCTGGTTGGCCATGACCTTCCTGTTCGGTGCCGGCTTCATCGGCATGGAGATCAACGAGTTCCACGTATTGATCTCCGAGGGCTTCGGTCCTAACCGCAGCGGCTTCCTGTCCGGGTTCTTCACCCTGGTCGGCACCCACGGTCTGCACGTGACCAGCGGCCTGATCTGGATGGCGATCATGATGTACCAGGTCCAGAAAAATGGCCTGACCGCCACCAACAAGACCCGCCTGAGCTGCCTGAGCCTGTTCTGGCACTTCCTGGACGTGGTGTGGATCTGCGTATTCACCGTTGTTTATCTGATGGGGACCCTGTAAATGGCTAACGCACATTCCCATGATGGTCATGACGCCGGCCACGGCAGCGTCAAGTCCTATGCCATCGGCTTCATCCTGTCGGTGATCCTGACCGTCATCCCGTTCGGCCTGGTGATGTACCCGTCGCTGCCCAAGAGCCTGACCCTGTGGATCGTCCTGATCTTCGCCGTGGTCCAGGTCCTGGTGCACCTGGTGTACTTCCTGCACCTTGACCGCTCCGCCGCCCAGCGTAACAACGTGATTGCGTTTGTCTTCGCGGCGCTGGTGATCGTCCTGTTGGTCGGCCTGTCGTTGTGGATCATGTTCAGCATCCACACCAACATGATGGCGCACTGAGGAAAGTCCGGATGTCCTTAAAGCACTTTATCCAAATCACCAAGCCGGGGATCATTTTCGGTAACGTGCTTTCTGTGGCAGGCGGGTTCTTCCTGGCCTCGAAAGGGCATGTCGATCTGGCCATCTTCCTGGCCGCGATGATCGGCACTTCCCTGGTGGTGGCGTCCGGTTGCGTGTTCAACAACTGCATCGACCGCGACATCGACATCAAGATGGAGCGCACCAAAAATCGTGCCCTGGTCCAGGGGCTGATCCCGGTACAACTGGCCCTGGCATTCGCCACGGTGCTGGGCGTGGCCGGTGTGGCGCTGTTGTATCGGGTGGCCAACCCGTTGGCGGCGCTGTTCGCGGTGATCGGTTTTGTCATCTACGTCGGGCTCTACAGCCTGTACCTCAAGCGCAAGTCGGTCCACGGCACGCTGGTGGGCAGTCTGTCGGGGGCGATGCCGCCGGTGATCGGCTACGTGGCGGTCAGCAACAGCTTCGACATGGCTGCGCTGACGCTGCTGGTGATGTTCAGCCTGTGGCAGATGCCGCATTCCTATGCCATCGCGATCTTCCGTTTCAACGACTACCTGGCGGCCTCGATTCCGGTGTTGCCGGTCAAGCGCGGTATCCGCGTGGCCAAGAAACACATCCTGCTCTACATCCTGGCCTTCCTCGTGGCGACCTTGATGCTGACCTTCAGCGGCTACGCCGGCATGAGCTACCTCGCCGTCGCCGCCGCCATGGGCATGTACTGGCTGTACATGGCCTGGACCGGCTACAAGGCAGTGGATGATACGGTCTGGGCACGCAAGCTGTTCGTGTTCTCGATCTTCACCATCACCGCCCTGAGCGTCATGATGTCCCTGGACTTCAAAGTGCCTAGCGAGCTGCTGCTGACCTACGCACCTTAAGCGCCAGACGCCCCACAAAAAGCCCCGCCTTCGAGAGAAGCGCGGGGCTTTTTCATGGGCGTTGCCTGGGCTGGTGAAGTTCCCGTGTGAGCGGGCTTGCTCGCGAAGACGTCGGCCCATTCAATATTCATGATGACTGACCCACTGCTATCGCGAGCAGGCTCCCACAGGTATCGGTGTGGGGCACATCATCGGCGAGCACTGCTGAACCAATGTGGGAGCGAGCCTGCTCGCGATGGCGGTGGTACATCCAACATCAGTTCAAACTGACCCACCGCCTTCGCGAGCAAGCCCGCTCCCACAAAGGGGGAAGGGCTTATTGCGGGGCGATGCTGTAGCCGTCGAAGGCTTTTTGCTGTTGCAAGGCGGTGATGATGCTTTTGCGGGTGACCGGTTGTTCGGTGCCGTCGTTGTCCAGGAAAAGGTCGTTTTCCAGTTCGGCCTCGTCCCCTTCTCCGACGAAATTGAAGCCCAGGAATTCGAAGGCCTCACGGTCGACGTTCGGCTTGGAACGCGGGGTGCGCAGGGGCAGGGTGACGCTGATGCCATCCTTGCTGATGACGAACACTTCCGCTTCCTTCTTGGCCCGCGACGCCTTGCCCTTGCTGCCGCTCGGGTTGCTGATCGCCTGGTGGGTCTGGTTCAGCACCTTCAACGCCAGGCCATAGACCAGTTCCTGAAAGGCCGGATCGTCCTTGTAGCTGGAAAGAATCCGGCTGATGGGGAAGCGGCTGCTGAGGTCTTCCAGCGCGGCGAAATCGGCGGCTTCGGCGTCCTTGAGCTGCTTGAGCTGGCCCATCAGTTCATAGGCCTTGTCATCGTCGAACGCATCGTGAGCCTGGCGGATGGCATTGCGCAGCTCGCGGATCTGGTCGCTTTCGCGGTTCGACTGGAAGGCATCCAGCACCATTTCACTGATGTTCTTGGCCTGGGGCAGATGCTGTGAAAGATTGATGGAGTTTTCGTATTCCGCTTTGGACGACAGGGTGACTACGGATTCAGCGGTGTTGGAATCGGACATTGAAATTTCACTACTTCTGTTAGCTGGATAAGGCGAGAAAGGCATTGAGCGTTTTTTCGGTCGCCTAATCTATTGGACGCGGGCGGCGTTGTCACGGCTGATCCGGTGGCTGGTCGGCATTTGTTGCAGGTCCTGGCGTTCAGGTGCGCATCAGTGCCTCCAGTCGCAACGCATCGGGGATGGCGGCGCCGCTGGCGGTGTTGTCGAAGATGCACCAGGTCGGTGTATCGGGCTCGTGTTTCAATTGCTGGGCGAGTTGTTCCAGCCAAGAGTCTTCGTAGCGGGAGTGGTAGATCCGCGGCGAGCCGTGCAACCGGTAGTAACGCACCCCGGGCCAGCCCCCAGGCTGATCGCAACCGGGCAGCGGAGACGGATCGGCGGCGACGCGGCCGATGTGTTCGTCTTGCAGCAGCGTGGTGACGTGCGCTGCGAGCCAACTCGGGTGCCGCGGCTCAAGCACGGCATGTCCCTGATAACGGTCCCGCAAGGCCTTGAAGAACGATTCGGCCACCACTGCATCGAAGGCCAGCGACGGCGGCAACTGAATCAGCAGACAACCCAGCTTTTCCCTCAATTGCGAACATTGCCCGAGAAACTCATCCACAAGCCCTTCGCAGTCGCGCAGCCGCCGTTCATGGGTAATCTGCTTGGGCACCTTGACTGAGAAGCGGAAGTCCGGCGCGACGCTGGCTGCCCACTTTGCATAGGTGGCGGGGCGGTGGGGGCGATAGAACGAACTGTTGATCTCCACGGCCGGGAAGCGGGCGCTGTAGCGTTGCAGGTGGGTGCCTTCCTCGGGAAAGGCCGGCCATTGCTCGCGGGGCAGCGACCAGCCGGCGCAGCCCAGGTGAAGGTCGGGTGAAGAGCGAGGTTGAATCGACAAGGGTAACGACCTGTACCGTCTCCGGTTTCGCTGGATTATTCCGTAGCCTTCAGAGGCTGCTCTTATGTTTAGTCCGCGGATCTCGCCCATTTCTCCAACGCAAATTCCACAAAACTGCGCAGCTTCGGCAACCGATAACGATCCTGGGCGTAGATCAGGTTCATCGGCCGATGGGGCAGTTGATAATCCTGCAGCAGCGCCACCAGATGTCCATCCTTCAGGTCCTGTTCCACCAGCGCGTCGGGCAGCATCACCACGCCCATGCCGGCGAGGGCCGCACGGTGCAGGCCGGCGGAGCTGTTGATCAGCATCGGTCCGTTCACCGGCACTTTGACTTCGCCGTCCGGGCCGTTGATGGGCCAGTGGTCCTGGGCGAAGCGCCACTCGTCTCCTGCGGAGTAGGCGAACGACAGGCAGTCGTGTCGTTGCAGGTCGGCGGGTTGCTCCGGGGTGCCCCGGCGAGCCAGGTACGCCTTGGAAGCGCAGATGGTCAGGCTGTAATCGATCAAGGGGCGAGCAATCAACTTCGGGTCGGACAGGCCGAGGCGGATGGCGGCATCGAAGCCGTGGTCGAGCAGGTCCAGGCGCTGGTTGGTCAGTACCACGTCGAGTTTGACCTGCGGGTAACGCTGGCTGAATTCGGCCAGCGCCGGCGCAAGACGTTCGGTGCCGAAGGTCAGCGGCGCGGTGATGCGCAAGGTGCCGCTGGGCTCGCCTTGGGTCTGCTCGGCCAGGCGCTCGGAGTCGGCCACCAGCCCCAGGACTTCCAGGCAACGCTGATAATAGGTCGAGCCGAATTCCGTCAGACGCTGACGCCGGGTCGTGCGGTTGATCAGTCGCACCCCCAGGCGTTGCTCCAGTGCCCGAAGGTGATTGCCCACCATGGTGGTGGACATTTCGCACGCCTGGGCCGCCGTGGTCAGGCTTCCGGTTTCTACCACTTTGACGTAAACCGTCATTGCCTGGAACAGATCCATTATCAAGCCTGGCTTTTAAATGATTGAAGTAAAGCAGCGTTTATCCAGCAGAGGTGGCTAACCATACTGGAAAAAACCACCTGATGGAGCTTGATGTCATGACCGCCACCTGCCTGATGACCACCTACCAACCCCTGGCGCTGAGTTTCACCCACGGGTTGGGGACGCGCCTGTGGGACCAGGACGGTCGCGAATACCTCGATGCGGTGGCCGGCGTGGCGGTGACTAACGTCGGTCATTCCCATCCCCGGCTGGTGGCGGCCATCAGCGAGCAGGCCGGTCTGTTGCTGCACACGTCCAATCTGTACAGCATCGACTGGCAGCAACGGCTGGCGCAAAGACTCACCCAACTGTCGGGATTGGAGCGGGTGTTTTTCAATAACTCGGGTGCCGAGGCCAACGAGACCGCGTTGAAGTTGGCGCGTCTCTACGGCTGGCACAAGGGCATTGAGCAGCCCCTGGTGGTGGTCATGGAAAACGCCTTTCACGGACGTACCCTGGGCACCCTGTCCGCCAGCGACGGCCCGGCGGTACGGCTGGGTTTCAATCGGTTGCCGGGGGATTTCATCAAGGTGCCGTTCGGCGATCTTGCGGCGCTGGAAGACATCCAGCAGGCCCATGGGGAACGCATCGCCGCGATACTGGTGGAGCCGATCCAGGGTGAAAGTGGTGTGCAAATGGCCCCGCCGGGCTACCTCAAGGCCTTGCGGCAGTTATGCTCCCGGCGTGCCTGGTTGTTGATGCTCGACGAGATCCAGACCGGCATCGGCCGCACCGGCCAGTGGTTCGCATTTCAGCATGAGGGCATCGTGCCGGATGTCATGACCCTGGCCAAAGGCCTGGGCAACGGCGTGCCCATCGGTGCCTGCCTGGCGCGGGGCAAGGCGGCTGAACTGTTTACCCCCGGCAGCCATGGCAGCACGTTCGGCGGTAATCCGTTGGCCTGCCGGGTCGGCTGCACGGTGTTGGACATCATTGAAGAGCAAGGTCTGGTGAACAACGCCAAGCATCAGGGTGAGCAACTGCTCAGCCGGCTGCGGGCGGAGCTGGCGGACAACCCGAATGTGCTGGCGATTCGTGGGCAGGGATTGATGATCGGCATCGAGCTCAAGCAACCGGTTCGCGACCTGGCGCTTTGCGCCGCCCGGGACCATGGTCTGTTGATCAACGTTACCCGGGGCAAGACCATCCGTTTGTTGCCGCCATTGACGATTGACGGTCGGGAAATCGAGATGATCGCCAGGGGAGTGAGCCGGTGCCTGGAGTAAGGATGAAATTGCTGTCAGCGAAGCGCAGCGGGACGGAATTTTTAACGAATGCTGCGTTCCAACGCCAGCCAGAGTCGATTGCCCGTGCCCTGGCACATCAGACTGAAAAAACCAGGAGCTTGTCCCATGTTCACCTCGCGTCGCTTGATCGTTGTCGCTACCGCTGTGGCCCTGTTGTCCGGCTGCGCGTCGCCTAACCCGTATGACAATCAGGGCCAGGCTTCCACGGATTCTTCAGGGATGAGCAAGACTGCCAAGTACGGCGGCCTCGGAGCACTGGCCGGTGCCCTGGCTGGTGCGGCCATCGACCACAACAATCGTGGCAAGGGTGCGTTGATCGGCGCCGCAGTCGTGGGTGCTTCCGCAGCCGGTTACGGCTATTACGCTGATCAGCAGGAAAAGAAACTGCGGGCCAGCATGGCCAACACCGGTGTTGAAGTGCAGCGCCAGGGCGACCAGATCAAACTGATCATGCCGGGCAATATCACCTTCGCCACCGACTCGGCGAACATCGCGTCCAGCTTCTACCAGCCGCTGAACAACCTGGCCAACTCCCTCAAGGAGTTCAACCAGAACCAGATCGAAATCGTCGGCTACACCGACAGCACCGGCAGCCGCCAGCACAACATGGACCTGTCCCAGCGTCGCGCCCAGAGCGTGGCAACCTACCTGACGTCCCAAGGCGTCAGCGGCGCCAACCTGAGCGCCCGTGGCGCCGGCCCGGACAATCCGGTGGCCAGCAACGCCGACGTCAACGGCCGGGCGCAGAACCGTCGTGTCGAAGTCAACCTCAAGGCCATTCCGGGCCAGAACTACCAGGCACCGGCGCAGGAAGGGCAGACTTACCAGCAATACCCATGATTGCCTGACGGCAGATAAAAATGGGGGGCCATGGAAACATGGCCCCCCGTTTTTTTGTATGACGCCGATCCTGCGGCGAGGGGCTCGCTCTAGAGTTTTCCGAGACGCCCACGGAAATCACGCCCACCGCAAACCCCCTGTGGGAGCGAGCCTGCTCGCGATAGCGGTCTACCAGAGTCGGTGAAACCCCGCCGTCAACGCGGCCCCAGCATCCGCGTCGGCGGTTTGCCGTTGGCGTTGTGTTGGTAGATCTGCTCCGGCTGGCCTTGTTCATTGAAAAACACCTGACCGATTCCGGCCGAATTCCATAACCGCTCACCCGCCTCGGCATGTTCCGGGGTGTGGGGGATGATGCGCATGCGTCGGCGCTGGGTGAACCAGTTCAGGGGGGAGCGTGGGGAGTAAAGCCAGCGGTTCAGGCGGTCGAACCATTCCAGCAGCGCTGGCGGGAATTCATTCTTGATGCCGCTGCTGGTGATCTGCCAGATGCGCGGGCCGCCCTTGCGGTGTGGGATCAACACTTCGTAGACGAAGGAATAATGCACATCCCCTGACAGCACCACGTAGTTCCCCGGTGTCCGTGAGTGTCGGAAAATGTTCAGGATCACCTGGGCCGCGCCGCGATGGGCCATCCAGTTTTCCGCGTCCACCAGCAGCGGATACCCGCACCAACTGAACACCCGCTGCACCGTCTCGATCAACTTCACCCCGAAGATCGGGGCCGGCGAAACGATGATTGCCGAAGGGTGGCCCAGCAGTTCCTGTTGCAGTTCGCTCAGGGCTTCCCAGTCCAGCAGACCAGAGGGGTGCCGGAGGTTGCGTTCGCTGCGCCAGCGCCGGGTACGGGTATCGAGCACCACCAGGGCCGGGGTGCTCGGCAATACGTAATGCCACTGTTGGAAGCCCAGCAACGTATCGATCAATGTGTCCTGGGGGCCGCTGTCCAGGTAGCGGTCCCGTGCCGTGTCGCTCAGGGCCAGGGTCTGCCGGACCACATCCTCGAACGCATCCGGGTTGTTGCCCCAGCCCTGGCAGAGCATGTAGGCGATCAACGCGTTGCCGATGATGCGCTTGGAGAAGGGATGGCCGTAGGCGGTTTCTTCCCACTGCGCGGACAGATTCCAGTCATCGGTGATGTCATGATCGTCAAAAATCATCAGGCTCGATAGGTGCGCGAACACCCGCGCCACGCCGTCCAGGCCGACCTTGAAGCCATCGATGCGCTGCTGCTCCAGCTCGTAGCGCTGGCGCCGTTCGGTGGTCAGCTCGGGTGGCTGCGGGTCGATCAGCGTCCAAGGCACCGGCGACCAGACCAGCAGGTACATCGCCATGACCTCGGCGAAGGTCACCAGGTGATTGTCGGCGCTGCTGCTGGTGAAAATCGGCTTGCGTGCGCCGCCGAAAAAACGCTCGCGCAGGGTTTCGTTGCTTTCCAGGGCCGGCAGCAGATCGGCGCGATGGTAGTAGCTGGCCGGGTGTCGATAGAGCCGGGCGCTGTCTTCCACCACTGCGCCGTCCAGGCACTCCTCGAACAACCCCAGCCGCTCGATCAATGCATGAATGGCCCGCAGCATCGGCCCGGCGACGTCATCGGCATAGACTTGATCGCCGCTCATCATCAACAGCGCCGGCCGTTGCTCAGGCGCTTGGGCGAGCAGCCGGTCGACACAGAGCAAACCGTCGTTGGCCGGATGATGAGGCTTGCGGCACGAGCCGTGGACCAGTTGCCCGATACGTGAATGGAGCACGAAGTTCGGGCGTTTCGCCTTGCCATACAACAGGTGCTGCGCCCACTCGGCGATGGGCGCGCCGTCCACCAACAGGTCGTAGTCAAGCGCGATGTCCTGGGGCAGAGGGTGATCGAGCCGGACGTCGATCAGATGAACGAACGCCTGCTGCCCTATCGGCACCACCGTGCAGCGATCGCCATCCAGCGCCAGATCGCCGACACCGTCCACCCACAGTGTCAACGCCAGCGACCGCGTTCCCACCAGCCACATCACCAATCGCGTGGGCTCCAGCCGCCGCAATAGCGGGCCGACCAGGACGGGGGGCAGGGTGGTGGAGATATCAGCAGTTGACGGCATGCGCGGGTAAAGCTCTGGTTCAGAACGAGGAGGGGATCATAACGCAATGCGCTTTGGTGCTGAGGAGAGGTGAACAAGAGCAGCAAAGCGATATGGCTCTTGTGGCGAGGGGATTTATCCCCGTTGGGCTGCGCAGCAGTCCCCTAACCAAGAGCGAGCGATGTGCTCGTAGTTTGGATGGGGCCGCTTCGCAGCCCAGCGGGGATAAATCCCCTCGCCACAGGGGAGCGATGTTCAGTCGATCGACAGTCCGGTCACTGAACTTGATTGGCTGCTTGCGCGGCCTTGAGCAGATCCGCTCCGATCTCCTTCTCGAACTTCGCCCACACCGGTTTCATCTTTTCCCGCCAGGCGTTGCGCTGTTCTGGCGTGAGGGTAATGATCTCGGTGGTCTTGGCGTCCAGGACGTGCTGCTTGTCCTGCTGGTTCAACCGCTCTGCCTCACCGTTGGTATAGGTGGTCACCTCCACCACGATCTTGTCCAGCTCGGCGCGGATATCCGGCGGCAGGCCATTCCAGAAATCGGAAGTGGTGATCCACATGTAGTCGAGTGCGCCGTGGTTGGTTTCGGTGACGTACTTCTGCACTTCATGCAGTTTCTGGTTGTAGAAGTTCGAATAGGGATTCTCGGTACCGTTGACCACGCCCGTGCGCAGAGCCTGATACACCACCGAGAAAATCATCGGCTGCGCCTTGGCACCCACCGCCTTGAACTGTTCCTCCAGCACCGCGGAAGTCTGGATCCGGAAGATCAAGCCTCGGGCATCATCGGGCGTGCGCAGGGGCTTGTTGGCGGACAACTGTTTCATGCCGTTGTGCCAATAGGCCAGGCCGGTGATGTTCTTGCTTTCCATGGACTTGAGCAGCTTCTGGCCCGCGGGGCTCATCTGGAAACGCTCCACCGCAGCCATGTCGTCAAACAGAAACGGCAGGTCGAACAACTGCACTGTCTTGGTGTACTGCTCGAACTTGGCCAACGACCGCGCAATCATCTGCACATCCCCCAATAGCAGGGCCTCCATCTCCTTGTCATCGTTGTACAAGGTGGAGTTGGGGTATACCTCGACCTTCACCTTGCCCGCCAGCCGCTCTTCCACCAGCTTCTTGAACATCAACGCGCCTTGGCCCTTGGGCGTCTGTTCGGCCACCACGTGGGAAAACTTGATCACGATCGGTTCAGCCGCCATGGCCGTGCCCAATGCACTGAACACGAGGGTACAGACGAGCGCTTTCCAAAGAGGTTTGAACATTGCGAGGTTCCCTTTGCTTTTTTATTTTTGATGCCGGCTCGTTCAAAAAACGAGACAACTGCAAGTCTAGGAGAAAAAACGCCGGTTGCAGAAGTGGCGCCTTGAGCATGGGGATCGGCAGCTTTCTGCTAGGCTGGGCGGGCTTGAAGGACTTGGGCTCTGGTGCTCATGACCTTTCCACTCGACAAGGATCTACGGATGATCGACTTCAACAACAAAGGCTTCTTCAAACTCAAGCAGAACGACGAATACGCCGAACGCGTCACGGCCCTGCTGCTGGACGGTGAGCAGGTCATCGACGCCTACAAATCCATGCGCGACGGCGTGGTCTTCACCAACAAGCGCATCATCGCGGTGAACGTGCAGGGCATCACCGGCAGCAAGAAGGACTTCACCTCCCTGCCTTACAAGAACATCGTGGCGTACTCGGTCGAAACGTCCGGAACTTTCGACCTGGATTCCGAGCTGGAGATCTACTTTTCGTCCCTGGGCAAAGTGAAGTTCGAGTTCACCGGCAAGACAGGGATCGTTGAGATCTCGAAGGTGATCTCCCGGCATCTCCTGGCCTGACCCCAGAACACGCTGGATGGAGCGGCGCCATCAATCGAAGCCCATCCCAGCGGATTTCAATACCAGTAAACGATAGACACCGTTCTCCACTTCGATCCCGTGGGTGTCGTGGGTGAAGCCCGGGAAGGATCTGTCGAAGCTTTCCAGCGCTTTGAGATACGCCAGCAAAGGCCCATCCGCCGAGCCGGCGTTTTCCCCCGGCATCAACAAGGGAATACCCGGTGGGTACGGCACGATGCCGGTGGCGGCAATGCGTCCCGCGGCGTCCTCCAGGTTCACCAACTCGACGTCGTTGCGAACCAGTTTTTCGTAGGCCTGCACCGGGCTGAACACGGCCTTGGGTAACGTGCCGAACGCCCGGGCCATGGTCGAGGTGGTCTTGTTCTGCTTCATCGCGGCGAAGATTTCATCGGCCAGGTCCTTGAGGCCCATGCCGGCGTAGCGCTGCTGGTTGGCCGTCAGCAGGTCCGGCAGGCACAGCTCCAGCTCGGCGTTTTCGTCATAGTCGCGCTTGAAGTCGAGCAGGGCGTTGACCAGGGTGCCCCATTTTCCTTTGGTGATACCGATGGAGAAGAGAAACAGGATGGTGAAGTCGGTGGTCTTCTCGACCACGATGCCCTGGTGCTCCAGATAGGCCGTCAGGACGCAGGCAGGGATGCCGAAGTCGAGCAGCTTCCCGTCGTCACCCATGCCGGGGCTCAGTACCGAGACCTTGATGGGGTCGAGCATGCAGTAGCCTTCTTCGATGTCGCCGAAGCCGTGCCACACCTCGTTCGGATGCAACATCCAGCAGCTCGGGTCCGTTTTGAGCAACACCGGGTCGACCGCATGGAACGGCATCTGGCTGGCGCCCACGCGCACCGACGGCGGCTGCCAGCAGGTGAAGAACCATTCCTGCTTGCTCGACATCTCGTTGTGCATGCGCGACAGGACCTGGCGAAACGCGACGGCTTCTTCGATGGATTCGCTGGTCAGGATCTGCCCGCTTGGTGCCTCCATCATGGCCGAACTGACGTCGCAGGAGGCCATGATCGCGTAGTTGGGCGACGTCGACGCGTGCATCATGAACGACTCGTTGAACCGCCCGTGTTCGATCGGGTTGCGGCCATTGCGCACGTGAATCATCGAGGCCTGGGACAAGGCTGCCAGCAGCTTGTGTGTCGACTGGGTGGCAAACACGGTCGGCTTCGAGTCATCGTGATCGTCGGGGCTGCCGTGCATGGCGAAGCGGTCGCGGTAGAGCGGATTGAAACGCGCGTAGCCGTACCAGGCTTCATCGAAATGCAGGCGGTCGACGCTCTGCCCGAGCAACTCTTCTACGCGGGTGACGTTGTAGGTCAGGCCGTCGTAGGTGGAATTGGTGATGATCGCATGCACCGGTGTCGGGTCGATGCCTGCCTTGACCAGCGGGTTACTCGCGATGGCCGCCTTAACCCCCTCGGCGCTCAAGGTCTGCGGCAGGATCGGGCCGATGATGCCGTAGCGGTTGCGGGTGGGTACCAGGTAGGTGGGCAGCGCGCCCGAGAGGGTCATCGCATGCTCGGCCGACTTGTGGCAATTGCGGTCGCAGAGGGCGATCTGGTTGCGTGTGACGCTGGCCATGAGGATTACGCGGTTGGACATCGACGAGCCGTTGGTGACGTAGTAGGTGCGATGGGCGCCGAACACCTTGGCCGCGTAGCGTTCCCCTTGGCCGATGGGGCCGCTGTGGTCCAGCAGCGAGCCCAGCTCCCCGACCGAAATGGACAGGTCGGCACGCAGCAGGTTTTCCCCGAAGAACTCATAGAACGCCCGGCCTGCGGTGCTTTTGAGAAATGCCGTGCCACCTGCATGGCCGGGGGTATGCCAGGAGTATTCATAGGAACTGGCAAACCTCACCAGCGCACCGAACATCGGGGGCAAGGCGGCTTTGCGATAACGCTCGATGGCCGCCAGGATGCGACCGCTGAGGAAGCGGCTGGTGTCCTCCGGCAGCCAGATGAAGTCGTCGGCGTGTTGCATGACCACCAATGGAATACTGGAGGCGGTACTGCGATCACTGATCAGGAAGACCGGTACCCGGGTGTTGCGCTCACGCAGGTTGGTCAGCAGCTTGATGCATTCCTCGTGGCCCTCACTGTCATCCATTTCCCAACTGAGCAGGACACATTGAATGGCCGGGTCCGAATTCAGGATCGACGTGGCGTCGCTCAGGGATTCCGACACCAGCATGCTGATGGCCCGCTGCTCCACGTCACTGATCAGTTGAAGCAGGGCTCGACCGAAGACCGTACGTTTATCCGGCGGGCTGCTGACCAGCAGGGTGAGCATCCCGAGCGTGTGCTTGTTTTCCGTCATGGCAGAGCCCCCGACGTGGCTTTATTCAAGTGGTTCACCAGTACTGGCTTGCCTCTGAGGTGCTGTGCGCTGACCACTGCGCCGCGCATCAACGCTTGTTCGCAGCGACATCCCTGCCTCATTCACTGCGTGGCAAAGACTTAGCTATAGCTGAAGATAGAGATGTCGCAAGGCTTGCCGTGGCGCGTTCCGATGGCCTGTCGGGCCGAAAAGCCTTCAGGACATTCCGGGGTTCAGTGGTCCGGAAACTCATCCAGGTAACACGCAGGCGAACTCATCTGCGCGCGTTTCTCGACCTCATCCTCCAGCCATTCGGCCAGCACCACGGCATTGTTTTCGCGGGTCGAGCGGGCGGCATAAACCAGGGTGAGGTTGCCGTGGCGGGCGATGTCGGCCAGCTTCCACCAATGCTGCGGTTGCGCGCCCAGTTCCTGGCGATAGACCGTTCTGAACTGATCAAAGGACATCTCACCGCCCTTGAATGCCTTGCGCAGTGCATGGGACGGCGCGACGTCCTGGAGCCATGCGTCGATGATCAACTCGTCCTTGCGGCAATTGCGCGGCCATAGGCGGTCGACCAGCACGCGCCTGCCGTCGGCGGGGGCGGGCGCTTCGTAGGCGCGTTTGCATTGGATCATGACGGGCGGCCTGTCGAGGGGGATTGGGTCAGAATAGGCCTTGGAGATTGTGTTATCACGGGAGAAAAGGCGATACCAGATGAGATGCCGACGGAGCGGACGCAAAGAGGCCCGAGCAAGCATGGAACCTGTGGGAGCCGAGCTTGCTCGCGATGGCGGCGGTCCGTCCGACATCGATACAAGCTGACCCAACGCCATCGCGAGCAGGCTCGCTCCCACAATGGTTCTGTGTAGGCAAGAGATTTGTATTCACCACGCATCCCTGAGGGAGCGAGCCTGCTCGCGATGGCGGTAGGTCAGCCGACGAAAGTGTGTCGGCTGTCACGGGCCATGAGCGGCGTCATTGAACGTCCAGCAGCCGCCGCAATCGCGGCATTGTCGCCACGAACCCCATCTGTTGCGCCTCGCGTTGAATTCCTTTCAACGACTCCTCCTTCGTTCGATCGCCCCACAACCATTGGCTCGCCACTTCGATCAGCCGCACGTGATGACTGACCCACGCGCACGACGCGGATTCGGGCAACTCAGCCATCTGCTGCCCATGCCGGATTGCCTGCTCGATGTGCCCCGCCAGCAGGCAGGTTTCAGCGGCGGCCACGTGAAAGCGCAGGGTGTTGTGGGCGAGACAGGCTTGGGTGAGTTGGGTTTCGCCCTTCGATAGCGCCTGTTCGCTGAGTTTCGGGTCGTCGACCATCATCGCCAGGCTGCCGTAGATCCAGGGTCCGATATAGCGCTGCAAGTCGAAGCGTTCAACCAGGCTTGCCGCGTCCATGATCAACGTCTGCGCCAGCTCGCGTTCACCCTGATGCATGGCCACCCGTGCCAGTCCTTCCAGCAGGATCGCTTCGAAACGGCTGGCGCCCAGGTTGCGTGCCAGCTCCAGGGCGCAGCTCAGTTGCTGCTCTGCCGAGGCCGGCTGAGCACTTGCCACCAGCACCCAGGAGGCGGTCAGGCGCGAGAACACTTCCGCCCGATGATTGCCGATCCTGCGGCTGCATTCGATGGCATCCGTGGCGTCACGCAACGCCAGGTCCGGCTGGCCCAGATAGAACTGCGCCGAGCCGCGGGCGCTGCGATTGCCCGCTTCCACGTCCACCAACCCATGCCGCTCGCACAGGCGCACGCATTGGTCGAAGACTTCGTAGGCGGTCTGCATGTCTCCTTGGGCGTAGTACGAGTCACCGATCCCGCTCAGGGCCTTCGCCTCGGTTTCCAGATGCCGACCGATCCTGGCAAAGGAAAGCGCCTCTTCGTGCAAGCGACGACACTCGACATAGTCACCACGTGGAAAATAGATATTGCCGCGCAGTTGATGCAGCCGGGCCAATGCCGTGTGGGCGCACAGAGCCTGGGCAACGGGCAGCGTGTCTTCGATCAGGCGTTCTTCTTCGTCCAGGCAATCGAGGGTATTGAGGATCGCCGCGAGCCCGAGTGCCGCCTCGATCCGGTCCTGCGGTTGTTCCGCCAACGCCAGCGCCCGCTGGAAATGTTCCAGCGCTTGCACCGTCTGGCCGAGGCCTGAACAGGCCTGGCCGCATAACAGCGCGAGGGGGAAGCTGTTGCGGGTGCGCTCGACGAACACTGCACATTGGCGCCCCAGCGCGAGCACGCTGTCGTACTGGCAGGCGAGGCGTTTTTCGCCCATGGCCACCAGCAGCGCATCGAACGCCGCCGGGTCGTTGGCCCGCAGCAGATGCTGGGCATGAAGGACCCGGTCGCGCTCGTGGTAGAGCTTCGCCACCGTCCGGTGCAGTTGTTCACGCAGCACATCGGGGATTGCGTCGTAGAGGCAATGCATGACCAGGTCATGGACGAACAGATAGCTTCCCGGCTCGACTTCGCGCAACAGCCCCTGGCGCATGTCCGCCGTCGGCAGGTAGTCAGGCTGTCCAAGCGCCTCGCGCCAGAGCGTCAGTTCGAAGCGATTACCCAGCACCGCGGCGTAGTGCAGGGCGCGACGCTGGTGCGAGGCCAGCCTGTCAAAACGGGTCTGGATCAGATGCCGCAGGCTGTCGGGAACCGTGCCTTCCTGACTCGCCAGCAACTGCGTCAGGTACAGCGGGTTGCCTTGGGCGCGGATCACGCAATCGGCCTGGTAGCGCGGGTCGACATCAATGAACTGAGCAGCCAGCGCGGTGGCCTCCCGTGCCCGGATCGGCGCGATGTCGAGCAGGCTCATGGGGATGCTCGCATGCGCACGGATGGCGTTTTCCAGCGGGTCGCCTTCGGGGCGGGACGTCAGCAGCCAGACGATGGGCGCTTCGTCCGTGGCATCGAGCAGCTTGCCCAGCAACGCAAACAACGCGGCGTCGCCCCAATGCAGGTCTTCGAGGCAGATCAGCAAGGGCTGTTGCACCGCCATTCGCCGCAACACCTCAAGCAAGGCCAGCAACAGCCCCTGGGTGCGGGCCGGGTTGCTCATCGCCGCATACAGGGCAGGCGGTTCGGCGGATGAAGCGGCCGTCAGGACTTGAAGGAACATCCAGTGTTCGGGCGCCACCTTCAGGCGGGACAACCCGGCCTCCAGTTGCGAAGCGTTGATCGACGTAGCGCCGGCTACACCCAACAAGCTAGCCACCAACTGCCCCAGCGGCCAGAGGCTGTGATCCATGCCGAAGTCCAGTACATCGGCGCGATGACAAGCGAAACCGCTTTGCCGGGCGATGTCGTAAAACTCGCTGACCAACCGCGTCTTACCGATGCCCGCCATGCCACGCACGTAGACCGCATGACCGTCCTGGCACTCCTGGGTAGCCTCGATCACGCCCTTGAACTGCAACAGTTCAATGGCCCGCCCCACCAACGGCCGGGGCGCGTTTTCGTCGAGGCTGCGTTGGCGGCGGCACTTTCGATAGGTGGGAAACGCCTCGTCGGCGGGGGAAAATTCGAATCGCGAGGCCAGTTGTTCAAGCAAGTCCTGCGCAACATACACCGGCGCGTGACCATGGCGGTCTGCCAACGGTTGTTGCGCCAGCAGCGTTGCACCGTCCTCCCGCATCGTCGTTTCGTTGCCTTGGCGCACCAGCCGCAGCAACAAGGCGTGCCCCGGCTTCACGAATTGCTCCCGGCTCAGCGCCAGTGCGCATAGCAGGCCACGCTCGCTGTCGCTGCGATAGGCCTGGGGCGAGCCGAACCAGGCGATGACGACATCCTGGGCGATAACGGGTGCCGAGCCACCGAACTGCCGCACCAGACGCTCGATGTCATCCGCCAACACCTCGGGCCCCTCGATGGCAAAGGACAGTTCCAGCACATAGCGGATGACGGCATCGTCGGCCTGCTTCAGCGTCTGTTGCGCCAAGGCCTTTTCATGCAGCTCGGCGACCGACTGCTCGATCTCCACCAGAATCGTCGACACGCAAGCACCCAACAACGCACTCACGTCGACATCGAAGGCCGTCGCCAGGTGACGGGCCGTGCGGTAGAGCACCGGTTTGCCGGTTTCGGCGCGTTTGATGGAGGCGATGGACACGCACAGGTGTCGGTTCAGGCAGGCGTCGGCCAGGGTTTCCTGGCTCAAGCCATGTTGTTTGCGCAGGCCTTTCAACAGCGCGGCGTTCAGCAGTACACGGCCGTCGGATACCGAAGCATCGCGCTTGGGTGGGGCAGGAAGCACGCGGTGTCTGGAGTCCATGCTGATCGCCAGGGGAAGGTCAACGGCAGACATTGGAGTCTACTCCTCTCCATCCGCCACGTTAACGAAAAGATGGCATTGTGCCTGATACCAAACTGATACTGGACTGACACCGCTCTGGACTGTCTGCTTAACAGCGGTCTGCTGATACTGAATCCTCGCAATTGGCATCAGCTGATACAACTTGAGCGATAGGAGAAAGGCGATGAAC
Source organism: Pseudomonas sp. B21-056 (assembly GCF_026016325.1). Lineage (NCBI taxonomy): Bacteria > Pseudomonadati > Pseudomonadota > Gammaproteobacteria > Pseudomonadales > Pseudomonadaceae > Pseudomonas > Pseudomonas sp. B21-056. Next base: position 1,089,031 of record NZ_CP087203.1, read on the forward strand.
GAAGAACTCCAAGACAGCGCAAATGATGGCGCGCCCCTCACAGTATTGACTGATTGCGCGAAGAGCATCGTCCATATAGTTGATGCCCAACAGACCCGGCTGGGTCTCCCATGTTTTCTTGTGTGAGTGGTCCCTGACGATGCAAGTCTTCAACAATGTCCCCTTCATCGGTGAGGGCGCGGAAGCAGCGCTCGACCCGCGAGCCTTTCCTTATCTGTTCAACGACCATGGCCTGGCCCAGCCCAGCGCCTACGTGCGCGGCAAGCTGATTTCCCTGACGCCTGAAAACCCCGACCTGCTGCTGGGCGCTCGCTATTCCGGCATCACCTGGTGGGACCGTGAAGTGCCGACGAGCACCGGTTCCTACCGGATCAAGCAATTCGACTTCCACGTCAAGGAAGTGCGCTACGAGCCCATCTGGGCAACGAAGGAAACCGCACAAGCCTTCGGCATGACTTTGCTCGCCAATGGCGAATGCCTGCGTTTCGAGTACGATCAGTTGATCCTGGGCCAATACACCTACGGCAAATGGGCGGGTCACCAATCCCCCTATCTTGGGCCGGAGCGCATGCGTGAACTGCTGACCTACAACCCCACCGACCTGGAATACCACAACTTTCCCCACGCCTTTTTCTCTCGCTACGGACGCCTGCCACTGGTCATCAGCGTCGCCCGCTGGCGGCCGGCGGCGCGGGAAATCTACCTGGCCGACCTGTGGCTGCGCCCCGGCGAAGCGCTGGTCCTGCCGCCCAAACACTATCCCGACATCCCGCCCAGCGATGCCGGCGGCCTGGAGAACTGGCCGGTGGTGGTGGACATGCATGGCAACCGGAACTCGGCCCTGGCTTGCTGGTTTGGAGAAGGGGAGGATTGCTTGCTGACGGAGACGATATTGGCGAACCCGACATTGATGAGGTCGCCGGTGGGGAAGCCGCATTATCACGAGGAGAAGACGCCGACACGGCATGAGATGCCGGTGGGGTATCGGTTGTAAAAAGGCCTGGGCACGTCACAGAACCTGTGGGAGCGAGCTTGCTCGCGAAGGCGATCTTTCCGGCAAGGAGAGGTTGAATGTACCGGCGCCATCGCGAGCAGGCTCGCTCCCACAGGGTTCGGCGCCGTACATAAATCCCGCCTCCACCGCAGCGAACCTGCTCGCGATGACGGCCTGTCAGTCACTCCATACCGACAGCTGACGCATAGGGAGTTTATCCCCGCCAAACGGCAAGCCCCCTCGCTGGACGTCCCGAATTCCGCTGTCTAGAGTGAAATATTCGCGCCGGATGCAGCGGGAGGGATTCCAATGAATCAGCTTAATGACTACACCAACCTGAAGGATCCACTGAATGTAAAAATCATGGAGCTGGCTCCCAAGGAAAAGCGCGATGGCAGAAAAACAAACCTGTTCTTCACCCCCGACACCGCATTCGACTCCAAGCCACTGACCCTGACGACCGGCAGCTATCCCTTCACGCCCATCGGCAGCCTGGGCATCACCCAAGTGGATACCGGCGGACAAGAATGGAGGCATGTACTCAATCAAATCACCAACAGGCACGGCCTCACTTCCGATTACGGCAATCCCGACAGGGCCGATCAACTGGTCTTGCTGGACACCCAGGACGCCGTGAAGATCAAGGAAGCTGTCGCACGGGACAGACAATTCACCAAAGGCAGCTACTACCATCCCGACGTTGTGCAGGTGTTTGGCACCACCAACCCCATTACAACCTATGCCGCCCAGCAGGTCATCGAGCGCCGAGCCGCCTTGTTTCAAGCCGTGCCCGATCCGACCGCACTGGCCTACTGGAACCTGCTCAGCTCGGACCTTGCCGCGCAGACGAAGGTGTATAACTGGCTGCAAGCCTATGGTGGGATTTCCCACAAGTTCTCGGTAAACGACAGGAAGTCTGGAAACAGAATCCAGAACCACTTCCAGAACCTGGAGAACTCCAATGCCATACATTTCGCCAGTGAAACCCGTGGGGAATATGCCGCCGCCAAACTGCTGATTACCGTCCTCGGCAACGAATACCAGATGAAGATCGGCAAAGCTTCTTCAGGTCGCACCAATGGAATCGACCAGATATGGGTCAAGCGCAACCTGGTCAGCGGCGTGGTGGAGGAATACATCATCGTCGAATGCAAAGGCAGCGTGGATGCGTCGCTCAACGAAGCCAAGTATGGCTGGCAGATGTCGCCCTGCTGGGTCTTCTACTGCCTTGTCGGTCTGCTGGGCACCAACGGCAGTCTCGCCAGCACATCGACCACGGACGTGTTCGCCAAGACCAGCATGGTCAGGAAAATCCTCAACGCCTTGATCAACCCAGGCCCGCCCGTGGTGAAAGGGCTGGTCATCCAGCCCATGACCAAATCCGTCACTGCGCCCAATAACATCGAAATGGTCGATTTGGGGGCCTATGATCTGGTCGAGCAATACACCAATGCTGTGGCGGGACACTCGAAGTTCCATAACGCCCAGGTATTCACCGGCACTTTGTTCTAGGACGCCAACGCCATGAAAAAACAAGAACAGGAAAACCTCCTGCGAACCCTGAAATCCCGTTTCGAGCAAAACCCCCATCGCCACCCGGACCTTCAATGGCCTGACGTCCAGGCCCGGCTGGAGAATAAACCCGCCGCGCTGAAAACCCTCCAGGCCATGGAAACCACCGGAGGCGAGCCCGACGTGATCGGCCACGACAAGCAAACCGGACGTATCACCTTCTGCGATTGCGCCAGGGAAACCCCGACCGGCCGTAGAAGCCTGTGCTACGACCGCGCCGCCCTCGATGCCCGCAAGGAAAACAAACCCCAGGGCAGTGCGCTCGAAATGGCCGAGGAGATGGGCGTTGCCCTGTTTACGGAGGAGCAGTACCGCGAGTTGCAGGCGCTGGAGGCGTTTGATCTGAAGACGTCCAGTTGGTTGGCAACCCCTGCCGAAGTTCGCTCGCTGGACGGGGCGATATTTGGTGACCGGCGTTATGGCCGGGTGTTCGTGTATCACAACGGCGTGCAGTCGTATTACGCGGCGAGAGGGTTTCGGGGAGTGTTGTGTGTTTGAACTGGGCCAGCGCTATCGAGCCACTGATCGGCGTTGCCCAGTTCGTGTCGACATCAGCGAAGCCGGAGTGTCTTCACCACCGCCTCTCCCTGGGCGCCGCCAGGCCAGCACAGGTCAACGGAGGCTGAGGCCCCACCCGTTACATGGAAGATTGCAAAATTCTTATCTTCCGAATGGCCGAACAGATGCTCAAAGTAAATGGAGGCATGGCCGCTGATCCTTCCTGAACTTGCAATTCCGCCACCGGCAAGCTGGCCGGCGGGCATGCGTGAAATAGCGCTTGAGGTGATCTGGTAAACACTGGCTTTACGGTAGTCATTGTGGCTCAGGCGAAAAGCCGCCGCGCAATGGACATCACCGCTGATGAATACAAGGGTCTTCCCGCCTTTATCCAAAGCCTGAAAAGCCGCATCAAGCAGCAGGTTTCGCTCTGTGTGATTGGTGCTGTGGTCCCACTCATCCATACAGTCATCTTTGGCTGAGTCAAACCATGACCCCACCGTCAATAGAACCGATTTCCAGTGGACGACGGGCACTGAGCTAATCACAAATAACACCGGTGAGGAGGTGTGCTCGTTGCTTGTCAGCCACGTCTTGAATCTTTCAACCTGCTGTGTTCCGAGAATGAAATTCTTGTGTTCGGGACTCTCGACGTCGTGATGCCCGCGAAGATCGAGCATGTAGAAAGGAACCCCGCCCTTTTCAAAGCTGTAATCCCAAATACATGATTCCGGCTTCTTTAATGAGCCTTTGGAAATGCCGGTGTCTGGATTGTGGCTGTGCGCGTACTCAAAGTAGGCAGTCCGCGCCGCTGTCCACATGGACGTGACCAGTTTTCTGTCAGTCGCGTTGTCGTCGGTTTTGAAGATCCTCGAGATGATTGCAATTCGCTCTTCATCGGTACGGGAGCCCCAGCCATCCATGATTTCATGATCATCCCAGATCATGTACTGCGGGTACCTCGCAAACACTTCCTGCAGGTGAGGGAATTTCCAGTACACCCGATAATACCAGCGGTACAAATTCAACAGGTACGCGTCGAGTTTCCTGGTATCAAGTTTCTTGCCGGTGGAGCACTCGGCTATCAGATCGTCCTTGTTGTCGACCAGCCACTCCCAGATGTCTGGAAAGTGTTTGCTATTCTGACAGTCCACGTAAACCTGATCGCCTCCACCTATTGCAAACCTGGCGTCCGACGTATTCATTCGCTCAAGAAAGAGCGGCCACGCACCATAACTTCCATTGGCGTTGAATGGGTCGTGGCAGCTATAGAAGCCAAAGCTGAAGTCCGGCATCGCGTCAGCCATGGTCCTGAATGTGAGGGACTTGTGACAGCCGATTTCAGTTCTGCGAAAGGCTTCCGTGCCGTCTGTCTCGTCGGTCATCAGGTAGTAGTAATAGACAGTATTCTGATCCAGGCCTTTAAGATCAAACGTATGGGTCAAGTCATCATCCCAACTGAACGAGTACGATTCATACGCACAGTCGAATGATTTTAAAAAAACCGCCAAGGGTTTTCCGTCCAGCTTGACCAGATCCCCTTCAATGGGTTTGGTCGACCAGACCAGGCTCCATGTCCCCGGTCGATATGCACGAATCCAGATTCGCGCAGTATCGGACGTTACGTGGCCAATGATGCTCGCGCTCTGGAGTTTGCAAACGTCGTATTCGTTATTTCTGGGATCGACCAGGGCCATGGGAAGTCCTTTGCCCGAGCTCATTTCCGTCGGGCATGAGATGAACCGGTTATGCAGGTCTTTACCTTTCGGCAGGACCCACCACGCGGGATTTCGGCTCCAGTGGGAGCGATGGCCCTGTGAATATAGACGTGCCGCTTCGCTTGTCTAACAGCCCTTCGTAACGTTTGGCGATAAGCAGGTGCAGAATCGGCCACCGTCACGGCTTTTTGGCGATGACGACCAATCCGCCCACAATCAGCGCCGCGCCTATCAGTATGCGCAGGGTGATGACTTCCCGCAGGACGAGCCACGCCAACAGCATGGCGACGATGACGCTGCCCTTGTCGATCAAGGCGACGGTCGCTACATCACCCAGCTTCAATGCCTTGTAGTAGAAGATCCACGACAGCGCCGTGGTAATGCCGGAGACCCCAAGCCACAGCAGGTTCTGTTGGCTGACCTGGGCAATCTGTTGAACCGGCACCGCCCATGCGGCGAATGCCAGTACGAACAGGCACACGAATAATGTACGGACGGTCAGCCCCAGTTCGGCGGAGATGCCGCTGAGCCCCATCTTGGCGATCACCGAAGTGAAACCGGCAAAAAACATCGAGATGCAGGCGTAGATCACCCATTTTTCCACGGTTTCTATTCTCCACGTCAGGTCGTTGGAACAGGTGTTATTCCTGCACAGGTAGTTTGTAGCATCTCATTCGCGACGCGCTATTGATCTGGCTAGATACGCAAATGGGGAATCGGCGCTTGGCAGTCGGGGAGACGATCCCGAACGATCCGCGCTCTTCAAGTCTTCGCCGCACCTGCCGCTATCGGTATAACGATTTTTACCGACTCCTCGATTGTCTTTGCGATACCTTTGCCTTTCGCAGTGGGGTTGGCAAAAGCACGACAAGAGAACGCAGCGAATGGACGACGGACGAGACGAAAGGAGGGCGACTGTGGCTGGAGGCGCGACGGCGGCGTCCGACCCGCAGCCGCATATTCTGCTGATCGACGATGTCCCGGAGGATCTCCGTGCCACGCTCATCCTGCTGAAGGCGCAACCCTGGCGCATTTCCCTGGCCAGCGATGCCCACCAGGGCTACCAGCGCGCACTGGCATTGCGTCCGGACTTGATCGTCCTGGATGTGCACATGCCGCAGATGGACGGTTTCAGCCTGTGCCGGCTGCTGCGCGAGGCTCCGTCGACCCGACAGACCCCCATTCTGTTTTTGTCGTCGGCCAACAGCACCTTGGAACGTCTGGAAGGGCTGACCGTTGGCGGGGTCGATTACATCCCCAAATCCTGCGCGCCCGAGGAAGTGCTGGCGCGTATCAAGATCCACCTGCAATTGACCTGGCGCGCGCCGCCGGCCGGCCTGGACAGCCTGGCGGAGCCGGCGCCGGAAGGCGATGAAATCGTGCTGCGCGCCGCGATGCGCCTGATCGAACAGCACCTCGACGACATGCCCTCCCTGGTGCAACTGGCGCACAAGGTCGGCACCCATGAGAAACGCCTTTCCCGGATATTTCGCGAGCATCTGGGCTTGACCGTGTTCGCTTACATTCGGGATGCGCGGCTGCGTCGCGGCCAGGCGCTGTTGTCCGAAAGCGCCATGAGCGTGCAAGACGTCGCCGAATTGATCGGCTTTCGCAATGCCTGCAACTTCACCACGGCCTTCCGACAGCGAATAGGCATGACGCCCAGTCAGTTTCGCCAGCAAACCCTGGGCATCACTGATGCAGAGTCGGCCTGATGCGCCTTCTACGGATTCTGGTGCTGGCGCTGACGTTGCTGTCCGCCGGCCTGTTGCGGGCGGCGCCCGTGGACATCTGCCAGGCCGATCCGTTGGACGTGATGCCGGCGATGCAGGTTTTCGAGGACACCCAGGCAAGGTTGAGCCTGGAAGACGTTGCTCAACTGCCCGAAGCGCGATTCAGCGCCGCCACCCCGCGTTGGCCGGCACAAGCGTATAGCCGCTCGGCATTCTGGTTGAAACTGCCACTCACCAATTCAAGCCCTGTGACCTGTTCGCGCTTGCTGGTGATCGGCGCGCCGCGCCTGGAAGACATCCGCGTCTATCAATCTGCAGACGGACACTGGCGTGGAGCCCATGCCGGAGCCGCCCACCCCTTGGCCGAATGGCCTCAGCCGGCAGCACGTCAGCCTGCGTTCCTGGTCTCGCTGGCGGCAGGGCAGAGCACCACGTTGTTCGTCCGGGTGACGAGCCGCTTCCAGATGTTGCTGGAACCGCAGCTGTGGTCCGAACCGGCCTTGCTGCGGACCCAGCAGCAGACTTACCTGAGCGATGGACTCACCCTGGGCATTGTCCTGCTGGTCGTCCCGTTCGGGCTGATCGTCGGCTGGATCCTGCGGTCCCGCTTGTTGACCGTGAATGCGGGCGCGGTATTGAGCTATATCCTGCTGACCTGCATCGTGAACGGCTACCTGATCTACTGGCCCACGGCGCTCGGCTGGACGCGCGAGCTGCTGTCCTTCGCCAGCGTGATTGCATTCGCGTTGTTCCTTGCCTACATGCGCGTGTTGTTGCAGGTTTCCCGGCTGCCCAGGGTCGTAGGCTGGAGCTATGGGCTGCCGCTGCTGGGGTGTGCCCTCGGCCGACTCTGGTGGTTGCAGGTCGATCCGGTCCAGGGCGCGCAGTTTATCCAGCTGTCTCTCCTGAGTTTCTATGGTGTGCTGTTTGCCACGTTATTCATGGCCTGGCGCAAGAGGCTCACCTACCACTGGATGGCGTGGCTGGTGCCGGGGCTGCTGCTTGGGCAATTGCTGATGCGCTACTTTTTTCCCCAGGAACAGTTGCCCTGGCAGTCGCCGCAAAGCAAACACAGCCTATCGTCGACCCTGCCGGGTGTGGCCTTGCTGGTGTGTACCCTGATTATCGAAGTCAACCGCAGCCGACGCCGGGAAAACCACGCCCTGTCCAGCCTCGAACAACAGCGCCAGGCCGAGCATGAGCGCCTGGAAAACAGCGTGGCGCTGCGCACGGCGCAGTTGCGCGAATTGCTGGCGGCACGCAGTGCCTTGATGGCTCGTATCAGCCATGACCTGCGCTCGCCGCTGGTGCGCATCATCGACTATGCGCGCCTGCTGCACGCCGGGCCAAACCGGGACTACCAGGCCACGATCGAGCGCAATGCCCGCCAGCAACTGGAGCTGATCGACGAGATGCTCGAGTTCTCTCGTGGGGAGCTGGAGCAGATGCAACTGACCCTCGCGCCAGGCTATCTGTACGGATTCCTGAAGGAGATCGAAGAGGAGGCGGGGTTTCTCGCTGCACGGCAGGGCAATACCTTTGAGTCCGTTCTCGCGCATGACCTGCCGGTGCTCGTAGAGGCCGACTTCAAACGCCTTCGGCAGATCCTCATGAACCTTATGGCGAACGCAGCGAAATTCACCCGTCACGGCCATGTCCGCTTTGAAGTGAGCGCGTGCCCGGGAGCCACCGCTGCCAGCGTCGAGCTGAATTTCAGCGTGATCGATACCGGCATCGGCATTGATCCACAAGAGCTCGAACAACTGTTGCTACCGTTTCGTCGTGGCCGCAATGCGCAACGCTACGAAGGCAGCGGGTTGGGCCTGTCCATCGTCACTCAACTGCTGGAGCGCATGGGCAGCCGACTGGAACCCCAGGCCACCGTGCAGGGCGGCAGCCGCTTCAGTTTTCGTCTGCAATTGAAGCGCGCCCAGGAACATGACCTTGAAAACGGCATCGTCGATAACCACGCCGAGCCCCTGGATGGCCAAGGCAAGCATGTGTTGCTGGTGGATGATGTCGAGCAGAACAGCGAGTGGCTGTACGACCTGCTGGCCGGCTATGGGTTTGACGTGAGCACCGCAGCGAACGGCGAAGACGCCTTGGCCTGCCTGGCGCAACAGCCGGTCGACCTGTTGATCAGCGACCAGATGATGCCCGGCATGGACGGCTGGGAACTGCTGCGGCAGGTGCGCGATGGCTGGTGCGATCTTCCGGTGATGCTTTATTCGGCGATTCCGGCACGCCGGCCGAAGGGCTATCCGCAGGACCTGGCATTCGATGCCGTACTGCTCAAGCCCGCCGACAGCCGCGAATTGTTGGCATGGATCAAGGCACTGGTTGGCTCGGACACGGTGGGTCGCCCGATGGCTCGGGAGCAGTAGCATGCTTGGTCCGCGTTACCGACTGCTGTTGCTCGGCAGCCTATCGGCATTGCCTTGGGCTTCGGTCAATGCCGAGCAAACGCAACCGCCGGGCACGTCCGGCGTATCGCCCAGCCCTCTCGTCCTCGACGCAACCACGGTGACCGCTCGACGCCGTGAAGAGGATCCGCAGCGCGTGCCGATCCCGATCAACGTCCTCTACGGCGAGCAACTGGACAAGGCCAGCCTGCACACGCTGCAAGACATCCAGCAGCGTGTGCCCGGGCTGGTGGTGTCCGGGCATGACGCCCGCTATGCCGGCTTCGGCCTGCGCGGGTTCGGTGCGACTACCTACAACGATGGCCTGGAGGGCAGTGTCGGCACCTACGTCGATGGCGTATACCAGGCGCGCCAGGGTATGGCCTTCGCGGAGTTGATGGACATCGAGCGCATCGAAGTGCTGCGCGGGCCCCAGGGCACCCTGTTCGGCAAGAACACCACCGCAGGCGCACTGAACATCATCACCCGTCAACCGACGTTCATACCCGAGGCCAACCTTGAGGCCAGCTACGGGGAGCACGGTTTACGCGAATACCGCGGCACCGTTTCCGGTGCGCTACGCGACGACGTATTGGCCGGGCGGCTGAATGTTTTCGAGCGTTCGGTAGACGGGCAAGTGAAAAACCTGGAAGACGGCGCCCGTCTCGGTGACGCCGACAGCCAAGGCCTGCGCGGGCAATTGTTGTGGACGCCGAATACAGACTTCAGCGCACGCCTGATCGCGGACCATGCCCGGCAAAACGAGGCCGGCAACGTGCTGCTGGTCAATCACTACGGCCAGCAGACGCGCAAGCGGGCGCAGTTCCTTGGCTATCCGCTGGCGGAGCCCGACCCTGACCAACGCGAAGTGCGCCTCAACGCACCAGGGCACCCGCAAACCCTGCAGGACGGTGTCTCCCTGGAACTGAACTGGGATCTGGACGATGCGATGCGCTTGACCAGCATCACGGCCTACCGTGACTGGGACTACCGCGCCACGCGCGATGGCGACAGCACCGCGTTGTCGGTGGCGCAGTCCGAGACGGAACTGGGGCACCGGCAGTTCAGCCAGGAATGGCGCTTGTCCGGCACGGCCGGCGAGTCCATCGATTATGTCGCCGGGTTCTACTACCTGCATCAGCGGCTTGATCGTGACATCGACGTCCAGTTCGGCAAGGACGCAGCGCCCTGGTTCGTCGGCGACCAATTGGCGCAACTGCAGAAACTCTATGGCATCACCTTTACCGATCCAAGGCAGGTGCCGGCCAGGCTCCTGGAGGACGCCCGGCAACATTATGGCGGCCAGCAGAAGGGCGACAGCCGGGCCATCTTCGGTCAGGTTTCCTGGCGCCCCGTTGACCCCCTCGAACTCACTGGCGGCCTGCGCTATAGCCAGGAGCGCAAGGACGGCTGGGTCTCCCGCGACGTCAGCAACCTGGCCTCGCTGAATGGTCTGCCACCGACCTTCCAGGCCGGTGGTCAGTTGCTGCGCGACATCGCCCTTGGGCGCGACTATGACCGCGAGGACTCGATCGAAGAAGACAACATTTCCGGCCTGCTCAGCGCCAGCTACCGCTTCAGCGATGCCGTGATGGGCTACGTCAGCTGGTCCCGTGGCTACAAGGCTGGCGGCATCAACTTCGACGTGGTTGGCCCGTTCGCCGAGCCCACCTTCGAGCCGGAGCGCGCCACGTCGCTGGAACTGGGCATGAAGACACGCTTCTGGGATGAGCGTGCGCTGCTCGACCTCGCCCTCTACCAGACCGATGTCGACAACTACCAGGCGCTCACCTATAGCCCTGCGACGTCAGTGTTCGCGCCACCGCTACGCGATAACCTGATTAACGTCGGCAAAGTCCGCCTGCGCGGTGTCGAAATGGATTCAGCCTGGCAATTGGCTCCTCGACTCACCGGGCGCCTGGGCCTGGCCTGGAGCGATGCGCGCTATCGCAGTTTCCCCAACGCACCGTGCCCGCCGGCCTCGGGCCAATGGAGCTGCGACCTCAGCGGCGACCGCCTCTACAACGCGCCGGAATGGAACCTCAGCAGCGGCCTGGACCTTTCCCATCCGCTGCCATACGGGCTGGAAGTCTATAGTGGCGTCGACTACAGCTTCCGGACCGGCTACTACGGCACCCTCGAAGGCGGCGAAGGCAGCTATCAGCCCAGCTACGGCCTCACCAACCTGCGCCTGGGGTTGCGCAGCCGGAACCGTGGGTGGGAAGTGGAGGGTTGGGTGCGCAACGTCTTCGACCGTCACTACATCACCGCCGTTTATTCACTGCTGGGCGCCGGTGACTACGGCGTGCAGCTCGGCAGCGAAAGAACCCTCGGCACCACCCTCAGGTTTCGTTATTGAGCGAAATAAAGCGAGTCGGACAAAACGCCAGTCGGTTGCCGCCGGCCTTTTTCGACAAGTACATCGCCTGGTCCGCTTTGCTGATCAGCGTATCCACCTCCTGCCCATGTTCGGGGAAAAACGCCACACCGATACTGGCGGCCATCTCCACCGTTTGCGCACCGATCAGGATGGGCGCGCTGGCCGCGTGCAGCATGCGCCTGAGCAACGGCTCGCTGTCTTCCTCGCTTTGTAGGTCTATCAACCCGGCGACAAACTCATCGCCACCCAGCCGCGCCAGGGTGTCGCACTCACGCAGCGTCGCGTTGATCCGCGCCGCGACAATCTGCAACACCCGATCACCCCAATCATGCCCGTAACTGTCGTTAAGCGCCTTGAACCCATCCAGGTCAATAAACGCGATGGCGACTTTATGTTGCTGGATACGCGCCTTGCCCAATGCCTGGCGCATCCGCTCGGCCAACAGCAGCCGATTGGGCAATTGCGTGAGCGCGTCAAAACGAGCGTCACGCTCCAGCAACTGCAGACGCTGCCTTATCTGCGTCATGTCGCTGAACAGCGCCACGTAATGCTGAACATTGCCGTGACGGTCATGCACCGCACTGATGCTGATGCGCGACGTCATCTCCCGGCCATCCTTATGGCTGCTTTGGACTTCCCCGGACCAATGCCCGTGGAAATCCAGCGCGTTTTTCATCGGCGCATAAAACGCCGCGAGCCGCCGCACCATGCGATGGGAATTCAACTCCCGGCCCTGCACTTCGTCTTGCCCGTAGCCGGTGAGCCGCGTAAACGCCTCGTTCACGCCGATGATTCGACCATACGGGTCAACAATCATGACCCCCTCCCGTGCATGGCTGAACACGGTAGCGGCCAACTCCGGGCAAATGAAATTGCCCCCTCTATCCGGAGCGCCCTCGTCACGGGCAGCCGGCCACCGCGCGGAATCAAAACCCCGTTGCGACAAAAAACCGGCCAGCAAGGACAGTGCCCGATGCAGGCGGATCAGCGCATTCGTGGCGAGCCTGGAATTGAGGCAGTGGCTACGGATGAAGGTGCGTAGGTTCATGGGGGGCACGGTGCTGGCGGGTAAGGGGAGTGCACGCGAAGTGGGCATTATCGGGGGACGCATTTGCCGGGGACTTTGCTGGAGCGGATGGGAGCTTTGCGGGAAGGGATGGAACGAAGATTTTTGCTGTGCAGGTTGAGGAAGCGGCTACCGCTGAGCTACAACCCGTCACCCAGGAAGCCCCCCAACCTGTGGCGAGGGGATTTATCCCCGCAGGGCTGCGCAGCAGCCCCGAGCCATCCAAGCAATTCGCTTGGAGATAACACCCGGCAGGTTTTGATGCACTGGATAGACGGGTTTCCGTTGAAGCTTAGTCAGCGCTGGTTCCGATGTAATATTCCAGTCCAACAGGAAATTTTATATCCAGGATTTTTTCAATTTCTCTGAGCTGTTCTTCTGTTATCTCCAGCTCTCCAGGTTCAATTTCATTGAATGGTTTCGCTTCAGTCAGCTGAGCTAGCGCTTCATTTTGCTCGGGATTTTTTATGTGTGTTTCGAATTGTATTGAGTCATCTTTTTTGTCGTCTGGGTGAAAGCCTGTCATAGAAAAGTAAGGCATGTCATTTCGCTTTGTGTCCCAAGGGCAAAAGGCAGGTTGATTTTTTACTGGCTGCTCTTCCTGTAGCTACCAACTGTCTCGATAATCGAAGGAGGCTTGATAGATATAGCTGGAGCAATCAATGGGATGCTGAAAATAAGATTGGAGAATCTTTACCCATTCTTGGGGAACATTAAAGCCTCCGTTATTTATGTTGTTTTCGAATGGAATTCCTAGGGCTTCCATGACAGTGCCGTCCTCGCCCAAGTCTTTTGAATACTCTTCTCCTTCGTAGGATTCGGTCTGTTTGCTAAACCATTCAAGTCTTAGTTTGAGTCCCATGTGATACTCACAAATTTTTTATATTACGGTTTTTGGGGGGGCTTCTGTCTGTTCGCCAGTAATATGATCGAATGCCCCCAGATGGCTTCCATCACTTGAGCGATAGGTTTCCAATTCGTCATGTGAAGAATTGTCCACCGTGGTCCCTCGCTCTCACTTATAGACTGCTTGCCGGGCAAGCATGGCTTCATAAGCCCGCTGGCGGCTTTCGCGCTCGGCCAGTTCGCTGGCGCTCATGTCCCGATAAGTGACGTAATGCCCGTCACCGCCGGGTGGGTTTCGGAGCTGGGGTATGTCTTGTTTGCGTGTCACGACGTAGTGAGTCTCGTCAATAAAGGCAGGACGGACGCTAACGCAGGAGCTGAGGGGGGAGTTGTAGGAGGTTTCTTGGAATGATTGTTCCGTTTTCCTAAATGCTGGTAAAGGCGGGAAGCCACCAACCTGTGGCGAGGGGATTTAGCTAAACGTCACACCGCCCTGCTGGGCTGCGTAGTAGCCCCAAACCATCCAAACGTAGTACGCCGCAAAGCCGCGCCGAATAGCTAAACTTCAGCTTCTCTCTGAGCAGATAGGCTTCAAGAAGCGCCACGCATAAAACCGGCGCTACCAATCAAACACAAGCGGAGCAGCGACCATGGACTACGACGACACTCTGATTGAAGAAGCTGTGCTTGCCCTGTTGGCAACCTTCAGCTTCGACAAGGGCAACGCCTGGAAAGGTTTCGATTTCGAAGTCATGAACCGATTGCATGAACAGGGCTTTATCAGCGATCCGGTAAACAAGAACAAATCGGTCTGGTTGACGACAGAAGGGCTGGAGCGAGGTCGGCAGATTGCCGACCGCTTGTTTGGGAAAGAGAGTTGAGGGGACGTCGCCTCGTGATCGTTCGCCAGAAAGCCACGGCAAACCATGTCGAAAGCCAAATCAGCAATCTGGGGTTCGACGTGGGGCGAGACGGCTAGCTGACAGGTTGCTCGGAAAAGTAACCGGCTGTGCGCAGTTGCAAGCTGTACACCCATATGCCGAAAACCACGGCATATTCTTTGAACATCGGGAGCGTGAGCAGGTGGACGATAGAGTTGCTGTGCATCCGGGTGAGGGAAAACACCACACCTAATCCCAAGGCAAGAATGAAGCACAACGAGCTACTCTTTTTCCTGGATAACAGCAGCAAGCCTCCGACGAACATCAGCAGCGCTACCGCGCAGATATTGAGAAACACCAGGATAGAAATTTCACCAAAGCGGACCTGCTCGAAGCCTGCTTCTACCACCCAAACGCCAGCCTGGATCAGGACGATGAAACAGTAAAAGACAGTCATGAAGACTGGGGCTGGACGTGTGTTGTACCAAGGCTGCGGCATATTCGCTTCCATAGTGATGAGATTCCTGAAGGGTTGCGGCTGCGGATTATAGGGTGGCAGTTATGCATCACACCATCAGCACGCCGCGACTTGCAATTGTGTCAGACGGCTTCAGTGACACGATAGACAGACGCTCGACTGTTCCGTCGCTCCCACTGCGGGTAACTATCCTTGAGCAATCGCTGGGCAGGTCCTCTCGATGGTGTCAGGCCGCACTGCGCGCAATTCGGACCACCTTGGGTGCCTGGGCATCCATGAACATGAAGCACCTACCAAAGAGTGCTTTCATTCCAAACTCATCGAACCTGTTGTGCCCAAGTGGTGTAATGAGAACTTCATCCGTGGCAATTGCGCGTTGGTGCTGCTGCTCAATTTCTTGCCAGTTTGCGGTAGTGACTTCGCTCAGGACGACGTTTAGTACGTCGTGGTTATAGCGCACCAAGATGTTTCCGTCTTTCATGGCCAAGGGGTGCATGTCGGGGTGCGCATGAAATACCTTGTGCAGCGACTCGGTGGCATGACTCACTGCTTGCTCATCGGAAAGGCCGTTTGGGAGGATCACTGCGGTGCCGTTGTTGAATACTGCAAAGTCACGTTCGCCATCTGTGTAGTGCCGAATCCGATCGATGATCAGATCGAGTGGCTGTGCAATAGACGGCTGCCAGTCTGGCACGGGAGGAAACCGCTTTGAGGGCGCCTTGGGTGGTTCCTTCTTCTTGAATAGTCCGAACAATTTTGTCTCCTGTTGTGTGGCCTGACGTTTGGTTAAGGGACGGCTAGACATTGATCCAGGAGTCTAGCCCTGGCGGGGGTACAAGTTCCCATGGTATTGCGCAGCAGCTCCCGAAAACCATCCACCACGAAAATCGACGCACTTCCCTCCGTCTGCTCCCAATGCGACTTACGTATGCCAGCCAAAGTGGAGACGTGTCGGTAAAGACCGACAGACGCTGGCAACGGAGGCTCGCCAGCCCACGTCGCCTTGCGCCATTGCCTACAACTGCGCCAGAATCCGCCGGCTTGTGCGCCTTGGGTTGCGTCGGTAGTTTGGGTCCCGTCACTGCTCATCAGTGATCGGGTTTAGTCGCCCGTCGTTGCTAAGTCGCTTATGCGTCCATCAGTCAGGTACTCCAATTCCTGCGCTCGATGGTGGCTGTGCGCAGGGCGCCCTCGGGCGCGCCGATTTCTTAGCTCGTCGGTCGACTAACCTGCGTACAGCTGCCTCCCAATCGTTTAGTCGCGAGCGGGTCGCAGTCTCACCCAAAAGAGAGCTAAGGCTATGGTCAAAATTACACCAAACCCTGTATCACCGACACCGGCCGTCAGACGTGCGCTGCGCGCTCAAATACCTCATCAGCCCATTGGTTCAAGCTTTTTCCAGCGGTTTGAGCGGCAATGGTAGCGGCGGCATGAACTTCAGGACGAATGCGCAGCATCACCTTCCCTGAAGCAGGCTTCTCAGGGCTGACGCCTTGCTCGGCACAGTCCGACAGATAATCCTCAACAGCACTGGCAAACTCGGCACGCAACTGCGTCACCGAGTCGGCGTGAAAGCTGATGATGTCACGCACGCCCAGAACTCGACCGACGAAGATGTCGTCACGCTCGTCAAACTCAACTCGGGCGGTATAGCCCTTATAGGTCATGCTATTCATAGCTCAACTCCTGCTCGCTGGAGAAATTCGCGAGCTTCTTCTACCTGATATTTCTTGGCTTCTTTTCCAGGGTGCGGCCGATGGCAGCGCCACTGGGCCTCTCGTAACACGAGCTTGACCCGCGAGCCTTCGCGTTCCAACACTTGGCCGCCCAGATGAATGACCAATGCCTCGATGTCAGCAAACACTATCGCCGCGCTGGTTGGCGTTCGGTAGATCGCGTCAAGGGTCTTTCGGTGTCTGTTCTTCATGTTGGGCATGCTATCAAAAGAAGATAGCACTATCCAGCCAGTCCAGCGCCATTGAAGCCTGATGAGGGGCTATGCCCAGGTTCGGGGACGGCAGCATAGGCCGACCCCAGCGGGGCGATCAGATCCTATCTCCAAAGCTGACAGCCGACATCGCCTTCGCCTTTGCCTACAACTACGCCAGAATCCGCCGGCTTGTGCGCCTTGGACCTCGCCGGTAGTTTGAGTCCTGTCGCGGCTCATCAGTGAGCGGTCGTGACCCATTGGCCGAAGGCTTGGGTTGCAATAGTAGCGGCGGTACGCACTTCAGGACGAACCCGCAGCAACATCTTCCGGAGGAGCTGACTGATGATCAGCAAAGCGAAAATAAAAAGCGTGAAACCTGCCCCTGGCAAACATGCCTTGCAGGTGGAGTTCGTCAACGGTAAGCGCTACGACGTGGACCTGCGCGAACACGTTCGCCAATTTCCGGCGCTCAACCCCTTGGAAGACCTGTCGCTGTTCGCCACCGCCCAATTGGGCGAATGGGGTTTCGATGTGAGCTGGGGTGATGAGCTTGAACTCGCCGCTGTTACCTTGCACCGGTTGGCGTTGGAACAGGCCGGTGAGGTGATGCCTAGCTAAGCGTCCAAAGGCTGGTCACCTAGTGCCAGCACAACCCGTCCAAACCTGGCGTGCTCATCCCGCGGCGTAATCGCCAACAAGTGATCCAAACGTATCTCCCGGCGACCCTCCGCGGTTTCAACCTCAAGAAACTCCTCCCGCGTGCGAGCTGTACGCGTGGTGATCGCACGGGCTGTCAGGTGTTGGCCGTCAGTCAGTTCGATGTCCAGCGTGTAGCCGTAGAGGCAGGCGATCTCCAGGTAGTCATGCAAGTCGCAGTTCAAGGGTTGATAGGTCTTCATCTCATGACCTCGGTGGCCATGGCGGCGCTCTCCCATTAGGACGACAGCGACCGAACAGGATGAGCCACCTGTTGGTCGCAAGGGCCCAGCGCGATTCAGCGCAGTTGATTCAACATCGTCTGCAGCTGGTTAATGCGCGCCTCGTCGAGTGGGAACACCGGCAAGCGAGGATCGCCCACTTCCAGGCCCAGGCTGCATAGACCCGCCTTGATGGTAGCCGGCAAGCCGCCCTTGAGGATGAAATCCAGCAGCGGCAATTGACGATAGAACAGCGCCCGGGCCCGGTCCAGGTCGTTGGCCAGTACGGCGTCATACAGGTCGAGGTTGAGCTGCGGGATCAGGTTCGGTGCTGCGGTGCACCAGCCTTTGGCGCCGGCCGCGAAGGCTTCCAGAGCCAGTGGGTTGCAACCGTTGTAGAACGGCACCTGGCCCTCGCCCAACAGCTGCAGCTTGTGCATGCGCTGGATGTCGCCGGTGCTCTCCTTGACCATGGTGACGTTCGCCACCGCGTTGAAAATCCTCAGGATCAGCTCCACGGACATGTCGATGCCGCTGGTGGCCGGGTTGTTGTAGAGCATGATGGGCAGGTCGATGCTGGCGCCGATGGCCTGGTAGTGCGCGAGGATTTCCGCCTCGCTCAGTTTCCAGTAAGAGGCAGGCAATACCATCACCGCATCGGCGCCCTTCGCTTGGGCAAAGCGTGCGCGGCGTACCGCCTTGGCGGTGGTCAGGTCCGACACGCTGACCACCGTCGGCACCCGGCCGGCGACGCGGGCAATGCTGAACTCGCTGACCTGATCCCACTCCGCATCGCTCAGGTAAGCGCCCTCGCCGGTGCTGCCCAAAGGCGCGATGGCGTGGACGCCGCTGTCGATCAGGCGGTCGATGGACTGGCCCAGTGCGTCCAGGTCCAAGCCTTGGCCGTCGGCGGAGAAGGGCGTGATGGTGTAACCGATGATGCCGTGGATATTGGTAGACATGGCGTGGCTCCTAATGGGTTCAGTTCAGGCAATCGGCGTGTTGGCGCAGGTTCTGCCGGGCGTAGTAGTTGAAGGCGGCCGCATGACGCTTGGGGCGGGCGATCCAGTCGTGGGCTTCGCGACCCAGGTGCGGCAGGATCGGTTTCACCTCGCCGGCGGCCATGGCCAGCAGTTGCAGCTTCGCGGCGCGTTCGATCAGTTGGGCGATGTTGCAGGCTTCCTCCACGGTGGCACCGGTGGACAACTGGCCGTGGTGGGAAAGCAGGATGGCGCGCTTGTCGCCTAAGGCGCCGGCGATCAATTCGCCTTCCTCATTGCCCACCGGCACACCCGGCCAGCCCTCCAGGAACGCGCAGTCTTCGTAGAGCGGGCAGAGGTCCATGTGGGAAATCTGCAAGGGCACCTCCAGCATCGACAGCGCGGCGATGTGGGTCGGGTGGGTGTGGATGATGCAATTCACATCCGGCCGGGCGCGGTAGACCCAGGTGTGAAAGCGGTTGGCCGGGTTGGGAATACCGTGGCCCTCCAGCACCTCCAGGTCTTCATTGATCAGCAGCAGGTTGCCGGCGGTAATTTCGTCGAAGCCCAGGCCCAATTGCTGGGTGTAGTAGGTGCCCGGTTGCGGCCCGCGCGCAGTGATCTGCCCGGCCAGGCCCGAGTCATGACCGTTTTCGAACAGGATGCGGCAGGTCAGGGCCAGCTTTTGTCGTACAGTCCACGTATTATCCGGCAGTGATTTTTGCATCTGGTTAACAGCGTGCTGGACCAACTGGTCCTTGGGCGTCGCCAGTGTCTTGCTCATATCCGTTCTCCTGATTCGTTCTTTGACCGTTCTTGATCCGCGTCATGGAAGCTGTGAAAGGAAGGTGCTAATGACACAAAAAATACTATATGACACAAAGTGTCATTTGCAACCTTTGATTGTCCGTTTCCCAGGAAATGTTGGTTACCTATGTCTATTCGCTTGAAATTGCTCAGGAAAAAACTCGGGATGACACTGGACGTCCTGGCTGAAAAAACCGCGATGACCAAGAGCTACCTGTCCAAGGTGGAGCGCGGGCTGAGCACGCCCTCCATCGCCACCGCGCTCAAGCTCGCCAAGGCGCTGAATGTGAACGTCGAGGAATTGTTCTCTGAGGAAAACGTCTCCCTCGACAGCTACAGCCTGGTGCGCAGTGAAGACCGGCGCTCGCTGGCGTCGAGCAGCGGCAGTTCCGAATACGCGGTGCTGGCCCATCAGGTCTCCGAGCGCAGTCTGTTGCCCTTCATCCTCTATCCCGCGACCGAATTCACCGCGCACCACGCGTTCAAGGAACACACGGGGGAGGAGTTCCTGTTCGTGCATGAGGGGCAGGTGGAAGTGGATTTCATGAACGAGCGCGTGCTGCTGAATCGCGGTGATGCCTTGCATTTCAATGCGCAGAAGCCCCATCGGCTGCGTTCGGTGGGGGATGTTCAGGCGCAGTTGTTGGTGGTGGTGCATAGCGATGAGGCGGGGGAGAAGGGCGAGGGCGCCTAGCGGCTCCAATCGCAGGTAACCAACGTGGCGAGGGAGCTTGCTCCCGCTGGGCTGCGCAGCAGCCCCCTCCTATGAACCCTCGCTACCGATCTTCCGACAACCTCAACTGAACGGCATCGAACACCTGCCCGGACCAGTCGAGTGACGTCTGTCAGTAAAGACCGACAGACACCAGCGACGAAGGTTCGCCAAGCCACAGCGCCTTGCGCCTTTGCCTACAACTACGCCAGAATCCGCCGGCTTGTGCGCCTGGGGTTGCGTCGGTAGTTTTGGACCTGTCACTGATGGTCAGTGATCGGGTTTAGCAGCTCGTGGTGAAACAGGTTGTGCAAGGCGTCATCCAGTCAGGATTCCCCATCCTGCACTTGATGGTGGCTGTGCGCAGGGCGTCCCCGGACGCGCCGGTTTCTTGTTTCCCCGGTCTGCTAACCTGCGTACAGCTGCCTCCCATCGTTTAGCAGCGAGTGGGTGATGGCTCCTACTACAGGAAGCAAGACGATGGTAAAAGTTACTCCGAATCCTCCTGCGGCAGACGAACCTACGTCCCGCGCCCAATCTGCCCGCAACAAGAAAATCGACGACGCTGCCACACGAGCGTTGGATTACTACCTGAAACCCAAGCCTAAGGGTGAAACGTCTGACAAGACCGACTCTATTTTTCGGATTGATCCGGGGGTTGATTCTGAGTGTTTGCTTGCGAATCTCAGTGAGAATTTGGCTTCGGCGAATGCGATGATCAGTGATTTGGCGTTTGATCTGGATGGGTCAAGGCGGCGGGTTGTGTTGGGGATTTTGCAGGTGATTGAGGTGAGTGAGCTGTTGGCGAATCGGGCTTTGGATATTGTTGAGGTGAGGTAACGCAGCAGTATTACGTGCTGCCTTGATTGGAAAAAAGGTCTTGCCCAGCAAGGCCTTTTTTTGTGCCCGAGAGGCTTAACGTCCCAGCAAACCCGAGGCCCCAAGAGGTCTGAATTCTCCATGCATGCGAGCTTTTCTCCTGCAAGTGGAAGCGTGACAAATTTTCGCAGAGCAGCAGTGGCGTTTTGCTGCTATACCTCACGAACAAATTCGGCGTGGTGCAAACAGGAGTTCAGGATGAAGATTCTTGCAGGGTTGGTCTTGGGGTTGATATTAGCCATTCTTGTTTCGACAGTTGTCGCCATTGCCGGGGCGGCATCACCGAGAGCTGGTGGAGGGGCTGGCGCGATTGTTTTCTTCATAACATGGATTTTTGCACTCGCAATAGCTGTCTCCGCTCCCACTGCTGGCAAGGCATGGCGTCGACTTTTGGTCACCTCGGGCATCGCTGCATTCATGCTCCCCTTGGCTGGTATTGTTTTTACCGGTAGCCATATAGCCACCAATATTAGTGGCGCTCATTCAGGGGCGGAAACCGCAGGAGCCGCGATTGGCGGAACTTTGGTAAGTGGCTTTTTAGGATTCGTTGGTTTTTTCCTGGGTGTGATCTGTCTCATCATCGGTTTGATGGTCGGCCGGGATAAACAAGTGATCTACATTCAGCCGCCACCAAAATCTTAAGAGATGAAAGAGTGTTGGTTTGGTTGATCAATATGTAGCAGTTAATAGCGATCTGGCGTGAATGCGGGGATTTCCTCTCTTTAAATAAATTTGTCCCCTTTGTTGATTTGGGGTCTGGACAGGGTGATATCATTTCGATATTGTCAGGTTTCCGGGCCGAGTTTTAATTTTAGTATCGCGTCCGTTATGACTGAACATGAATCAGATGGGGATTAGTTTCATGGAAGAGGATTTTAATATTGGTAGTTGCAAAGTGGCAGTTGCCAAACATATTGAGCTCGGTGCTTGTAATAGGTCTGTTGTTGATTCAATTCGAATTGGCAACTATTTTGCTCCGATCGAGTGCGAAATAATCGATTACAAGGAGTCTTTTCCTTCAGACTCTTTTGCACTGGCCAAACTGATTCGGCATGTTGTGGCCTTTTATAATACATTTGGTGGGTATTTGATATTTGGGGTCAAGGAAACCGTTCCGGAGCAAGAGTTTCAGCTGGTAGGGTGTGATATCGATATTTTAGATTTAAAGCAACTAAAAGATAAGATCTATTCATATGTTGGTAGCCATATCTCTATTGCGGCGTGGGGAGATACGTTTGAAGACCAGAAATCAGTTCTGATCATCTATATTCCTAAAAGACTTGAGCAAGCCCCAGCTTATTTTGGTAAAAATGGCCCCTCCGAAAAAGGTAGCCCAGCTTTCAACAAAGGAGCAACCTATTTAAGATTAGGAGATAATTCTGTTCCTGCTGAAGGTTCTGATTTAGCATTTCTATTTGGTGAAAGAGCGTGTCGTTATTTGACAACGGTTCAAGATCACCTTAAGAGGAAGGCAAAATATCTGGAACACAATCTTCCGGATAGAAACTTTATATGTCCGAGGTTTATTGGTCAGAAAGCAGTAATTGAATTGTTGTGGCAGTGGTTTGCGGATGAGTTTTCTTGTGTAAGAGTCCTTGCAGGTGAAGGCGGCTTGGGGAAAACGTCCATTGCTTATGAGTTTTCACAACAGGTTTGCATTACCGCCCCAGTCGGTATACAGCGAGTTCTTTGGCTTACAGCAAAAAAGGAACAATTTGTTGCTGATGCGGATAAGTACTTAGCAGTGCCTGAGACGCATTATGCGTGTTATCGCACACTTGTTGAACGGCTTTGTCTAGAGTCCGCTATTTCTGAGGATGAAATAGATGGTGCAGACGAAATGTTACTGCGTCGTTTCTTGAAAAATGCCTTAACGGTATTTCCCACTCTAGTGGTAGTTGATGATGTTGATTCTCTTTCGAAAGATGATCAGCGTCGGGTTCTTGAGCTGGCAATGCAATTTAGTAGTACCGAATCTCGCTTTTTACTTACAACTCGTATGAATCCAATTTATTCTCCTGACTTAGCGCTAGAAATTGAGGGGCTAAAGGGGGATGACTACTCTGACTATGTGAGATTGCTATCGGAGCGCTTTAAAGGGCCAGAGTTAAGTTTGAAAGAGATGGAGTTGTTGTACGATACTACGCATGGCTCCCCGCTCTTTACTGAGTCTCTTTACCGCCTTATTAGAAGGGGGCAATCAACTAAGTCTGCTACAACAGAATGGCGTGATAAAAAGGGTGTTGAGGCTAGATCGGCTGCGCTAAAGCGCGAAATTTCCTCGTTGACATCTGAAAGTAAAAGGGTGCTTTTGGCTGTTTCGATTTTACACAGTTGTTCGCTCACGGAACTTCGTCAAGCGACTCATTATACAGATGAAACGTTAAGTGAGTGTTTAGATGAGCTGTCCTCGTTATTTCTGGTTTCTGCGCCGCGGATTGGTGGCGAGCCCCGTTATGAGGTACTTGATACCGTTGCGAGTTTGGTTGTTCAGAATAAAGAGGTGTTAGTACCAGATCACGCCGCATTTCAGGGGGCAGTCACAAAACTCCGGAAAGCCCCGGATTTGAAGGGCGTCCCAACGAAAAATAACCTAGTTGGAAACGCTATAAATGAGGCGACGGCTTTTTTACGTGCAAATAATGTCGAGAGTGCTCTAACAACAGTTATGTCTGCGCAACGACGTAGTAAGTATCATCCTGATCTTTATTTGATGCAGGGGCGATGCTTCTTGTCGGAAGAAAAACCACGATACCATGATGCGCGTCGGGTGCTGCAGAAAGCTTATGAGGGAAACGTTAGAAAACCTCTTTTATTTGATTTGTGGTATGAAACGGAAATTGTATTAAAACACTGGGTTGGGGCTCTTGCGGTAGCTAATTTGGCTATTGAAGGGAACTCGGTACGGTCCGGTTATTGGATGATGAAGAGATCTGTTGCTTTAATTGGTGTCGCCAAAGATTACGAAGGCTCTGGGATAATTGATATGTCTCTTAAGTGTTTAAATCAGTCGGCGGACTCGGCCTATAGTGCGCTTCCATTATTGCCGCAAACTGAACATGTAGAAGTTAAGGATTTGTTGTTTGAGATTCATGATTTAATTGCACGTCAGGGTAAAAAGCTTGATGAGTCCGCAGTGAATTATTTTGATATGGCGCAAAATGTTATACGTATGACACAGAGGAAGGACGTAAGGCGCGCTACTCTTTTCAGATTGACCGAGTTTTTCCAGAGAGGAGCGGAGCATTTGGCTTCTAATAAGTCTGGAATTAAGTACCGACTTGATACAATTGCTTTGTGCGACTCTACTCGGACCCAATCACTTAATGCACTGGACTTTGCCCAAACAATGAGACCTGGAGAAACCGATTTGATTCCGGAGCTAAAGCGAAGAATTAAAGCCGCTTAACTGAGATGAGCTTTTCGAACTGATAAGTAAGTGGAAAAGAAGTGGAAGAGGGGACTGGGAAAGGGAAAAGGGAACGGAATTATTTCTTTGGCCGCCCCCCTTTTTCTGCGTCGCTGGTACGCTATTTTCTGCTGTACTAGCCGCCAACTCGAAGAGGTGTGAGATGGACATCAAAGAGTTTTGCCTCGCTCATGGATTTGATATGAGCAAATGTGCGGTAGCATCGGGAGGTGGTGATTTTGGAATGATGGAGCTCAAGACCTCACCAATCGAGTTTTTGACCTTAGCAGAGGATGATTTTGACCGGGGCGGTTTAGCGGCTCTTGTCAATGCAACGACTAATGTAAAACGTGCCATCGTCGGTCAGCTTGATCAGTTGCTGATCTCGTTTGGTTATCCCTCACTTAGATGGAACGTGCCGAAGAAGATCGAGCGACTCAGGGCGCTTGGGCTATTGGCACCGAGACTGCTGCGCAAAGTCGTCGATATGCGGAATATTCTTGAACACGAGTACGCAACGCCTGACCTTAAAGAGGTTGAGGAGGCGTTGGACATCGCAAGTCTTTTTGTGATGTCCGCCTCGGCTATGTTCATTCCGTTCGATGACGTTTTGGAGTTTTCACTTCCAGACCCCGCTGCTCCGGAGAACCTTGTAAATCGTATCACGGCAGGGCTGAATCGAGAGTCTGGCAGGGTTTTCTACACTATCTACGCATACGAGCCTGGCGAATATGCCGGGCGTTGTGTTGGGCAATGTGAAATCCAATCAGGGCACGTTCTATTCGAAGTGATGGTGAAGTTATCTGCATCGTTGATGCTTCAATACAAAGTAAGCCAAGCACTCGATGATTTTTACACCACCTATGCTCAGTTATGAGTGCTTAAACTTGGTGTTAGGACTGTAGGGTGCTATCGACCCCAAGCGGCTTGTCGTCTGCCTTTGAAGTCGATAGTCTTTTCAGCGACGGATGGATTTTGTACATGCCGGAGTATCCAACCTAAGGATAAAAGGAACGCATCTACTTCTTTGTGGCTGAAAATTAATTCGTCCCTTTTCCATACCTCTTCATATGTCCCCTTTTCATAAGGTCTGCGTCTATGGAGGCGCACGGTGCCGCGAACCGTGCGCGCGGTATATTTCAGGGTGATTTAAGATTTAATCCTAGCTCGGCTATTGCCTCGCATCTAGGCGAGGCATAGTTCCAAGTCAGTCATCGTTCAATGCTGTCAGCTCTATGCTTGCAGGTTTGATGTATTGCTTGCCATTACCAGACTTTGAGATGGTGCCAAACACTAATATATGCGAGCCATCCAACTGGCCGACCGCAATTTTGTGGCGGGTCAAGAAAGGTTGAACGGAGTCTGGATCAATCACAATGCTGACAACTTCACGATCGCCAGTATTTATCCATAAGGAGTCGTCATAGCCAGTTCCGGTATCATATATCACTCCCCAAAAACCATAGAGCGTCTGTGATCGGCATTTGCTGACGTCGGAAAAATTAACGAACAAATCACGCGCTGGCCAGGCACCTCGTCCTGGCAACTCTACATAAATATCTGAGGTGCGGAAGGCGACGGAGTAAATCAGATTTTTGAGCAAAGGACGAAGTCTACGATGCGAAACGGCGTTCTGACGAGAGCCTGTCCCAGTGAACCGTCCACCGCTGCTTCCTGCTCCCCCCCTGCCGCCAGGCTCGCCATTAACAACCGGTCCGCCCCCCTGAGCCTCGTCGATGACGATCC
This sequence comes from Pseudomonas sp. B21-056, assembly GCF_026016325.1. Classification (NCBI taxonomy): domain Bacteria; kingdom Pseudomonadati; phylum Pseudomonadota; class Gammaproteobacteria; order Pseudomonadales; family Pseudomonadaceae; genus Pseudomonas; species Pseudomonas sp. B21-056. The sequence continues at coordinate 1,114,979 of NZ_CP087203.1, forward strand.
GAGTGCCAGGGTTGTGCAAAATATCCTGTTCGCCACCACCACCAACGCCCCGGACAGACTCCGGTGTTGCCAGTGGGCAATTAGCGTGCGGCCTTGCCCCAAAACACGGACCTTGACCACTCTTGGCTTCCTTACGGAAATAGGCAGTGGTTTCACATTTGACACAAACGAGATAACGACGGTACTGGGCTCGTTGCGCATCGGGAAGCGCAGCAAATTGGGGGCCAGTGTATTCAGTTCTGTTTAAGGTGCAAAAAGCGGTATCCATGCAAGGCCTCCTGATTGGATCCAAATAGATACCAGAAACTCACTGAGTTGGCGATGGCTTTGAGCCACTCCCCCATGGTCGTGTTGATTGTAAAGGCCACGATTTGCCTGCTGGGGGGGGCGCAGGGTCGGCATAGTCATTACGGACCCCACCCACACTAGCCACAACCCCAACTCACGCTTACCATCCCGCCACCTCGTATTACCGCGGCTGCTGAACCCGGTATTCACGAGGAAACAATCATGGAAAGAACCCGTAGCTGGAGACGTGCACAGTCCCGCAAGCACAATGGGCGCGAAGCGATTAACCCGCAGAACTCCAAGCCAGAAAAGAATTGGAAGCTGATCTACACCCGCGCCGACAAGCTGCACCGGGCGCGTCAGCTCGGTATGAGCTATCCCATTCGAACCACCCGCCAACTGTTGGATCAAGAGTGATTAATCTGCTGTTCGTTTGCAGTCGCAATCAATGGCGCAGCCCTACCGGGGAGGCGAGCTGGCGTCGACGTCCTGGCTTCAGCGCTAGTTCGGCTGGCACCAGCTCGAACGCACGCAAACCTATCGGCCCGGCGGACATCCGTTGGGCCGATGTCATTTTTGTGATGGAGCGCAAGCACGAGCATCGTCTACGGGCAGAGTACGCTCGGCTGCTTGAGCACAAGCGGCTGCATGTTCTGGATATTCCCGATGACTATCGCTACATGGATCCTGAGCTGGTGGATATGCTTGAGCGAGCGGTGATGACGTACCTTGCTGCCTAGGCTCCGTCGAGCAGTGTCCGTGCCTTTGCGTGGTTACCTCAGCGTTGGCAGGTCGCAAACGTGCTATCCATTTCTGCGCGGTCGTAATCCAGTAAATATTCTTGATGCTGACAGTACAGCTGCCTGAGTAGCGTTTCGTTAGGTCCAACGACATCCATGCCTCTGTCGTCATAGGGGAGGGCCATAACGCCCTGCGGCAAGTTGAAAAGATACAAAATGCAGTGAAATTGCGGTTGGATCGGAGCTAAGTCTTTGGCCAGCGCTCCCCAAAGTAGTGTCTCAAGACGGGAGCAGGGGAGTTTGAAAGCAACATTAATCCAATACTCGGGCTGATCTTCGCTATACCAATCGTCAACAGCTATATCTTCACGCCAGATTGAACGCGTAGAAGGAATGGATATTCCGGCGGACCGCAATGCGCGAAGCTCTGGCCTGTGGATGTAATGGCTTCCGTCGGAGTAGGCGCGTAGACAGACGACGAGTTCATCTTCGCCGTGGAAGATGTCGTTACATATTCTCGTCGCTTTGCGGAGCGCGCTTAGAAACTGATCGATTACTCCGCCGGGCTCGGAGAGTTCGAAACGCAACCCGCCAGGGTAGGAATAGAACAGTGGTCTGGCGAAGGTGTTGCGGCCAAAGATTCGCTCGATCTCGATTTGTAGATTCACGTGTGTGTCCTTGGCAGCGCCTTAACAGTTTCCATGTTTTGGGTGGTGCGACGGGAGTTTACGGCGTCTTAGATATTGGATCGACTACATCGCCTTACGTTTCGCAGCGTATTCCTTCGCGGCGAGCGCTCCGACAATTGCGGTGGCAATCCAGAAGAGCATTTCCAGGTTGCTCACCATCCGTCGTCTCGCCTCATGAGTTTCGGTCAGCCAACTGCCTATCGCTGCGATGATGTCGTCCATGAGTTACCTGCAAAAAGGGGTTGGTCTGTGTACGCCTTTAGAGGCTGCAATGCAAAGCGTCGCAGGATGCATTACCACGCCGGAGCATAACTACGCTCCCCCAGGCCGATCCCTAAACGCAGAACTCTTCGCAAACACCTCGGCAATAAAATCCATAAATACAATCGCCCTCTTAGGAAGAAGCCGGTCAGCAACGTAGATGACTTGAACGGGGACAGCCGGCGCTGCGTACTCCCTCAGCAACACCCGCAGATTGCCATTTTTCAACCCTTCCTCGTAAAGCCATTCAGGCCCGTGCGCGATCCCCAGTCCCGCGTTTACACACTCGCGTATGGCTTCAGGTGAGCTGACCCGAAGCCTGCCGGAAACGGGAACATCGATATCCCGGAAGCGCCATGTGGTGCCTGTCGACAGCAGGGTATAGATCAGGCAGTCGTGCGTTCTCAGGTCATTGGGTGTCGTGGGGATTCCGTGTTTGGCCAGGTATCCGTTGCTGGCGACGCATACACGTTCGAACCAGCCCAGAGGCCGGGCGCGCATTGTGCTGTCTTCCAGGTGCCCGATGCGGATCGCCAGTTCAGCCCCTTCGTCGACCAGATTCACGTAGCGATCATTGATCTGCAGGTCGAGCGTCAACTCTGGGTAGCGCTCCAGGAAGGTGGAGACATGCGGCACCACGAATGCGTGGGCCAGCGCGGTGGGGCAGGCGACTCGCAGCAATCCGGACGGGGCGACGCTCTCCCTGAAGGACGATTCTGATTCCTCCACGGCGTCGAGAATGCGCCGGGCATCTGCGTAGTAACGTTCTCCTTCGGGGGTGAGGGCAAGCTTTCGTGTGGTTCGGTGCAGCAACCGGGTTTGCAAATGATCTTCCAGCGTCGCCACATAGCGGCTGACGTTGGGCTGCCCCAGCCCCAGGTCACGCCCCGCAGCCGAGAAGCTTCCTGTCTCGACGGTGCGAGCAAAACAGGTCATCAGCAGTAGTCGATCCATCGGGCCCTCTAATTCATGCTGTATCGGCATGAAATGTATTCGAATAGGCCATCTTATCAATGCACGGGTATGGATACATAGTTTCCTCAGGCAGGTCAGTCTATCGACTGACCGTGAAAACCGAAAAGGAGATTTACATGTCCCGATTGCAAGGCAAACGCACCCTCATCACCGGCGGCACCAGTGGTATTGGCCTGGAAACGGCTAAGCAGTTCCTCGCCGAAGGCGCCCGCGTGATCGTTACCGGCGTCAACCCGGACTCCATCGCAAAGGCTCAGGTGGAGCTGGGAAGCGAAGTATTGGTATTGCGTGCCGACTCGGCCAGCATCGCTGCGCAGAAGGAGCTGGCGCAGGCCGTTCAGGCTCACTATGGCCAACTCGATGCAGTCTTCCTCAATGCAGGCGTATCCGTCTGGCTGCCGATCGAAGAGTGGACGGAAGAAATGTTCGATCGCTCCTTCGACATTAACGTCAAGGGGCCGTACTTCCTGATCCAGGCATTGCTACCGGTCTTCGCGAACCCCGCCTCGGTGGTACTCAATACTTCGGTTAGTGCACACCTCGGCGACGCGCGCTCATCGGTTTATGGCGCGACCAAGGCCGCGTTCCTGAACATGTCGAAGACGCTTTCGAGCGAACTGCTCCCCCGTGGTATTCGCGTCAATGCGGTCAGTCCTGGCCCGATCGATACGCCGCTTTACGACAAGCTCGGTATTCCCGATGCCTATCGCGAACAGGTCAACCAGGATATCGCTGCGACCATTCCATTCGGCCGGTTCGGTACGCCCGAGGAAGTGGCCAAGGCCGTGCTGTACCTGGCATCAGACGAGTCGCGATGGACGGTGGGCTCGGAACTCATCGTCGACGGTGGCCGTTCGCTCTAGCTGGCGACAACACGCGAAGAAACGTCTCCTGCCCTTTTATGGAGAGCTGGTTGCAACTCAGGCTTTCTTGACGTCACGGACATCGCTTCCATACGGCCCGTCTCTTTTCGTGGCGGCGGGCTTTGATTTTTCAGTGGGTTTATTCCTATGTCACAGTTCACACTCGTCAGCCATCCGTTGTGCCCATTCGTTCAGCGAGTGGCCATCGTGTTGCTCGAAAAAGGTATTGCCTTTGAGCGTATCGATGTCGATCTTCGCGACAGGCCGGACTGGTTTCTGGTGATGTCGCCAGCTGGTAAGGTTCCGCTGCTCAAGGTTCCAGACGGCAATGAAGGCGAGTCCGTTCTATTCGAGAGTGTCGCCATTTGCGAATACCTGGAGGAGGTCTACCCGGACCCTGCGCTGCATCCAATGAATGCGTTGATCCGAGCACGACACCGTGCATGGATCGAATTCGCCTCTGCCATGTTGGCGGATGCATGGGGATTTTTGAACGCCACCGACCAGCAGGCAGCCCTTGGCAAATCTGCCGCGTTGAGAGCAAAGCTGGAACGATTCGACGGTGAAATATTGGATGGCCCTTACTTCGCCGGCGAGAGGCTCAGCATGGTCGATATTGCCGTGGCTCCAGTTTTTCGCTACTTCGACATACTGGGTTTCGAGCCTGATCATCGGTTGTTCGATGGATTGCATCGAGTGGCTGATTGGCGTCGTGCGCTGGCCGACCGCTCCAGCGTTCAGGCGGCAGTTGCACAGGACTATGCCATCCGGTTCCGCAAGCACTTGCAGGAGGCGCGCGCACTCCTGGCTACTGCGATGGAAAGCTGAATGCCGATGCGATCGCGTCGCTGCCAGGGTGATCAGCAGGCGACGCGGAGCGTGGGAACGATCGTTGTCGCGGCGGATCACTCCTTCATTGAATATCTTTCAGATAGTCCTTTAGCGCGCTGAGCGGTGCTCTGAACTGTTCCGTCGTTTGCGCGGTGTGAAGTTCTGCGGTCAGCCGCTGCAGCTCGTTGCCTAGCACCGTATCGACACCTCCAACCGCCTCCAGCGCCAACCCCAGGCATCGCTGGATCTTTCCCTTAATCCCAACCACATCCCCACGCCGGACCAATAACCCAAAGACCTCCCGCTCATAGTCCGCCATCAGGTGGTCATCCCGCAGAATCGGGCTGTGGCCCTCCGTCTCATAAGCCAGCTTCAGCGAGTAAAGAGCGACCGTTTCCAGCAGCAATTCCATGGGGTGAAGTCCTTTGTAAGCGGGTGAGGATGAGTCAACAGGGCGTTGCAAGGCAGAGCATCGGTGGGGGCAGTGACATTTTTGTGAGCGCTTCGCGCTCAAGCGGGAGCAAGCTCCCTCGCCACAGGTTCTTCCTTGCCACAGGTTTGGTATTTGGGGCCGCTTCGCGACCCGGCGGGGATAAATCCCCTCGCCACAAATGGATCGGGTGACTTTCCTGCAGACGAAAAAAAAGACCTTGAATTTCAAGGTCTTTCTTTAAGATGGTGCCCCGAGGGAGACTCGAACTCCCACTCCTTTCGAAAACGGATTTTGAATCCGCCGCGTCTACCAATTCCGCCATCAGGGCTCAATGGCGGCGAAGTATAGAGAGGTGCCTACCGTTGGTCAATCACGTTTCATGGTCAATTTTTGATATTTCCGCTAGACTTTCCGGCCCTGCTAGACGAACCCCATCATGCGTGTTGCTGACTTTACTTTTGAACTCCCGGATTCGCTGATTGCTCGCCACCCTCTGGCCGAGCGTCGCGCCAGCCGACTGTTGACCCTGGATGGGGTCAGCGGTGTCATGGCTCACCGTCAATTCACTGATTTGCTTGAGCATTTGCGCCCGGGCGATTTGATGGTGTTCAACAATACCCGGGTGATTCCGGCACGGTTGTTTGGCCAGAAGGCCTCCGGCGGCAAGCTGGAGATTCTGGTGGAGCGGGTGCTGGACAGTCACCGTGTGCTGGCCCATGTGCGCTCCAGCAAGTCGCCCAAGCCGGGGTCGTCGATCTTGATCGACGGCGGGGGCGAGGCGCGGATGGTGGCGCGGCATGAGGCGTTGTTCGAGCTGGAGTTTGCCGAAGAGGTGTTGCCGCTGCTCGACCGTGTCGGGCACATGCCGTTGCCTCCTTATATAGATCGCCCGGACGAAGGTTCGGACCGCGAGCGCTACCAGACCGTGTACGCCGAGCGCCTGGGGGCGGTGGCGGCGCCGACGGCGGGGCTGCATTTCGATGAATCGTTGCTGGAGGCGATTGCCGCCAAGGGCGTCGAGACCACGTTCGTGACGCTGCACGTCGGCGCCGGTACGTTCCAGCCGGTGCGGGTGGAGCGCATCGAAGATCACCACATGCACAGCGAATGGCTGGAAGTGAGCCAGGCAGTGGTCGACGCCGTGGCGGCTTGTCGCGCCCGCGGCGGTCGGGTGGTGGCGGTGGGGACCACCAGTGTGCGGTCCTTGGAAAGCGCCGCCCGCGATGGCGTGCTAAAGCCGTTCAGTGGTGACACCGATATCTTTATCTACCCGGGCCGGCCGTTCCATGTGGTCGATGCCCTGGTTACCAATTTCCATTTGCCCGAGTCCACGCTGTTGATGCTGGTTTCGGCATTCGCCGGTTATCCCGAAGCCATGGCCGCCTACAAGGCCGCCGTCGAGCATGGTTACCGCTTTTTCAGCTACGGTGATGCGATGTTCATCACCCGTAACCCCGCGCCACGCGGGCCCGAGGAAACAGTATGAGTCGCACCTGTCGCATGTCCTTCGAGTTGCTCGCCACCGATGGCAAGGCGCGTCGCGGTCGCCTGACCTTTCCACGCGGTACGGTGGAAACCCCGGCGTTCATGCCGGTGGGCACCTATGGCACGGTCAAGGGCATGCTGCCACGGGACATCGAGGCCATCGGCGCGGAGATCATCCTGGGCAACACCTTCCACCTGTGGCTGCGCCCGGGCATGGAAGTGATCAAGGCCCACGGCGACCTGCACGATTTCATGCAGTGGAAAGGCCCGATCCTGACCGACTCCGGCGGTTTCCAGGTGTTCAGCCTGGGCGCGATGCGCAAAATCAAGGAGGAGGGCGTGACCTTCGCCTCGCCGGTGGACGGTTCCAAGGTGTTCATGGGACCGGAAGAGTCGATGCAGGTCCAGCGCGACCTGGGCTCGGACATCGTGATGATTTTTGACGAATGCACCCCGTACCCGGCCGATGAAGACGTCGCCCGGGTGTCCATGGAGCTGTCGTTGCGCTGGGCCCAGCGCTCCAAGAACGCCCATGGCGACAACACCGCGGCGCTGTTCGGCATCGTCCAGGGCGGCATGCACCAGGACCTGCGCATGCGCTCCCTCGAAGGCCTGGACAAGATCGGCTTCGACGGCCTGGCGATTGGCGGCCTGTCGGTGGGCGAGCCCAAGCACGAGATGATCAAGGTGCTGGATTATCTGCCGGGCCAGATGCCCGCTGACAAACCTCGTTACCTTATGGGCGTTGGCAAACCGGAGGATCTGGTTGAGGGTGTGCGCCGCGGGGTGGACATGTTCGATTGCGTGATGCCAACCCGTAATGCCCGCAATGGGCATCTGTTCATCGACACGGGCGTGCTGAAGATCCGTAACGCGTTCCATCGCCATGATGATTCGCCGCTGGATCCGACCTGCGACTGCTACACGTGCAAGAACTTCTCTCGCGCTTATCTGCATCATTTGGACAAGTGCGGCGAAATGCTCGGTAGCATGTTGAATACGATCCACAATTTGCGCCATTACCAGGTACTTATGGCTGGTTTGCGCGAGGCTATTCAACAGGGTACATTGGCCGCCTTCGTCGAGGCCTTCTATGCCAAGCGCGGGTTGCCTGTTCCGCCCTTGGACTGAGTTTTCCGATCCTAAGATTCAATACTTGCAACTGGAGTGCTAAATGAGCTTTTTTATCTCTAACGCCATGGCTGATGCCGCTGCTCCCGCAGCCGCGCCTATGGGTGGCGGTTTCGAGTGGATTTTCCTGGTCGGCTTCCTGGTCATCTTCTACCTGATGATCTGGCGTCCACAGGCCAAGCGCGCCAAAGAGCAGAAGAACCTGCTCGGCAGCCTGCAGAAGGGCGACGAAGTGGTGACCACTGGCGGTATCGCCGGCAAGATCACCAAAGTGGCCGATGACTTCGTGGTCCTGGAAGTGTCCGACACTGTTGAAATGAAGTTCCAGAAGGGCGCTATCGCGGCCACGTTGCCAAAAGGCACGCTGAAAGCGATCTAAGGTTTCAAACATCTCTTCAATCGACGGGGCGCGCAAGGCGCCCCGCGTCATAAGCGGGCGGCGTGATGCTGAACAAATACCCTCTGTGGAAATATGTACTGATCCTGGCGGTGCTGGCGGTCGGTCTGATTTATTCCGCTCCCAACCTCTACCCGGATGACCCGGCCATTCAGGTCAGTGGCGCAAGCACTGCCTTGCAGGTCACCCAGGCGGATCTGGACCGTGCGAGCGCGGCCCTCAAGACCTCCGGTATCGAAGTCAAGGCTGCGTCTGTTGCCGAAAACGGCAAGGGCGGCCTGTTGCGCCTGGTCAAGGCTGAAGACCAGCTGCCGGCCAAGGACGTGGTGCGCAAGGCGTTGGGCGACGAATATGTTGTGGCCCTGAACCTGGCCCAGACCACGCCACAATGGCTGCGCAAATTCGGCGCGCATCCGATGAAGCTGGGTCTGGACTTGTCCGGCGGTGTGCACTTCCTGCTGGAAGTGGACATGGAAAAAGCCCTCGACGCGCGGATGAAAGTCTACGAAGGCGACGTCAAGAGCCTGTTGCGTAAAGAGCGCGTGCGCTATCGCAGCCTGCCGGCCTTCAACGGTGCTATCCAGCTGGGCTTCAGCGATGAAGATACCCGCGAGCAGGCCCGTGCACTGATCCGCAAGACCTTCAACGATTTCGACATTGTGCCGGCCGACCTCAATGGTCAGGCGGTGCTGCGTCTGGCGATGACCCCGGCCAAGCTGGCGGAAATCCGCGAATACTCCATCAAGCAGAACTTGACCACCGTGCGTAACCGGGTCAACGAGCTGGGCGTGGCCGAGCCGATCGTGCAGCGCCAGGGCGCCAACCGCATCGTGGTCGAGCTGCCGGGTGTGCAGGACACCGCCGAAGCCAAGCGTATCCTCGGCAAGACCGCCAACCTGGAGTTCCGCCTCGCGGCTGAGCCGGGTGCGTCCAAGGCCACTTCCGAGAGCTTCGAGTTCCGTGAGGGCAACCGCCCGGCGGCGCAGATCGAGCGCGGCCTGATCATCACTGGTGACCAGGTCACCGACGCCAAGGCGAGCTTCGACGAGCACGGTCGTCCACAGGTGAACATCCACCTCGACGGCCACGGCGGCGAACTGATGAGCCGCGCCACGCGCAGCAACGTCGGTCGCAGCATGGCGGTGATCTTCATCGAGCAGAAGCCGATCACCACTTACACCAAGCAGGTGGTCAACGGCGTCGAGAAAGACGTCGCGGTGCAGGCGTTCAAGGAAGAGAAGAAGATCATCAGTCTGGCGACCATCCAGTCGCCCCTGGGTAGCCAGTTCCGCATCACCGGCCTGAACGGCCAGGGTGAATCCTCCGAGCTGGCGCTGTTGCTGCGTGCCGGTGGCCTGGCCGCACCGATGTACTTCGCTGAAGAACGCACCATCGGCCCGAGCCTGGGGGCGGACAACATCACCAAGGGTATCGACGCGTCGCTGTGGGGCATGCTGTTCGTGTCGCTGTTCATCATCGCCATCTACCGCTTCTTCGGCATCATCGCCACCGTCGCGCTGGCGGTGAACATGGTGATGCTGCTGGCCCTGATGTCGCTGCTGGGCGCTACGCTGACCCTGCCGGGTATCGCCGGTATCGTGTTGACCATGGGTATGGCGGTGGACGCCAACGTGCTGATCTTCTCGCGGATACGTGAAGAGATCGCCGCGGGCATGTCGATCCAGCGGGCAATCAACGAAGGCTTCGGCCGGGCATTCACCGCGATCCTCGATGCCAACCTGACCACGTTGCTGGTGGGCGGGATCCTCTTCGCCATGGGCACCGGCCCGGTCAAGGGCTTTGCAGTGACCATGTCCCTCGGGATCTTTACCTCGATGTTCACAGCCATCATGGTGACCCGCGCAATGGTCAACCTGATCTTTGGCGGTCGTGACTTCAAGAAGTTGTGGATTTAAGGGGCTGCCATGTTACGTACAATCAACTTCATGGGCGTTCGCAACTTCGCGTTCGGCGTCACATTGTTCCTCACTGCGCTGGCGTTGTTCAGCTGGTTCCACAAGGGGCTGAACTACGGCCTGGACTTCACGGGCGGTACGCTCATCGAGCTGACCTACGAGCGTCCGGCCGACGTGACCAAGGTGCGTGAGCAACTGACAACGTCCGGCTACCACGAAGCCGTGGTGCAGAGCTTCGGTGCAACCACCGATTTGCTGGTGCGCATGCCGGGTGAAGATCCACAGTTGGGTCACCAGGTCGCCGAAGCTCTGCAGAAGGCCGGCGGCGACAACCCGGCGCAGGTCAAGCGTGTCGAGTTCGTGGGGCCGCAAGTGGGTGAAGAGCTGCGCGACCAGGGCGGCCTCGGCATGCTGATGGCGCTGGGCGGCATCCTGATCTACCTGGCCTTCCGCTTTCAGTGGAAGTTCGCGGTGGGCGCGATTGTCTCGCTGATCCACGACGTGGTCGTGACCATGGGCATCCTGTCGTTCTTCCAGATCACCTTCGACCTGACGGTGCTGGCGGCGGTGCTGGCGATCATCGGCTACTCGCTCAACGACACCATCGTGGTGTTCGACCGGGTGCGTGAGAACTTCCGTGTGCTGCGCAAGGCATCGTTGATCGAGAACATCAACATCTCGACCACCCAGACCCTGCTGCGGACCATGGCGACGTCGATCTCCACCTTGCTGGCGATTGCCGCGCTGCTGTTCTTTGGTGGCGACAACCTGTTCGGTTTCTCCATTGCGCTGTTTGTCGGTGTATTGGCGGGTACCTACTCGTCGATCTACATCGCCAACGTGGTGCTGATCTGGCTGAACCTGAACACCGAGGACCTGATTCCTCCGGCGGCCACCGAAACGGAAGTGGACGACCGCCCGTAAGGCTTGTCACTCCGTCCGTCACCGCTGAAAAGGCGCGAGTTGAACTCGCGCCTTTTTTTATGCTCCAAGGCTGGGAGAAGCGCGGATTATTCCGCAGGTGATGGCCAGGAGGTTCAAGTGAACAAATCGATGCTGGTTGGTGCGGTATTGGGTGCTGTCGGTGTCACTGCCGGTGGTGCGGTCGCCACCTACAGCTTGGTGAAAAGTGGTCCTGAGTATGCGCAGGTATTGGCCGTGGAACCGGTCAAGACCCAGATCAAGACCCCGCGTGAAGTCTGCAAGGACGTCACCGTGACCCGGCAGAAGCCGGTCCAGGATCAACATCAGATCGCCGGTACCGTGCTGGGCGCCGTGGCCGGTGGCCTGTTGGGTAACCAGATCGGCGGCGGCACCGGCAAGAAAATCGCCACCGTGGCGGGTGCGGCTGGTGGTGGTTACGCCGGTAACAAGATCCAGGAAGGCATGCAGGAACGCGACACTTACACCACCACGCAAACTCGCTGCAACACCGTCAATGACATCAGCGACAAAGTGGTCGGCTACGACGTGCGCTACATGCTCGACGGCAAGGAAGGCAAGGTCCGCATGGATCGCGACCCGGGTAACCAGATCCCGGTGAGCAAGGAAGGCCAACTGATCCTGGGCCAGAACCAGCCGGCGCAGTGATCTGAATGATCTAAAAAAGCACCCTTCGGGTGCTTTTTTATGCCCGGCTTTTGATGCTCACCACCACCCCTGTGGGAGCGAGCTTGCTCGCGATGGCGCCGGTTCGGCTTGCAGAGATATTGGATGTGCCGACCTCATCGCGAGCAGGCTCGCTCCCACAGTTTGTTGCTTTCAGGGGGGGGCAGAATCCGGGCATAAAAAAAGCACCTCTAAAGGTGCTTTTCTCATTAGCCGGGGTGCTTAGCGTTTCAGCGAAGCCGGCAGATGTGGCTGGATGGCGGTCAACACAGCCTTGAAGCATTTGGTGTTGCCGGCAACGATGTGGCCTTTTTCAAGGAAGTCGTGGCCGCCGGTGAAGTCGCTGACCAGACCACCCGCTTCCTGGATCAACAGGGCGCCCGCTGCCATGTCCCACTCGGACAGGCCCGACTCCCAGAATGCATCGAAACGGCCAGCGGCCACGTAAGCCAGGTCCAGGCTCGCCGCGCCGGCGCGGCGGATGCCGGCGGTCTGGCCGACCAGGGCGCGGAACATGCCCAGGTAGTTGTCCAGGTTGTCCATCTGGTCATCGCGGAACGGGAAGCCGGTACCCAGCAGGGCGCCGTCCAGGCTGGTGCGGCCGCTGACGCGCAGGCGACGACCATTCAGTTGGGCGCCACGGCCACGGCTGGCGGTGAATTCTTCCTGGCGAACCGGATCCAGCACAACGGCATGTTCCAGGCGGCCACGGTATTTGCAGGCGATGCTGACGGCGAAATGAGGAATGCCGCGCAGGAAGTTGGTGGTGCCGTCCAGCGGATCGATGATCCACAGGTATTCTTCACCTTCGATGCCGGTGCCGGCGTGCATACCGGTCTCTTCACCCATGATCGAGTGGTTCGGGTAAGCCTTGCGCAGGGCATCGACGATTTTCTGTTCGGCGGCACGATCAACCTCGGACACGTAGTCCTTGGCATCTTTTTCATCGACCTTGATGGTATCCAGGCGCTCGATGGAGCGGAAGATCAGTTCACTGGCGCTGCGGGCGGCGCGCAGCGCGATATTCAGCATGGGCTGCATGGATGTGTCACCTAAGGTTGTTAAAGAAAGCCGGGCATTCTATCAGAAAGTTTTCCGAGGAGAAGGTTGGCGTTCGCTTTCATAGCTTAACGGTAGGTGCTTAGGTAAGATTTGCTCCCTTTGTCGTGTTCGAGAGCGCCTCCCTTGTTGCAGAACATTCGTGTCGTCCTGGTCAATACCAGTCATCCGGGCAATATCGGCGGAGCTGCGCGGGCCATGAAGAACATGGGCCTGTCGCGGCTGGTGCTGGTCGAGCCTCGCTTGTTTCCCCATCACGAAGCCGATGCCCGGGCTTCCGGCGCTGGTGACATCCTGGCCGGTGCGCAGGTCGTTGCCAGCCTGGAAGACGCCCTGGTGGGCTGCAACCTGGTGCTCGGCACCAGTGCCCGCGACCGCCGCATCCCCTGGCCCATGCTCGACCCCCGCGAATGCGGGACGAAAGTGGTCGAGGAAGCCGCGCAGGGCATCGAAATCGCTTTGGTGTTCGGTCGTGAAGACTCCGGCCTGACCAACGACGAGCTGCATCGATGTCACTTTCACGTGCATATCCCTTCCGACCCCGGATTCAGTTCGCTGAACCTTGGGGCGGCGGTGCAGGTGTTGAGTTATGAAGTGCGCATGGCCTGGCTGGCGGCCGAAGGCAAGCCGAGCAAGGTGGAAAAATACGAGGTGACGTCGCCGCGCAGTGAGACACTGGCGACCATGGATGAACTGGAGCGATTCTATGAACACCTGGAACAGGCCCTGGTGGACATCGAATTTCTCGACCCGGACAAGCCTCGGCACTTGATGGCGCGCCTGCGTCGGTTGTACGGACGAAGCTCGGTCAGCCGGGCGGAGATGAATATATTGCGCGGCATCCTCACGGAAACCCAGAAAGCGGCCCGTGGCGAGCTGATTAAGCGGAAGGATTAAAATGTTCGATCGTTTGCGTGAAGATATCCAAAGCGTTTTCCATCGTGACCCGGCGGCGCGCAACGCCTTTGAAGTGCTGACCTGCTATCCGGGCATGCATGCCATCTGGATCCATCGGTTGTCCGGTGCGTTGTGGGGCATGGGCTGGAAGTGGCTGGCGCGGCTGGTCTCGAACTTCGGCCGCTGGCTGACCGGGATCGAGATCCATCCGGGGGCCAAGGTCGGTCGTCGGTTCTTCATCGACCACGGCATGGGCATCGTCATTGGCGAAACCGCAGAGATCGGCGATGACGTGACCCTGTACCAGGGCGTGACCCTGGGCGGCACCAGCTGGAACAAGGGCAAGCGCCACCCGACCCTGGGCGACGGCGTGGTGGTGGGCGCAGGCGCCAAGGTGCTCGGCCCGTTCACCGTCGGGGCCGGGGCGAAAGTCGGTTCCAATGCCGTGGTCACCAAGGCCGTGCCACCGGGCGCGACCGTGGTGGGCATTCCGGGGCGGATCATCGTCAAGTCCGATGACGAGCAGGATGCCCGGCGCAAGGCCATGGCCGAGAAGATCGGCTTCGACGCCTACGGTGTCGGCGAAGACATGCCCGACCCGGTCGCCCGCGCCATCAACCAGTTGCTCGATCACCTGCAGGCCGTCGATGGGCGCCTGGAGGGGATGTGCGGGGCCCTGAAGGACCTGGGCAGTAATTACTGTGCCAAGGAACTGCCTGAACTGCGCGAAGAGGATTTCGCGTGTGTGAAGGATAAGGATCAGAGTCAGGTCGGCTGAAGCCCTGCGGGGCTTATCGCGAGCAGGCTCGCTCCCACATTGAATCTGCGTCGAACACGAGTCATGTAGTCAACGACGATCCTCTGTGGGAGCGAGCCTGCTCGCGATGAACGATAACGCGGTATAGCTGGTCGCCGGCAACCACCCTTTGCTATCATGCGCGCGCTCTTTCGCGGGTAAACCCGAGTGCTCCACTAGGTCTTATAGTTGACTTAATTACTCGGGAATTGCATACTCGCCCCCATTCCGAACTCCGTGGTAATTGTCCATGCGACTGACTACAAAAGGCCGATACGCCGTGACCGCAATGCTGGATCTGGCATTGCATGCGCAGCACGGGCCGGTGTCCCTGGCCGATATCTCCGAGCGCCAGGGCATTTCCCTGTCTTACCTTGAACAGCTGTTCGCCAAGCTGCGTCGCAGCAACCTGGTGTCCAGCGTGCGTGGTCCCGGTGGCGGCTATCAGCTGTCGCGGGACATGCAAGGCATCCAGGTCGCCCAGGTGATCGATGCGGTGAACGAATCGGTCGATGCGACCAAATGTCAGGGGTTGGGCGACTGCCATGGCGGCGATACTTGCCTGACCCATCATCTGTGGTGCGATTTGAGCCTGCAGATCCACGAATTTCTGAGCGGTATCAGCTTGGCTGACCTTGTCACCCGCCGTGAGGTGCAAGAAGTAGCCCAGCGTCAGGACCAGCGCCGTTGCAATGGCAGGGCGCCGCACCTGGACAAGATTGAAGCGTCCGCCGTCGAATGACTGCCGCAGAGCAAGCGGAACGCCAGCCAGCCTGATTTAGGAGAGAGTCCATGAAATTGCCGATTTACCTTGATTACTCTGCGACCACCCCGGTTGATCCGCGTGTCGCGCAGAAAATGAGTGAATGCCTGCTGGTCGACGGAAACTTCGGTAACCCGGCCTCCCGCTCCCACGTGTTCGGCTGGAAGGCCGAGGAGTCGGTCGAGAACGCCCGTCGCCAGGTCGCCGACCTGGTCAACGCCGACCCGCGTGAAATCGTCTGGACCTCCGGTGCCACCGAGTCCGACAACCTGGCAATCAAGGGTGTCGCGCACTTCTATCACACCAAGGGCAAGCACCTGATCACCTCCAAGATCGAGCACAAGGCTGTCCTGGACACCATGCGCCAACTGGAGCGTGAAGGTTTCGAAGTCACCTACATCGAGCCTGGCGAAGACGGCCTGATCACCCCGGCCATGGTTGAGTCCGCACTGCGCGACGACACCATCCTGGTTTCGATCATGCACGTGAACAACGAAATCGGCACCGTCAACGACATCGAAGCCATCGGCGAACTGACCCGTTCCCGGGGCATCCTGTTCCACGTCGACGCGGCCCAGTCCACCGGCAAGGTCGACATCGACCTGTCGAAGCTCAAAGTCGACCTGATGTCGTTCTCCGCCCACAAGACCTACGGTCCTAAAGGTATCGGCGCGCTGTACGTGAGCCGCAAGCCGCGTGTTCGCCTCGAAGCGACCATGCACGGCGGCGGTCACGAGCGTGGCATGCGTTCCGGCACCCTGGCGACCCACCAGATCGTCGGCATGGGCGAAGCCTTCCGCGTAGCCAAGGAAGACATGGCTGCCGAGAACGTGCGCATCAAAGCCCTGAGCGACCGCTTCTTCAAGCAGGTCGAGCACCTGGAAGAGCTCTACGTCAACGGCAGCATGACCGCCCGCGTACCGCACAACCTGAACCTGAGCTTCAACTACGTTGAAGGCGAGTCGCTGATCATGGCGCTCAAGGACCTGGCCGTGTCGTCCGGTTCGGCGTGCACCTCGGCGTCCCTCGAGCCTTCGTATGTACTGCGTGCCCTGGGCCGCAACGACGAACTGGCCCACAGCTCGATCCGCTTTACCTTCGGCCGCTTCACCACCGAAGAAGAAATCGATTACGCCGCGCAGAAGGTCTGCGAGGCCGTCACCAAGCTGCGCGCACTGTCGCCGCTGTGGGACATGTACAAAGACGGCGTCGACATTTCGAAAATCGAATGGGCGGCGCACTGAGAAGTCGCCACCAGAGCGGCTCCACTGATGAGGATTGAAGCAAATGGCATATAGCGAAAAGGTCATCGACCACTACGAGAACCCGCGCAACGTCGGCAAGATGGACGCGCAGGATCCTGATGTCGGCACCGGCATGGTCGGCGCCCCGGCATGCGGCGACGTGATGCGCCTGCAGATCAAGGTCAACGAGCAAGGCATCATCGAAGACGCCAAGTTCAAGACCTACGGCTGCGGCTCGGCGATTGCGTCCAGCTCCCTGGCCACCGAGTGGATGAAGGGCAAGACCCTTGATGAAGCCGAAACCATCAAGAACACCCAGCTGGCCGAAGAACTGGCCCTGCCGCCAGTGAAAATCCACTGCTCGGTACTCGCTGAAGACGCCATCAAGGCCGCTGTTCGCGACTACAAGCAGAAGAAAGGCTTGATCTGAACCGCGCAGGTAAGGAGTTTCCATGGCTATCCAGATGACAGAAGCAGCCGCCAGGCACATAGAGCGCTCCCTCGCGGGGCGCGGCAAGGGCGAGGGCATCCGCCTGGGTGTTCGCACCACGGGTTGTTCCGGCCTTGCCTATGTACTGGAATTCGTCGATGAAGTCGGCGAAGACGATCAGGTGTTCGAGAGTCATGGTCAGAAAGTGATCATCGACCCGAAGAGCCTGACGTACCTGGACGGCACTGAGCTGGATTTCGTCAAGGAAGGGTTGAACGAAGGCTTCAAGTTCAACAACCCCAACGTGCGCGGTGAATGTGGCTGCGGCGAAAGCTTCAACATCTGAGGCGGCTTGTGGGTACTCCTTGTCATTTTGCTTTGTTTCAGATGCAGCCGGGTTTCAGCCTGGATCTCGATGAGCTGTCGGCGCGCTATCTCGAGCTGGCCCGTGGCGTCCATCCGGACCGCTTCGCGGACGCCTCCGAGGCCGAGCAGCGGCGGGCGCTCGAGCAGTCCGCGAACCTCAACGAGGCCTACCAGACGCTCAAGAGCCCGGCCAAGCGCGCGCGCTACCTGCTTGCCATCAGCGGTCATGAATTGCCCCTGGAAGTCACGGTGCACGATCCCGAGTTTCTTCTGCAGCAGATGCAGTGGCGCGAAGAGCTCGAAGACCTGCAGGACAGTGCCGACCTGGCTGGTGTCGCCGCGTTCAAGCGCCGCTTGAAGGGCGCCCAGCAAACCCTGAACGAAAGCTTCGCAGCCTGTTGGAACGATGCCGCGCAACGCGAACAGGCCGAACGCCTGATGCGGCGCATGCAGTTCCTCGACAAGCTCACCTACGAAGTGCGCCAGCTCGAAGAGCGCCTCGACGATTAACCCAGTGCCGCTCCGGTCGCACGCCTGATTACAGATAAGTCCTGATTACGATGGCCCTACTGCAGATCGCCGAACCCGGCCAAAGTCCACAACCGCACCAGCGTCGCCTGGCTGTGGGGATCGACTTGGGTACCACCAATTCCCTGGTCGCTGCGTTGCGCAGCGGTCTTTCCGAGCCGCTGGCCGACGAGCAGGGGCGGGTGATCCTGCCGTCCGCCGTGCGCTACCACGCCGATCGCGTCGAAGTGGGCGAGTCAGCCAGGCTGGCCGCCGCGACCGATCCGCTGAACACCATCGTCTCGGTCAAGCGCCTGATGGGGCGCGGCCTGTCCGACGTCAAGCAATTGGGCGATCAACTGCCGTACCGCTTCGTCGGCGGCGAGTCCCACATGCCGTTCATCGACACCGTGCAGGGCCCGAAAAGCCCGGTGGAAGTGTCGGCCGACATCCTCAAGGTCCTGCGTCAGCGCGCCGAAGCGGCGTTGGGTGGTGAACTGGTGGGTGCGGTCATCACCGTCCCGGCCTATTTCGATGACGCCCAGCGCCAAGCCACCAAGGACGCGGCCAGGTTGGCCGGCCTGAACGTGCTGCGCCTGCTCAACGAGCCGACTGCCGCGGCGGTGGCCTACGGTCTGGACCAGCACGCCGAAGGGCTGGTTGCCATCTACGACCTGGGCGGCGGTACCTTTGATATCTCCATCCTGCGCCTGACTGGCGGCGTCTTTGAAGTCCTGGCCACCGGCGGCGACAGCGCCCTGGGCGGCGATGACTTCGACCATGCCATTGCCGGCTGGATCATCGAGCAGGCGGGCTTGTCCGCCGACCTTGATCCGGGTGCGCAACGTCACCTGCTGCAAACCGCCTGCGCCGCCAAGGAAGCCCTGACCGACGCCGCGAGTGTCGAGGTTGTCTACGGCGACTGGAAAGCCTCTCTGAGTCGCGAAGCCTTCGATGCGCTGATCGAGCCCATGGTCGCCCGCAGCCTCAAGGCCTGCCGCCGCGCCGTGCGTGATTCCGGCATCGAGCTTGAGGACGTCAAGGCCGTGGTCATGGTCGGTGGTTCGACCCGTGTGCCTCGGGTGCGTGAAGCCGTTGCCGAGGCCTTTGGTCGTCAGCCCCTGACCGAAATCGACCCCGATCAGGTGGTTGCCATCGGCGCCGCGATCCAGGCCGATACCCTGGCCGGCAACAAGCGCGACGGCGGCGAACTGCTGTTGCTCGACGTGATTCCGCTGTCCCTGGGGCTGGAGACCATGGGCGGCCTGATGGAGAAGGTGATTCCGCGCAATACCACCATCCCTGTCGCCCGCGCTCAGGATTTCACCACCTATAAAGACGGCCAGTCGGCCATGATGATCCACGTGCTGCAAGGCGAACGGGAACTCATCAGCGACTGCCGTTCCCTGGCGCGCTTCGAATTGCGCGGCATCCCGGCCATGGTCGCCGGTGCGGCGAAGATCCGCGTGACCTTCCAGGTCGACGCCGATGGCCTGCTCAATGTCTCTGCCCGCGAACTGGCTTCGGGCGTCGAGGCCAGCATCCAGGTCAAGCCGTCCTACGGCCTGACCGACGGCGAAATCGCCCGGATGCTCAAGGATTCCTTCCAGTACGCCGGTGACGACAAGGTGGCCCGCGTGCTGCGCGAGCAGCAGGTCGACGCCCAGCGCCTGATCGAAGCCGTGCAAGGCGCCCTTGAGGCTGACGGCGAGCGTCTGCTGGACGCCGAAGAGCGCATGGTCATCGAATTGCAGATGCAGGAATTGTCCGAATTGATCAAAGGCACGGATGGCTATGCCATCGAGCAGCAGACCAAGCGTCTGTCGCAAGTCACCGATGCCTTTGCCGCCCGCCGCCTGGATTCGACGGTCAAAGCCGCCCTGGCGGGGCGTAACCTGAATGAAATCGAGGAGTAATAGATGCCGCAGGTGATTTTTTTACCCCACGAGAAATTCTGCCCCGAGGGCATGGTGGTGGAGGCTGCGCCTGGGACGTCTATCCTTGAGCTGGCCCATGAGCACCATATCGAGATGGAAAGCGCCTGTGGCGGCGTCTGCGCCTGCACCACCTGCCATTGCATCATTCGTGAAGGTTTCGATTCGCTGGAAGAGGCGGACGAGCTGGAAGAAGATTTCCTCGACCGGGCCTGGGGCCTGGAAGCGCAATCGCGCCTGGGTTGCCAGGCCATCGTCGGTACGGAAGACCTGACCGTCGAAATCCCGAAATATTCGCTTAACCATGCGGCTGAAGCGCCGCACTGATGGTGAGACTGTCATGAGCTATGGTTGGAATGATGTACAACGCATCGCTGAAGAGTTGGCCGAAGCCAGGCCGGATGTAGACCCGATGACGGTCAACTTCGTCGATCTGCAGCATTGGATCATGGAGCTTGACGGCTTCGACAGTACCTCTGGCCGCTGTGGCGAGAAGGTGCTGGAAGCGGTCCAGGCGCTCTGGATCGAAGAAATCGACTGATCGGCCTGGCAGGTTAGGCAATACCCATGAACCCGCGTATAATTCGCGGGTTTAATTTTTCGCACATTACCGTTTCTGGAGTTACACCCATGGCTGTTCAACGTACTTTCTCCATCATCAAGCCTGACGCCGTTGCTAAAAACGTGATCGGCAAGATCGTCACCCGCTTCGAAGACGCCGGCCTGCGCGTTGTTGCTTCGAAAATGAAGCAACTGTCCAAGGCTGAAGCCGAAGGCTTCTACGCTGAGCACAGCGAGCGCGGTTTCTTCGGTGAGCTGGTTGCGTTCATGACTTCCGGTCCGGTTGTCGTTCAGGTTCTGGAAGGCGAAAACGCCATCGCTCGCAACCGTGAGCTGATGGGCGCTACCAACCCTAAAGAAGCTGCTGCCGGCACCATCCGCGCTGACTTCGCCGAGTCCATCGATGCCAACGCCGTTCACGGTTCGGACTCCGAAGCCGCTGCTGCTCGCGAAATCGCTTACTTTTTCGCCGCTACTGAAGTAACCGCTCGCTAAGTAAAGCTTGTGAGTGAGGGTGAGACCATGACTGCATCGATCGGCAAGATTAACCTGTTGGGCTTGACCCAGCCGGAAATGGAGAAATTCTTCGACTCAATCGGGGAGAAGCGTTTCCGTGCCGGTCAGGTAATGAAATGGATTCACCACTTTGGCGTCGACGATTTCGACGCGATGACGAATGTCGGCAAGGCCTTGCGTGAAAAGCTCAAGGCCGTTGCCGAGATTCGCGGCCCCGAAGTGGTCAGCCAGGACATTTCCAGCGACGGCACCCGCAAGTGGGTGGTGCGCGTGGCGTCCGGCAGCTGCGTCGAGACCGTCTACATTCCCCAGGGCAAGCGCGGCACCTTGTGCGTTTCGTCCCAGGCAGGCTGTGCCCTGGATTGCAGTTTCTGCTCCACCGGCAAGCAAGGCTTCAACAGCAACCTCACCGCCGCCGAAGTGATCGGCCAGGTGTGGATTGCCAACAAATCCTTTGGCAGCGTCCCGGCGACCGTCGACCGTGCCATCACCAACGTGGTGATGATGGGCATGGGTGAGCCGCTGCTGAACTTCGACAACGTCGTCTCCGCCATGCACCTGATGATGGATGACCTGGGCTACGGCATTTCCAAGCGCCGGGTGACCCTGTCCACTTCCGGCGTGGTGCCGATGATCGATGAGCTGGCCAAGCACATCGACGTCTCCCTGGCGTTGTCGCTGCACGCACCCAATGACGCATTGCGTAACCAATTGGTGCCGATCAACAAGAAGTATCCGCTTAAGATGCTGCTGGACTCTTGCCAGCGCTACATGTCGGCCCTGGGCGAAAAGCGCGTGCTGACCATCGAGTACACCCTGCTCAAGGATGTGAACGACAAGGTCGAACACGCGGTCGAGATGATCGAGCTGCTCAAGAACATCCCGTGCAAGATCAACCTGATCCCGTTCAACCCGTTCCCGCACTCCGGTTACGAGCGTCCGAGCAATAACGCGATCCGTCGCTTCCAGGATCAGCTTCATCACGCGGGCTTCAACGTCACCGTGCGCACCACCCGTGGCGAAGACATCGATGCCGCGTGTGGTCAATTGGTCGGGCAGGTGCTGGATCGCACCCGTCGCAGCGAACGCTACATTGCCGTGCGCGAGTTGAACGCCACCGACGATGTGCAGAACGCTGCGAACGGTCACTAAGAGAGGAACTCTATGTCCCTGCGCTTCGCGCTGCTGTTGCTGTTCACCGGTCTGTGCGCCGGTTGTGTTCTGTCGGGCGACTACAACCCGATGAAAACCAGCAAGGGGCGTGACGAAGCGCGTGTGGCCTATGTGCAACTGGGCATCGGCTACCTGCAGCAGGGCATGACCGAGCGGGCCAAGGTGCCGCTCAAGAAAGCCCTGGAGCTGGACAGCTCCGACGCTGATGCCAACGCGGCCCTGGCCCTGGTATTCCAGGCCGAGCTGGAGCCGGAGCTGGCCGACGAGCATTTTCGCAAGGCACTGTCCAGCCGGCCGCAGGACGCGCGGATCCTGAACAACTACGGCAGCTTTCTTTTCGAACAGAAACGCTACAAGGACGCCTACGAGCGCTTCGAGCAGGCTGCCGCCGACACCCTTTATCCCGAGCGTTCGCGGGTGTTTGAAAACCTCGGTATGACCGCCGCGCAGCTTGGCCAGCGCGACCTGGCTCGCCAGCAGTTGGAAAAGGCGCTGCGACTCAACCGCCAGCAACCGCGAGCACTGCTGGAAATGGCTGAGTTGTCTTACGAAGACAGGCAATATGTGCCCGCGCGGGACTATTACGAACGTTTTAGTCTGCTGAGCGAGCAAAATGCACGTAGTCTATTGCTCGGCGTTCGGCTGGCGCATGTATTCGAAGACCGTGACAAGGCCGCCAGTTATGGCCTGCAACTAAAAAGACTCTATCCCGGTACGCCGGAATATCAGCAATACCTGTCGGAGCAATGATGAAAGCGGCGCATCCTGAAGTGGTAGCAGCGACTCGCGTGAACCCCGGTGAGACCCTGCGTCAAGCCCGCGAAAGCAACGGTTGGTCGCTGGCCCAAGTGGCCCTCAAGCTCAATCTCACCGTGGCTTCGCTGAGCAACCTGGAAGCGGGCGCGTTCGACAAATTGCCGGGGCATACCTTTGCCCGGGGCTACATCCGCGCCTACGCCAAATTACTCGACATGGACCAGACCGTGCTGGTCCAGCAATTCGATCAGTACACCGGTTCCGATGCCCAGGGCAGTAACGTGCACAGCCTGGGTCGCATCGAGGAGCCGGTACGTGTTTCCCACACCATTTTGCGAATCGTCAGCCTGTTGTTGCTGATCGCGGTGATTGGGGGCGGTTTCGTCTGGTGGCAGGATCAAACCTCCCAGCGCGCCAAGGAATCGGTTGCGATGGCCCCGGAGCATGTAGAAGTGGAAGGTGCCGACGGCACCACCCGGATCCATCCGCTGGACGAGCCGGAAGACCAGGCTGTGCTCGAAGGCCAGGCTGAAGGCGAAACCAACCTGGCATTGCCGCAAGGCCAGGATGGTGCTGACGCCGAAGCCGGTGCCGAGCCGGGCTCCCCTGCTGCCCCTGCCGTTGCCCCTGTCGTGCCAGGCACGCCTGCGCCAACCACCAGCGCACCGGTTGCCCCGAGCGTACCGGCGCCGACCGTTGCAGCTCCAGCTCCAGCTCCAGTGCCTGCTGCTCCGGCAGCCGCACCGGTTGCCCCTGTGGCGCCGGCCGCGGGTGAAGGCCAGGTGCAGATTCAATTCATCGCCGACTGCTGGACGCAAGTTACCGACGGCAACGGCAAGGTGTTGTTCAGCGGCCTCAAGCGCAAGGGCGACAGCACCTCCATCAACGGCAAGCCACCGTTTGCCGTACGCCTGGGCTATGCCCGTGGCGCGCAGGTCAGCTACAACGGCCAGCCGGTCGATGTGGCTCCGTTCACCAGTGGCGAGACTGCTCGCCTGAAGTTGGGTCAATAAGTCATGCACGGCGAATCTCCAATCAAACGTCGCGAATCCCGCAAGATCTGGGTCGGCAACGTGCCCGTGGGCGGCGATGCGCCTATCGCTGTACAGAGCATGACCAACAGCGACACCAACGACGTGGCCGCCACCGTTGCGCAGATCAATCGCCTGGAAGCCGCCGGTGTCGACATCGTGCGGGTGTCCGTGCCGGACATGGACGCCGCCGAGGCGTTCGGCAAGATCAAGCAGTTGGTCAAGGTGCCGCTGGTGGCCGACATTCACTTCGACTACCGCATTGCCCTGCGCGTGGCCGAGCTGGGTGTCGACTGCCTGCGCATCAACCCGGGCAACATCGGTCGCGAAGACCGTGTGCGCGCCGTGGTGGATGCCGCCCGCGACCGGGGTATTCCGATCCGTATCGGGGTGAACGCCGGTTCCCTGGAAAAAGACCTGCAGAAGAAGTACGGCGAACCCACGCCGGCGGCCCTGGTGGAGTCGGCGTTGCGCCATGTCGAGCACCTGGAGCGCCTGAATTTCCAGGACTTCAAGGTCAGCGTGAAGGCCTCCGACGTGTTCATGGCCGTCGAAGCCTACCGCCTGCTGGCCAAGGAAATCGTCCAGCCGCTGCACCTGGGCATCACTGAAGCCGGTGGGTTGCGTTCGGGCACGGTGAAATCCGCCGTCGGCCTCGGTATGCTGCTCGCCGAAGGGATTGGCGATACCATCCGCATCTCGTTGGCGGCTGATCCGGTCGAGGAAGTGAAAGTCGGCTACGACATTCTCAAATCCCTGCACCTGCGTTCCCGTGGCATCAACTTCATCGCCTGCCCGAGCTGCTCGCGGCAGAACTTCGATGTGGTCAAGACCATGAACGAGCTGGAAGGGCGTCTCGAAGACCTGCTGGTGCCGCTGGATGTCGCGGTGATCGGCTGTGTGGTCAACGGGCCGGGCGAAGCCAAGGAGGCCCATATCGGCCTCACGGGCGGTACGCCGAACCTGATTTACATCGACGGCAAGCCGTCGCAGAAGTTGACGAATGACAATCTCGTGGATGAGCTGGAACGGCTGATCCGCGAGAAGGCGGCCGAAAAGGTCGAAGCCGACGCAGCGGTCATCGCACGCGGCTGAGCAAACGAATTTTTAAGGATTTATTGTGAGCAAGTCTCTGCAAGCCATCCGTGGCATGAACGACATCCTGCCCGAACAGACGCCCCTGTGGCGCTATTTCGAGGGCACTGTCGCACGTTTGCTGGATAACTACGGTTACCGGCAGATCCGCATGCCGATTGTCGAGTTCACCGAGCTGTTCAAGCGCTCCATCGGTGAAGTGACCGACATCGTCGAAAAAGAGATGTACACCTTCGAGGACCGCAACGGCGATTCCCTGACCCTGCGCCCCGAAGGCACGGCGGCCTGTGTGCGAGCGGTGCTTGAGCACGGCATCACCGGCGGTGGCCAGGTGCAGAAACTCTGGTACATCGGCCCGATGTTCCGTCACGAGCGCCCGCAGAAAGGTCGCTATCGCCAGTTCCACCAGATCGGTCTGGAAGTGTTCAACCTCGACGGCCCGGACATCGACGCCGAGCTGATCGTCATGACCTGGCGCCTGTGGGGCGAGCTGGGCCTTCGTGACGCGGTCAAGCTTGAACTCAACAGCCTGGGCACCAGCGAGTCCCGTGGCCGCTACCGTGAAGCGTTGGTGGAGTTTCTTTCCGCGCACCTGGACAAGCTCGACGAAGACAGCCAGCGCCGTCTCAAGACCAATCCGCTGCGCGTGCTCGACACCAAGAATGCCGAGACCCAGGCGATCCTGGCTGACGCGCCGAAAATGGCCGACTACCTCGACGACGAATCCCGTGCGCACTTCGAAGGGTTGAAGGCGCGCCTGGACGCCGTGGGCATTCCTTACGTGATCAACCCCAAGTTGGTCCGTGGCCTGGATTACTACAGCAAGACCGTTTTCGAATGGGTTACCGACAAGCTCGGCGCCCAGGGCACCGTGTGTGCCGGCGGCCGCTACGACGGGCTGGTGGAGCAGATGGGCGGCAAGCCGACCCCGGGCGTGGGCTTTGCCATGGGCATCGAGCGTCTGGTGCTGATGCTTGAGGCCCTGGACAAGGTGCCGCAAGAGCTTTCCCGTCAGGTCGACGTCTACCTGTGCGCTTTCGGTGAAGCGGCCGAACTGGCGGCCATCGTTCTGAGCGAAGCGCTCAGAGATCGATTGCCCAATCTGCGCCTGCAGATCAACGCCGGCGCCGGCAGCTTCAAGAGCCAGTTCAAGAAGGCCGACAAGAGCGGTGCGCTGTATGCACTGATCCTGGGTGACGACGAACTGGCCCAACAAGTGGTAGGTTTCAAACCCCTGCGTGGCCAGGGCGAACAACAAAGCATTGCCTGGGATGCGCTTGCTGCACACCTGGCCACCTGCGTCGTGCAGGGTTGAAGCTGTCAAACAGCCGATTTAGCGATTAAGGAGTATTGGGGTGTCGAGTACCGAAGATGAACAGCTGGCGGATTTGAAGGACTGGTGGAGTCGCAACGGCAAGCCGCTGGTCACTGGCGGCCTGTTGGCGCTGGTCATCGTATTCGGCTGGCAGGCGTTCCAGAAATACCAGAGCAACCAGTCGCAAGGCGCCTCGATGCTCTATCAGCAATTGCTGGAAACCACCCTGACCCCGGACGGCAAGCCTGACGCTGGCCGCGTGGCGGACCTGGCCGGCAAGCTCAACAGCGAATACGGCGGCACCGCCTACGCGCAGTACGGTCGCCTGTTCGTGGCCAAGGTTGCCGTGGACAGCGGCAAGCTGGACGATGCGGCCATCGAACTGAAAGGTATCGTCGACAAGCCGGCCAACCCGACCCTGGGTGAAGTGGCGCGTCAGCGTCTGGCGCAGGTGTTGGCGGCACAGAACAAGACCGAAGACGCGTTGAAGCTGCTCGACGGCGATGCCGACAAGGCGTTCCTGGCGACCCGCGAAGAACTCAAGGGCGACCTGCTGGTACAACTGGGTCGTGCTGATGAGGCCCATGCGGCCTACCAAAAAGCCAAGGCTGCGCTGTCGGACGAAGCCGCAGTCGGTGGCCTGCAAATCAAGCTGGACGACCTGGCCAAAGGGGATGCGTGACGTGATCCGTTGGAAACATGCAGCATTGCTGGCTCTGGCCATTCTGGCCGCGGGTTGCAGCAGCAACAGCAAGAAAGAACTGCCGCCGGCCGAACTGACCGACTTCAAAGAAGAAGTCGTGCTGCAGAAGCAATGGAGCCGCTCCATCGGCGACGGCCAGGGCGAAACCTACAACATGCTGGTGCCGGCCATCGACGGCGACACCATCTATGCCGGTGACGTCACCGGCGTGGTAATGGCGATGGATCGCCTGAACGGCGACGTCAAATGGAAGAAAGATCTCGAACTGCCGGTTTCCGGCGCCGTTGGCGTGGGTTACGGGCTGGTCATGATCGGCACGCTCAAGGGTGAGATCGTCGCCCTGGACGCCAGCAACGGTGAAGAGAAATGGCGCGCCCGCGTGACCAGCGAAGTACTCGCACCGCCTGCCAGCAATGGTGACGTGGTCGTGGTCCAGACCCAGGATGACCGTCTGATCGGTCTGGATGCCGCCACCGGCAACCAGCGCTGGTTGTACGACAGCACCCCGGCGGTCCTGACCCTGCGTGGTACCAGTGCGCCGATCGTCACCAACCGCCTTGCGGTGGCCGGGTTGTCGAGCGGTAAAGTGGTTGCCCTGGACATCTCCAACGGTGTGCCGGTGTGGGAACAACGTGTTGCCGTTCCACAAGGTCGTTCGGAACTGGAGCGCGTGGTCGACATCGACGGCGGCCTGCTGCTGTCCGGTGGCACGATCTACGTCGCCAGCTACCAGGGTCGTGTCGCGGCGCTGGACCTGGAAAGCGGTCGTCCGTTGTGGCAGCGCGATGCGTCCAGCTACGCCGGTGTCGCCCAGGGCTTCGGCAGCGTCTACGTCAGCCTGTCCTCGGGCACGGTTGAAGGCGTCGACGAGCGTTCCACCACCGCACTGTGGAGCAACGATTCCCTGGCCCGTCGTCAACTGTCGGCTCCGGAAGTGTTCTCCAGCTACGTTGCAGTAGGCGACCTGGAAGGTTACCTGCACCTGCTGAGCCAGGTGGACGGTCGTTTCGTCGGCCGCGAGCGCATCGACAGCGACGGCCTGCGTGCCCGTCCGCTGGTGGCAGGCAACATGATCTATGTGTATGGCAACAGCGGCAAACTGGAAGCCCTGACCATCAAGTAAGACTATGCTTGGGGTTCAATCCCCAAGCGGCTTCACCTGAGCACCAGCCGCTGCCTAGCAGCGGCTTTTGTATTTTCTGAAATAACGAAGTGGAGAGCCGCATGGTTCCCGTAATCGCCCTGGTGGGCCGACCGAACGTCGGCAAGTCCACCTTGTTCAACCGCCTGACCAGGACTCGCGACGCCATTGTCGGCGACTTGTCCGGTCTGACCCGTGATCGCCAATACGGTGAGGCCAAGTGGCAAGGGCGTACCTACATTCTGATCGACACCGGCGGCATCTCCGGCGACGAACACGGCATGGACGAAAAGATGGCCGAGCAGTCGCTGCTCGCCATTGAAGAAGCGGATGTGGTGCTGTTCCTGGTAGACGCCAAGGCCGGTTTTACCGCCGCCGACCAGATGATCGCCGAGCATTTGCGCAAACGTAACAAGCGCTCCCACGTGGTCGCCAACAAGGTCGACAACATCGACCCGGACATGGCCCGCGCCGAGTTCGCGCCGTTGGGTATGGGCCAGGCGATCCCGATTGCCGGTGCCCACGGTCGCGGCATCAGCCAGTTGCTGGAAGTCGCCCTGGCTGACTTCCCGAAAGACGACGATGAGCCGGAAGAGGGCGAAGAAGAGATCGTTGCCGAAGGCGAGGAAGCCAAGCGCATTCCGGGCCCGAGCGAAAAGGACGGGATCAAGATCGCGATCATCGGCCGCCCGAACGTGGGCAAGTCGACGCTGGTCAACCGCATGCTCGGCGAAGACCGGGTCATTGTGTACGACCAGCCCGGCACCACCCGCGACAGTATCTACATCCCGTTCGAGCGCAACGAAGAGAAGTACACGCTGATCGACACCGCCGGTGTGCGCAAGCGCGGCAAGATCCACGAAGAAGTCGAGAAGTTCTCCGTGGTCAAGACCCTGCAGGCGATCAAGGACGCCAACGTGGTGATCTTCGTGATGGATGCCCGCGAAGGCGTGGTCGATCACGACCTGAACCTGTTGGGCTTTGCCCTGGAAGCCGGTCGCGCGCTGGTCATCGCGATCAACAAGTGGGACGGCATGACGCCGAGCGAGCGTGATTTCGTGAAGGTCGAGTTGCAGCGTCGGCTGTTCTTCGTCGACTTTGCCGACATCCACTTCATCTCGGCGTTGCACGGTACGGGCGTGGGTAACCTCTACGCGTCGGTGCAGAACTCCTTCAAGTCGGCCGTGACCCGCTGGCCGACCAACCGCCTGACCCAGATCCTGGAAGACGCTGTTGGCGAACACGCGCCACCGATGGTCAACAACCGTCGGATCAAGCTGCGTTACGCTCACCTGGGCGGCGCCAACCCGCCGATCATCGTGATCCACGGCAACCAGATCGAGAAGGTGCCCAAGTCGTACGTCCGTTACCTGGAAAACACCTATCGCCGTGTCCTGAAGCTGGTCGGCACGCCGATCCGCATCGAGTTCAAGGGCGGCGAGAACCCGTACGAAGGCAACAAGAACACGCTCACCGACCGCCAGGTCAACAAGAAACGCCGCTTGATGTCGCACCACAAGAAGGCCGACAAGAAGCGTCGCGACAAGCGCTGATCAGCTGCATGGGCTTTTTGTGGCGAGGGGATTTAGCGAAACGTCGCACCGCCCCGCTGGGGCGCGAAGCGGCCCTGAATCCTGTCACCTCGGTGTTTCAGGCAGATTGAGTTGGCCTTTTTGGGGCCGCTTCGCGCCCCAGCGGGGATAAATCCCCTCGCCACAGGGTTTGCGTTGAAATAGGGTGCCAATCGGCACCCTTTTTCATGCCCGGCGATTGGGCTATCCTCGACCTCTCCCGCGCCGTGCCAGAGCCGGGTGCCGACGCAGAGAACACCCGATGATCACCAGCAAGTTGCCGAATGTCGGCATCACCATTTTCACCCAGATGTCCCAGCTCGCCGCGCAGACCGGTGCGCTCAACCTGTCCCAGGGGTTTCCCGATTTCGATGGCCCGCAGGCCCTGCGCGATGCGGTCGGCCGGCATATTGCCCAAGGCCATAACCAGTATTCGCCCATGACCGGGCTGCCGGCGCTGCGTCAGCAGATCGCGGCGAAGATCGCTCGCAGTTACGGCGCCAGCGTCGATGCCGACCAGGAAGTCACCGTGACCCCCGGCGCGACCCAGGCGATTTTTTGCGCCATCGCAGCGGTGGTTCAGAGCGGCGACGAAGTGATCGTGTTCGATCCTTGCTATGACAGTTACGAACCCGCCGTCCAACTGGCGGGAGGGCGTTGCGTCCACGTCCAGCTGGGCCTGGATGACTTTGCCATCGATTTTCAGAAACTCGGCGAAGCTCTGAGCCCGCGTACGCGCATGATCATCCTCAACACGCCGCACAACCCGAGCGGCGCGCTGATCAGTCGTGCGGAGCTGGATCAACTGGCAGCGTTGATTCGTGATCGCGACATCTACCTGATCAGCGACGAAGTCTATGAACACCTGGTGTTCGACGGCGTGCCCCATGCCAGCGTCCTCGCCCACGAGGAACTGTACCGCCGCGCCTTTGTGGTCAGTTCGTTCGGCAAGACCTACCACGTCACCGGCTGGAAAACCGGCTACGTCGTGGCGCCACCGGCCCTGACGGCAGAGTTGCGCAAGGTGCATCAGTACGTCAGCTTCTGTGGCGTGACACCGCTGCAATACGCCCTGGCCGACTACATGGCCGAGCATCCGGAGCATGTGGAAGAACTGCCGGATTTCTACCAGGCCAAGCGCGACCTGTTCTGCGATCTGCTGGCCCCGTCGCGGTTCAGCTTCAAGCGCGTGACCGGCACCTATTTCCAGTTGGTGGACTATTCGCAGATCCGTCCGGACCTGAACGACGTCGACATGGCGGTCTGGATGACCCGTGAGCATGGCGTGGCGACGATTCCGGTGTCGGTGTTCTACCAGAACCCACCCGAAGGCCAGCGCCTGGTGCGCCTGTGCTTTGCCAAACGTGAGGAGACGTTGCGCGAAGCGGCGGAAAAACTATGCGTGATCTGAGCGCGTTGCCGAACCTCAATATCGCCCTGGTCCAGACGACCCTGGCGTGGCACGACCGCCAGGCCAACCTGGAACATTTCGAAAGCCTGCTGGAGCAGGCGCGCGGGGCAGACCTGATCATCCTGCCGGAAATGTTCACCACCGGGTTCTCCATGGAATCGCAAACCCTGGCGGAGCCCGAACATGGCCCCACCAGTGTATGGATGCGGACCCAGGCAGCAAGGCTGGATGCGGTGATCACCGGCAGCCTGATTGTCCAGGCCGCTGACGGCAGCCATCGCAATCGCCTGCTCTGGGTCCGACCGGACGGCGAGGTGCTGCATTACGACAAGCGACATCTGTTCCGCATGGCCGGCGAGCACGACCACTACACGCCGGGCGAGCGCCAGGTGCTGTTCGAGCTCAAGGGCTGGCGGGTCCGTCCGCTGATTTGCTACGACCTGCGTTTCCCGGCCTGGAGCCGTGACGCCGAGGACACCGACCTGTTGCTGTACACCGCCAACTGGCCGGGCGCCCGGCGCCAGCACTGGAACCGCCTGCTGCCGGCCCGCGCCATCGAGAACCTGTGCTACGTGGCGGCGGTGAACCGCATCGGCACCGACGGCAAGGGCTTTGCCTATACCGGCGACAGCCAGGTGCTGGATTTCCAGGGCGAAACCTTGCTCAGCGCGGGAGAGGCCGACGGTGTATTCATGGTGAGTTTGAATGCGGCGGACCTGGCGGCGTATCGCACGCGGTTTCCGGCGAACCTCGATGCCGATCAGTTCGAATTCATCTGATTGAAACGATTCAGCCCTCAAGAAGTGTCAGGGTAGGCCGATATACGGGCAGCCAAGGAGAATACCTATGACCACTATCAGCGCAACGATTGCCAGCCCATACTCGATTTCGACCCCTAAAGTCTCGATCAGGGGGACTGACGATACGACGGCGTCGACAGACGCCAGCGGCGAAAAGGAAAAGTCACTGAAAGTTGATACCAGCGGCGCCAACGTCGCCGGTGCACCCGCCAGCAAGGGTGTGGATGTCATCGAGCAGATCAAGAAGCAGATCGAGCAGACCGAAAAGCTGTTGGCTCAACAGCAAGCGCAGCTGGCCCGAGTGCAGAAGAGCCAGGCCAGCGAGGAACAGAAGGCTCAGCAGGCAATGGCTATCCAGACGCAAATCATGGGCACCCAGGCCGCTTTGCAAACCCTGCGGGGGGCGTTGCTCCAGGCCATGACGGTTGGGGTTGATACCCACGCCTGACATCTTCGTTGCCTGACCGGCCCCATCGCGAGCAGGCTCTTGATCGTTCCCACGCTCCGCGTGGGAATGCAGCCGGGGACGCTCCGCGTCCCAGGAGCCGAACGCAGAGCGTCCGTTGATGCGTGCCCACGCGGAGCGTGGGAACGAGGCCCCAAGGTTCACACCCCGGGGCCTTTTGTATTTCAGCCGTGGATCAGGCCGCCTTGGCCTCAGGCTGGCTCAGCGAGCGGTTCAGGGCGCTGAACAGGGCCTTGAAGCTGGCGGTGGTGATGTTTTCATCGATGCCCACGCCGTGCACCGCACGTTCACCGTTGACCCGCAGTTCGATGTATGCCGCCGCCTTGGCGTTGGTGCCGGCACCGATGGCGTGTTCGTTGTAATCCATGATCTCCACGGGGATTGGCAGGCCGGCCACCAGTGCCTCCAGCGCGCCGTTGCCCTTGCCACGCCAGTGCAGGTTGGTTTCGCCCTGGCCCTTGCTGGCGACTTCCACTTCCACGGCGCTGTTGCCGTTTTCTTCCTGCAGGCGATGGCTGACCAGCGCGTACGGGGTGTTGGCTTGCAGGTATTCGCGTTGCAGCAGGCCGTGAATCTGCTGGGCGGTCATTTCGAGGCCGAGGCGGTCGGTCTCGCGCTGAACCACCTGGCTGAACTCGATCTGCATGCGGCGCGGCAGGCTGATGCCGTATTCCTGCTCCAGCAGGTAGGCGATGCCACCCTTGCCCGACTGGCTGTTGACGCGAATCACCGCCTCGTAGCTGCGACCGATATCGGCCGGGTCGATTGGCAGGTACGGCACTTCCCACAGCGTGTCTGGTTTCTGCTGGGCGAAGCCTTTACGGATGGCGTCCTGGTGCGAACCGGAGAACGCGGTGTGAACCAGGTCGCCGACGTAAGGGTGACGTGGGTGCACCGGAATCTGGTTGCACTCTTCGACCACTTTGCGCACGCCGTCGATGTCGGAGAAGTCCAGTTCAGGGTCGATGCCCTGGGTGTAGAGGTTCAGCGCCACTGTCACCAGGTCGACGTTGCCGGTGCGCTCGCCGTTGCCGAACAGGCAGCCTTCGACACGGTCGGCGCCGGCCATCAGGCCCAGCTCGGTGGCGGCCACGCCGGTGCCACGGTCGTTGTGGGTGTGCAGGCTGATGAGCACGCTGTCACGACGGCTGATGTTGCGGTGGAACCACTCGATCTGGTCGGCGTAGATGTTCGGGGTGGCGACTTCGACGGTGGCGGGCAGGTTGAGGATCACTTTGCGCTCGGGCGTCGGGTTCCAGACTTCGATCACCGCGTCGCAGACTTCCTTGGCGAACTCCAGCTCAGTGGCGCTGAACGTCTCTGGCGAGTATTCGAACTGCCATTGGGTTTCCGGCTGCTGGGCCGCGTATTTGACGAACAGCTTGGCCGCGTTCACCGCGATTTCCTTCACGCCTTCCTTGTCCTGGTTGAACACGATGCGGCGGAACGACGGGCAGGTGGCGTTGTACAGGTGGACGATGGCTTTCTTCGCGCCGCGCAGGGATTCGAAGGTGCGGGCGATCAGGTCTTCGCGGGCCTGGGTCAGCACCTGGATGGTGGTGTCGTCCGGGATGTGGCCTTCTTCGATGAGGGTGCGCACGAAGTCGAAGTCAGTTTGCGAGGCGGCCGGGAACGACGCTTCGATTTCCTTCACACCCACAGCGACCAGGGTTTTCCAGAAGCGCAGCTTCTTGACCGCGTCCATCGGCTCGATCAGCGACTGGTTGCCGTCGCGCAGGTCGGAACTGCACCAGATCGGCGCGGCGGTGATGGTCTTCGACGGCCAGGTGCGATCCGGCAGGTTGATGGTCGGGAAGGCGCGGTATTTGGAAGACGGGTCTTTGAGCATGCTCATGGGTGGAATCCTTATTGTCGTGGCCGGAAAAAGGCGGCCTGCCGGTGGTTCGAACGGGATGGCTTTTCAGCCTGGACGAGGTGCCGCGATTCAGCCCGGCAGTCGTGCGCTGACGAGGCACAGGCTGCGGTGCTGGCGAAGCTGGATGAGGGTGTGAGAGGTTTTCATGCCCTCAACCCTAACCGGGTGGGGGGAGGATCGCAAGCAGTCGGGAAAAATTGAGAGAAGTTCTGTTTTTTGGTTGGTTTGCGAGATTTAATCGCGCTTTACCAGATGGTTTGTATTTTTATTGCGTCGATGTTTAGAGCTTGGCAATTCATGATGGGCGGGAGATGCGGCTGCCGCCATCGCGGGCAGGCTCGCTCCCACATGGACTGCGTAGAACCCTGTGGGAGCGAGCCTGCTCGCGATGGGGCCAGTCGCCTCACTCAAAACTCAGGGCTCGAACGCCCCGATAAAGATCGCCGGATCCACCCGCGCATCATTCAGGCTGATGTTCCAGTGCATGTGCGGCCCGGTCGCCCGGCCTGTGGCGCCGACCTTGCCTACCACCGCACCCCGGGCCAGTTGCTGGCCGACCGTCACATCGATCTTCGACATGTGGCAGAACATACTGATAAAGCCCTGGCCATGGTCGACGAACACGGTGTTGCCATTGAAGAAGTAGTTGCCGGTGAGGATCACCTTGCCGGCCGCCGGCGTCTTGATCGGCGTGCCGGCGGGCACGGCGAAGTCCAGGCCGGCGTGGGGGTTGCGCTCTTCGCCGTTGAAGAAGCGACGCACGCCGAACCGGCTCGACAGTGGGCCGTTGACGGGTTTGTCCAGCAGCAGGTTGCTGGGGATGTTCGGGCTGAAGCTGCGGTAGGCCTTCAACTGCACGGCCAGCTCGGCGTCGATGCGCTTGAGGTCCGCCGGGTTCGGATTGACCTGGCGCTTGTTCTTCAGGGTGATGTGCTGCTCGGGGTACTTTTTATAGCCGACCACGAACGGTTGGGTACTGCCGCCGCTGCTGATCTGCTGGGTGCCCGGCTGGACGGTCAGCGGGATGCCGACAATTGCCAGCCAGTTGTTCTGTTCCTTGACCACCAGCACGGGTTTGCCTTGATAACTGGCTTTCGGCGCCTGGGCCGCGCTGCCCAGGTCGACCACGGCCACGCCACCCGGCACGGGTTTGTTCAGCAGGCGGGTGATGTAACTGTCGGCGTGGGCGTTGAAGGTCAGGCACAGCAAAAGCAGGGTTGCTAGGAATCGCGGCATGGATCAATCCAGTAGAGAAAGGGTGACCGGCGTCAGGTGATTGTCTTCGACTCGCACCAGCAGTTCGCCTTCGCCGAGCCGGGCGGTCAGGCGCTGGCCGGTCTGGGTCTGTCCAGCGCTGCGGATCGCATGGCCGCGTTCGTCCAGCAAAATGCTGTAGCCCCGGCCGAGGGTCGCCAGAGGGCTGACGATGTGCAGCGTTTGCATCTGGTTGTGCAAATGCACCCGGCGCGTTTTCAAACCTTCGCGCATGGCCCGGGGCAGGCGTTCGGCCAGGCTGTCCAGGCGTTGGCGCAGCAGTGCCAGGTGACGACCCGGATGCTGGCCGGCGAGGCGGGTTTCCAGGCGGATCAGGCGTTCGCGGCGGGTATTGAGGCTGCGTTCGAAGGCCCGGCGCAGGCGCATGTCCAGGTCGTCCAGGCGCTGGGCTTGCTGGCGCAGACGTTCACCGGGATGGCGCAGGCGTCGGGTCAGGCCTTCGAGGCGCAGTTGATCGCGCATCAGGCGATCACGCATGCGCATCACCAGCCGCCGATGCAGGCTTTCGACCCGGCGCACCAGGTCGCCCGCGTCCGGCGCCAGCAGCTCGGCCGCGGCGGAGGGAGTCGGGGCGCGCACGTCAGCAACGAAATCGCTGATGGACACGTCGGTTTCATGGCCGACGGCGCTGACGATCGGTGTCACGCAGGCGTTCACGGCGCGGGCCACGGCTTCTTCGTTGAAGCACCACAAGTCTTCCAGGGAACCGCCGCCCCGGGCCAGGATCAGCGCATCGAACCCCCGGGCGTCCGCCAGTTTCAGGGCACGGACGATCTGCGCGGTGGCTTCGCGGCCCTGGACGGCGGTGGGGATCAAGGTCAGGGCAATCTGCGGGGCTCGGCGGCGGAACACGCTGATGATGTCGCGGATCACCGCGCCGGTGGGTGAACTGATGATGCCGATGCGTTGCGGATGGGCCGGTAGTGGCACCTTGCGCTCGGCGCTGAACAGGCCTTCGGCGCTGAGCTTTTCCTTCAGGGCATCGAAGGCCAGGCGCAGGGCGCCATCACCGGCCGGTTCCACGGTGTCGAGGATCAGTTGATAGTCGCCACGGCCCTCGAACAGCGAGACCTTGCCGCGCACCTTCACCGCCAACCCGTCCTTCAAGGCCTGGCGCACCCGCGCGGCATTCTGCCGGAACAGCGCGCAACGCACCTGGGCGCCGCTGTCCTTGAGGGTGAAGTAGACATGGCCGGAGGCGGGGCGGGCGAGGTTGGAGATTTCGCCCTCGACCCAGATGTTGCTGAACACGTCTTCGAGCAACACCCGCGCGCGGCCATTGAGCTGGCTGACAGTCAGGACTTCGCGGTCCAGGCCCAGACGGGCAAAGGGATCTTTAATCATGGGCGGCATGATAAGGGCATTTGCCGCTTAATCTCCATGTGTGGAAACAATTAGACCGGGTTGCCTTCATCGCGAGCAGGCTCGCTCCCACAAAGGTTCTGCGTCGTACACAACATATGAATCCAATGTGGGAGCGAGCCCGCGCGCGATAGCAGTGCTGGATAAGCCTACGACCTCTGGCTAAAGTCGCCGCTTCGTCAGCAAGGAAGTACCGGATGAACCTTTTTTCGTGGTTGGGCCAATGGGCATTCGCGCCCACGGATTGGCTGGTGATCGGCCTGGCCATCGCCCTGGCCTATATCGTGTTCGGCATTGCCGGGTTCGGCACGGCGCTGGTGGCGGCGCCGGTCCTGCTGCTGTTCATGCCCCTGTCGAAAATCGTGCCGTTGCTGGTGCTGCTGGATTTTGTCGCGGCGTTCGGCAACCTGCTGCCGTCGCGTAGAGATGTTGCCCGGCCGGAGCTGCTGCGGTTGTTGCCGTGCATGGCGGTAGGTTGCACCCTGGGGGTGATTTTCCTGCTCAATCTCAAGTCCGACCTGCTGTTGCTGTTGATGGGCCTGTTCATCAGCGCCTACGCGATCTACAGCCTGTGGATAAAGACCCGACCGGCGCAGTTGTCGGCGCTGTGGGCGATCCCGATGGGCACGGTGGGCGGGATGTTCGGGGCCCTGTTCGGCAGTGGCGGCTTTTTATATGCGATCTATCTGAACAGCCGCTTGCCCAAGGAGCCGGCCAGGGCCACCCAAAGCGCGCTGATCAGTTGCAGCACCGTGGTGCGTTTGAGCCTGTTCGCTGTCGCGGGCGTGTATGCCGAACTACCCTTGTTGGTACTGGCGCTGTGTTTATTGCCGGCCATGGCGCTGGGGTTGTGGATAGGTCGTCGCCTGACGATGAGGATGTCGCGCGAGGCTTTCGTGCGCCTGGTGACCTGGCTGGTGCTCGCCAGCGGCCTTGCGTTGATCGGGCGCTACCTGAGTGCTTGACCTGGTTTGGCCAGGGATTAAGCTGCCGGCCTCCAATTGCTCCAGCAGAACCCCCAGGCCTCGCCATGAATTCCCAAAGCATCATCGTTCCGAAAATTTCCACCTTGCCGGTCCATGAGCCTCGGGCCCGGGCGATTGTGCGCTGGCTGGTGCGCAAGAACATCGTCGAAGAACAACTGACCACCTGCGGGCGCACCGGCAATCGCATGGCCCACGCCATCGCCCCCGGTGCCCGTGCCGTGGTCCTGCACCCCGACGCTTTGCCGTTCGACGAACCGGTCAACGGCCTGGAAATCATCACCAAGCGTTGCATCTATACCCCGGCCAAGGGCTTTCTCGAGGAAGCAGGCTGTGCCGAGTGCGGCAAGGAAATCGGCGAGGCGCTGTTCGAAAGCCTGGAAGACTGGATGCCCGACCGCACCGACAACTTCACCTGTCCCGAGTGCGGGCATGAAGATGACATCAACGGCTTTCTGTTCCTGCAGCCCTGCGGCTTCTCCAACCTGGGGTTCATCTTCAACAACTGGCTGGAGGCGGGGTTCAGGCAGGAGTTTCTCGACGAGTTTGCCGATTGGCTGGACCAGCCGGTGAGTTGGGTGCGGGTGGAGCTGTAGATAGGCTCACCGGAGAGTGCTTTTGTGGCGAGGGGATTTAGCGAAACGTCGCACCGCCCCGCTGGGACGCGAAGCGGCCCCCTGCGGTCCATCAGGCAGATTGAGCTGACTGCTTTGGGACTGCTGCGCAGTCCAGCGGGGATAAATCCCCTCGCCACAAGGTTCGGTGCTCAGTCGGGACTAGTGTGTTTTCGCCCATCAATCACCCCGCCAATAATAGACAGAGTTTTACATTGAGCCAGACGGTGTGCATGAGTATAATGGCGCGCTTCCATTTTCCCGCTCGGGAGCCCCCGCGATGCTGCGTATCAGCCAAGAAGCTCTGACCTTCGACGACATTCTCCTAGTGCCTGGTTATTCCGAGGTGCTGCCTAACGAAGTCAGTCTCAAAACCCGTCTTACCCGTGGCATCGAGCTGAATATTCCGCTGGTTTCCGCCGCCATGGACACCGTGACCGAAGCCCGTCTGGCCATTGCCATGGCCCAGGAAGGCGGTATCGGCATCATCCACAAGAACATGACCATCGAACAGCAGGCCGCCGAAGTGCGCAAGGTCAAGCGGTTCGAGGCTGGCGTGGTCAAGGACCCGATCACCATCGAGGCTGACGCCACGGTGCGCGATCTGTTCGAACTGACCCGCATGCACAACATCTCCGGCGTTCCGGTGCTGCACGATGGCGATCTGGTCGGCATCGTCACCTCCCGCGACGTGCGTTTCGAGAACCGCCTGGATGCCTCCGTCCGCCAAGTGATGACGCCCAAAGAGCGTCTGGTCACGGTCAAGGAAGGCACCAGCAAGGATGAAGTCCGCGAATTGCTGCACAAGCACCGCATCGAGCGCGTGCTGATCGTCGACGACAAATTCGCCCTCAAGGGCATGATGACCGTCAACGACATCGAAAAAGCCAAGGCTTACCCGCTGGCCAGCAAGGACGACCAGGGTCGTCTGCGTGTTGGCGCTGCGGTCGGCACCGGCAAGGACACCGGTGACCGCGTCGCCGCCTTGGTCAATGCCGGCGTCGACGTGGTGGTGGTCGACACCGCCCACGGCCATTCCAAAGGTGTGATCGACCGCGTTCGCTGGGTCAAGCAGAACTTCCCTGACGTGCAGGTGATCGGCGGTAACATCGCCACCGGCGCTGCCGCCAAGGCCCTGGCCGAAGCCGGCGCCGACGCGGTCAAGGTCGGTATCGGTCCTGGCTCGATCTGCACCACCCGGATCGTCGCCGGTGTCGGCGTGCCGCAGATCAGCGCCATCGCCAACGTCGCCGCCGCCCTTGAAGGCACAGGCGTACCGTTGATCGCCGACGGCGGCATCCGTTTCTCCGGTGACTTGTCCAAGGCCATCGTCGCCGGTGCCTCCGCCGTGATGATGGGCTCGATGTTCGCCGGTACCGAAGAGGCGCCGGGCGAGATCGAGCTGTTCCAGGGCCGTAGCTACAAGGCTTACCGCGGCATGGGTTCGCTGGGCGCCATGTCCCAGGCCCAGGGCTCTTCCGACCGCTACTTCCAGGACTCCTCCGCGGGTGCCGAGAAGCTGGTACCGGAAGGCATCGAAGGTCGTGTGCCGTACAAAGGCACCCTGACCGCGATCATCCATCAACTGATGGGTGGCCTGCGTTCCTCGATGGGCTACACCGGCAGTGCCAACATCGAAGAGATGCGCACCAAACCGGAGTTCGTGCGCATCACTGGCGCCGGCATGGCCGAGTCCCATGTCCACGATGTACAGATCACCAAGGAAGCGCCGAACTACCGAGTAGGGTAAGGCTTCCAGCAAAATGTTAATCACCGGGGCTGTTCATTCAGCCCCGAGTTGTTTCTGATTCACTACATGAGAATGAGTCATGGCCCTCGACATTCACGCTCACCGCATCCTGATCCTCGACTTCGGTTCCCAATACACCCAACTGATCGCCCGCCGCGTGCGTGAAATCGGCGTGTACTGCGAATTGCACCCGTTCGACATGGATGACGAAGCGATTCGCGAGTTCGCTCCCAAAGGCGTCATCCTCGCCGGCGGCCCCGAGTCCGTGCACGAAGCCAACAGCCCGCGCTGCCCGCAAGCCGTGTTCGACCTGGGCGTACCGGTCTTCGGCATCTGCTACGGCATGCAGACCATGGCCGAGCAACTCGGCGGCAAGGTGGAAGGCTCTGACCTGCGTGAGTTCGGTTATGCCCGCGTTGATGTGGTCGGCAAGAGCCGCCTGCTGGACGGTATCGAAGACCATGTCGACGCCGACGGCCTGTTCGGCCTGGACGTGTGGATGAGCCACGGTGACAAGGTCACCAAGATGCCGGAAGACTTCCACATCCTCGCCAGCACCCCGAGCTGTCCGATTGCCGGCATGTTCAGCGACGAGCGTCGCTACTACGGCGTGCAATTCCACCCGGAAGTGACCCATACCAAGCAGGGCGGCCGCATCCTGTCGCGTTTCATCCTCGACATCTGCGAGTGCGAAGCCCTCTGGACTCCGTCGAAAATCGCTGAAGACGCCATCGCCCAGGTGCGCGCCCAGGTCGGCACCGACAACGTGCTGCTGGGCCTGTCCGGCGGCGTGGACTCCTCGGTGGTCGCCGCGCTGCTGCACAAGGCCATCGGTGATCAACTGACCTGCGTCTTCGTCGACAACGGCCTGCTGCGCCTGCACGAAGGCGAGCAAGTGATGGCCATGTTCGCCGAGAACATGGGCGTCAAGGTGATCCGCGCCAACGCCGAAGAGCAGTTCCTGACCAACCTGGCCGGCGAGTCCGACCCGGAGAAGAAGCGCAAGATCATCGGCCGTACCTTCATCGACGTGTTCGATGCCGAATCCTGCAAACTCGACAACATCAAGTACCTGGCCCAGGGCACCATTTACCCCGACGTGATCGAGTCGGCCGGCGCCAAGAGCGGCAAGGCCCACGTGATCAAGTCCCACCACAACGTCGGTGGCCTGCCGGAAGAAATGAACCTCAAGCTGGTCGAGCCACTGCGCGAGCTGTTCAAGGACGAGGTCCGTCGCCTCGGCCTGGAACTGGGCCTGCCGTACGACATGGTCTACCGCCACCCATTCCCGGGCCCGGGGCTGGGCGTGCGGATCCTCGGTGAAGTGAAGAAGGAATACGCCGACCTGCTGCGTCGCGCCGACCACATCTTCATCGAAGAACTGCGCAAGGCCGACTGGTACCACAAGGTCAGCCAGGCATTCGTCGTGTTCCAGCCGGTGAAGTCCGTCGGCGTGGTCGGTGATGGTCGTCGCTACGCCTGGGTCGTGGCCCTGCGTGCGGTGGAAACCATCGACTTCATGACCGCTCGCTGGGCGCACCTGCCGTATGAGCTGCTGGAAACCGTATCCGGACGGATCATCAATGAGATCGACGGTATCTCCCGCGTTACTTATGACGTGTCGAGCAAGCCGCCGGCGACGATTGAGTGGGAGTGATCCTGCGTCCGGCACTGCCCGGCACGATCTAGCAAAAAATGCCCTGAAGCCCGCGTAATTGCGGGCTTTTGGCTTTTTGGGGCTGGCGAATTCCGGCAGCTTTGTGCGACTTGTGTAACTTGCTCCAATGGCTCAGTGCTACGAAGCCAGAACCTTCAACCCATGCGCGGCGACGAACATGGTGACGGCCGACCGGCAATAGGATTCGATTTCGTTGTCGTCCTCTGCTCTCGCCTCATCGAAGCGCGCGATGATCAGGAGGTCGGATCCTTTGAAAAGCGCGGCAAACAAGCGGGCGGACCGGAGAGGGTCGGGCACGTTCAGAAGCGCCTTCGCGTGCAACTGACGCAGCAGGGCCTCGATTTGGGCGATGACATGGGCGGGGCCGGCTTCGTAATGGAGCTTGCTTAACGACTTTTGATTCGTCCTGTCGGCCATGACCATGGCTTCGACACCGCGGACGTCTGATCTCAATAGCGTGCGAAGCAGTAATGTTCCTACTGCCATCAGCCGATCTTCGACCGAACCGTCGACGCCTTCAAGAAGGGGTTGTGGTGCAAACAACTGATGGCAGCCGGCCGCGATGGCCGCGCTGAACAGCGCCTCCTTGTTCTCGAAGTGCTTATAGATGCTTAGCTTGGATATCTTCGCCCGCTGGGCGACCTTGTCCATTGTCGTCGCTTGAAAACCCAATTCCGCAAAAAGTTCGCCCGCAGCGTCGACGATCGTTTGGCCAAGCGCCTCATTGGCGGGCCGGCCGCGTCGGGCCTGGCTGTTTTCGGTCATAAAAATTCCAGTACTTGACAGTATTCTAAATCTTGAATTAGGGTACTCCAAAGTATCTTAAACGTGCAAGCCAATCGCAGGACGAGCTTCCCTTCACCCATAGCACGGAGCCCATCACCATGAATGACGTCATCATCATCGGCGGCAGCTTTGCCGGTCTCGCCGCCGCCCTGCAGCTCGGTCGTGCCCGCCGCAACGTCACCGTTCTCGATACCGGCCGGCCCCGCAACCGCTTTGCCGGCCACTCCCATGGTCTGCTCGGCCACGATCACAAGCCGCCGCTGGACATCCTCGTCGAGGCGCGGCAGCAGCTGGCGCGCTATCCAACGATCAGGCTGGTCAACGCCAGGGCCGAGAGCGTGTCTGGCGCAATCGACGATTTCTGCGTCGTCACTGACGATAACGAATGCCTAAGGGCACGTCGCCTGATCCTGAGCTATGGCGTCGTCGACCAGATGCCTGACGTTCCGGGTTTTGCCGAAAGCTGGGGCACGTCCATTGTGCCCTGTCCCTATTGCGACGGCTTTGAAGTCGCCGGTCGGCATTGGGGCCTCGTCTGGTCCGGCCCGCAATCGCACAATTATGTCAGGCTGTACCACGATTGGACCGACACGTTGACAGTCTTCGCCGATGGTCACGAGATTCCACCCGATATCCGGGCCGATCTGACGCGCCGCCATATACCTGTCGTCGATGGCCGGGTCACCGAAATCGCGCAACACGAGGACCGTAGCTCCACCGTCAAGCTCGATACTGGCCCCAATATTGCGGTCGACATCGTGTTCGCGCATCCGCGCAACAAACCGTCCACAAGCCTGCATGAATCACTGGGCCTCGCCACGGTCAATACGCCCCTCGGTATCGCCCTCAAGGTCGACGAGCGCCGCGAAACCAGCATACCCGGCATCTACGCCGCGGGCGACCTCGCGAACCCCCTCATGGCTTCGGTCACCCTGGCAACATCGCACGGCGCGACGGCGGGTATCTTCGCCCAGCAATCGATGCTGGTTTGAGCGCAGATTCCCTTCTGCTGACTACGAAACAGAACGAGGAGATACCATGAAAGAGCAAAATGCCTATCAGGTCGCCGACTGGAATGGCCAAAGCGGGGAGTACTGGGTCGCCAACCAGGCTCGGCTCGACGCCATGATGGCGGTGTTCGGCCAGGCCGCGATCGAAGCCGCCGCGCCCGCCACGGGCGAACGCGTGCTGGACGTCGGCTGCGGCGCGGGCGCGTCGAGTCTGGCTCTGGCCGCCCGCGTCGGCGCGGGCGGCCAAGTGCTGGGCGTGGACATATCCGAACCGCTGATCGGCCGAGCGCGCACGCTAGCGCCGCAGCATACGCCGGCCCTGTTCCAGGTGGCCGACGCCAGCTGCGCCGAGTTGCCCGAGGGCGCGTTCGACATCCTGTTCTCGCGTTTCGGGGTGATGTTCTTCGACGATCCGACAGGCGCGTTTGCTCATATGCGACGCGCGCTCCGGCCGGGCGGGCGGGTCGCTTTCGTCTGCTGGCGCGGCGTGGCCGAGAACGATTGGGTACGCCTGCCGATGGTCGCGATCAAGGACATCGTCCCGCTGCCCGCGCCGCCCGGTCCCGAAGCGCCCGGCCCATTCTCGTTCGGCGACCGGGGGCGCGTGACACGTATCCTGACAGCGGCCGGCTTCACCGATATCGCTATCGCGCCCTTCGATGCCTCCATCACGTTCGGCAAGGGCGAGATGCGGGACGCGGCGATCGACGATGCGGTGAAAATGGCGTTCGAGGGCGGCCCGCTGTCGCTTGTGCTCGCTGATCAGCCCGACGACATCCGCACCCGCGCCTGGGCCGCGGTTCGTGCCGCCTTCGCGGGCCTCCCCGGCGAGCGGTCGGTGATGATCGACGGCGCGGCGTGGATTGTCATGGCACGCAATCCGGCAAACTGACAGAGATTAACAGGGGAGACGCCCCCCGCTCGGTGGGCCCCAGGAAAGATGC
The DNA here is from genome assembly GCF_026016325.1 of Pseudomonas sp. B21-056. Taxonomy (NCBI): domain Bacteria; kingdom Pseudomonadati; phylum Pseudomonadota; class Gammaproteobacteria; order Pseudomonadales; family Pseudomonadaceae; genus Pseudomonas; species Pseudomonas sp. B21-056. The sequence goes on from NZ_CP087203.1 coordinate 1,159,409, forward strand.
CCGTCTCTCTGTCCCTAGGGGATACCATCTCCTACTGTCCTGGAATCCACGCAACGTCGATTCAGTAGTCGGGGAAGGAAGGGAGCTTGTCCAGGCCCTTCGCTTTCCGAGCACTGACGAACTCGAGTTCGTTGGTAAATAATCGTTTTTATGCACTTCTTTTGTTTTCTAATCGTTTTTATCCGACCTTAACCATTAGCTGACAAGATCAGGAGGGGCGGCCGACCTGGACGTCCTACGTCTGCTCGGTAAGCTGGCGGACGAGCAAGTGTCCGAAAAATCGCTCCAAGAAGCATGCCGATACGTTTGCTGCGTTGTTACACGCGGCGATCCCTTGCTACGTTGAAAGAAATAGCGCGCACGAATTTGCTCGCTGCGGGACGGCATCTACGTGGGTGACGTGAATTTCAACCTGGACGGAAGCAGCTATGGAGCGGCGAAAGTTTCTGCAGGCCGGCGGCTTGATCCTGGTCGCCAATGTTCTTTCAGCGTGTGGGGGCGGGCGGTTTATCGCAACCGAACGCACTCAGGCTCGTTACGGCTCCAATCATTTCTCTCTCCCCGCGCCGATCGCGCCTATCCGGGCCAGCCCGGATCGCATCATTGCCGTCGGTGTTGGCATACGGCCATTTCGTGCCCAGGGGCCGCGCATCGAGTCGGAGCGTTTGGGCAGCAAGACCCTCATTCACAACTACGGGCACGGGGGTAGTGGTTGGTCGCTTTCGTGGGGCGCCGCGGCGTTGGCGGTGGCGCAGGCGAAGATGACCGGTCGGCGCACATTGGCCGTCATCGGGTGTGGTGCAATCGGGCTGACCACCGCGGTGCTTGCACTGCGCTCCGGCTTCAGCGTTCGCATCTATACCAAGGACCTCATGCCACAGACGCATTCCTTCCAGGCCAGCGGCGTGTGGACGCCGGATTCGCGGATATGCGCCATCGAGCAGGCAACACCGCAATTCAAACGGAGCTGGGAGATGATGGCGCGTACATCGTTCAGTCATTTCCAGACACTGGTGGGTTTGCCGGGCGATCCGATCAAGTGGCATGACGGCTATTCGCTGGCGAATACGCAGATTCCAGCCCCGGCGGATGAGCACAAGGATAGCGAGCCGGAGTATGCCGACCTGAGACCCCTGATCCGCGACTTGTTGCCCGTGCCTGTTGCGTTACGACCCCAAGAGCACCCATTTGCACAGGAGGCTCGTTTTTACCGGCAGATGGGCCTCAATATCAATGCCTATTCGCGGCTCCTGCTGGACGACTACTTACGTGGCGGCGGCAAAATGGAGCTCCGCCAGTTCTACGATCCGGGGGAGTTTTCCGGGCTGCCCGAGGACATCATCGTCAATGCCACAGGTTATGGCGCGCGAGCCCTGTTAGGCGATGAGTCCATTATTGCGGTGCGCGGACAGACCGCGCGGCTGATTCCCCAGCCTGAGGTCACCTATGGCATTTCATATCGTGGCGAAAATCTGTTCGTTGCGCCGCGCGGGGACGGCATTTTGGTACAGGCCCATGCCAAGGGTGATTTTGGCAACCCTGATACCACCCCCGATCCAATAGTTTCCGAGGCTGCCGTTAGACGGCTCGCTGCGCTTTTTCCGAGTTAGCGTGGTAGATTTACGTACTTGACATTATTCGTACATGTGTCTACTTTGGTCACCATAATATTCCAGTCAATCCGGTTTCATGCCCTCCGGCATCAGGTATTCCAAAGGCTGGGCTTTCAAAGGTACTGGCATGACAGAGTCAAATTCGACAACGCGAAGGGCCGACATCCTCGACGCCGCCGGCATGGTCTTCCTGCGCTACGGGTTCAAAAAGACGTCGATGGATGATCTTGCTCGTGCGGCCGGTCTTTCGCGACAAGGGCTGTATCTGCATTTTCCGAACAAGGAAGCGCTGTTCGAGGCGATGGTGGTTCGCTCAATGGGTGAACTCAAGAGAAATGCCCAGGAGGCGCTGGCACAAGCGGATGTTGGAATTGCGGACCGCCTGCTCAACGCATTCCAAGCGATGCATGGCGGTGCGGTGGGCTCGGATGCCCTCGACGAACTTATCGCCACAACGGCTGCGATGGTTGGGCCAATGATGACGGAGCTTGAAGATTCGTTCGTTGCCGATGTCATGCAGGCAATGGAAGACGCAGATGTAGGCCAAGGCTGGGCGTCTGAAGGTATTTCAGTGCAAAGTCTGGCCGAGCATTTGTCTGCTTCATCGGTCGGTATCAAACATAAGGCGAAGAGCCCAGGCGAATATCGAGAACGGATGCAAGTCGCAGTTCAACTCGTTTGCCGAAGGCTGCGTTCATGAGGTTGGAATACGTTGCAGGTGGATAGCCTGCGGCTGTCAAAGCGGTTTTTCTGTGCTCAGTGAGCACGACATCAGCGAGATCAGTCATGGAAACAATCGTTATAACCGGCGCCAGCGATGGCATCGGGGCGGCCAGTGCACGCCAATTGAAAGCCGCGGGTTACAACATGGTGCTGGTTGGCCGTTCTCGCACCAAGACGCAAGCGCTCGCACGCGAACTCGATGTCCCGTTTCACATTGCAGACTATACGAGCCTGGCAGACGTAGCACGGCTTGCGTCCGAACTGAGACAGTATGAGCGGATCGATGTCCTTGCAAACAATGCAGGCGGGGTCATGGGAGGGCGAGAGGTGACTGTCGACGGGTTTGAGAAAACCTTCCAGGTGAACCACCTTGCGCCTTTCATGCTCACCCATCTGTTGATGGATAAACTCATTGCGAGCCAAGCGAAGGTCATACAGACCGCGAGTGAAGCGGCGAACGCATTTGGGCAGAATTTCGACATAGACGATCTGAACAACGAGCGGAACTACAAGCCCGACACTGCTTACGGTCACGGCAAGCTCGCCAATATTCTGTTCACACGAGAACTCGACCGCCGCTACCGTTCCGCAGGGATCTCGGCGGTGGCGTTTCATCCAGGCGTCGTGCGCTCGAACTTTGCCAGCGACACCACCCATTTCATGAAATTCGTGTATCACACTCCGCTGAAGTACCTGATCACGATAAGCCCGGAGAAGTCTGCCCACAGACTCGTGAAGCTCGTCCAGGGCAAGCCGGGTGAGGACTGGCGGCAAGGGGAGGTCTATAACAAGGACCAACCCATGACGGTCGCATTCAAGGACGACGGCAATATTGCACGTAAGCTTTGGGAGTGCAGTGAACGGTTTCTCGATAGCTGGATTCCGATTCGGCCCTGAGTCTTGAGGTAAATCCCTCAGTGCAAGAGCGTTCTATACTCACCGACATCCCGCTACGACGGTTGACCACCGCATTGAGGAGGACATGATGAGCGATACTCGACGACTCATGGCTTTGCGCATCGTCTTGATTGTTGTCGGCCTGATCTCCGTGTTCGCGATCTGGCCACTGATGATCCTGTGGCCGTCCGGCTGGACATGGCACAGCGGTCATTCCGACTACCCACTGATGATCGTCGGCCTCTACGCGACTCTTGGCGTGTTCCTGTTGAGGGCTTCGCGTGATCCGCTGAAGCACCTGAGCCTGATCTGGTTCACGGTGTGGTCGAGCGTCGTGCATGGCGCGATCATGGCCGTGCAGTCCTTTGGTGTCGGGATGGACGGAATGAACCATTACGGCCACTTGCTTGGCGATGTGCCCGCGTTGTTCGTTGTCGCGGCGGCGCTGGCGTTCTTCACACCCCGTGGCGAGAAAGCGCGTTTGCTGGCGGGTTGATCCTTGCGTGCGGTGTACCTGAAAAGCCCTGTGGATAACCTCTCCAGGGCTTTTTCATTTTGGCGCCCTGCGTGTCCTGGTCTCTGACGGCAAAAGCGTCCCGGTACCGTCACCTTTCGCTACGATTCGGCCCTCATCGGTGCGCCGAGAATGCCTATCATCCAGAGGAAGGATCAGGTTGTCATTTGACAACCAGGAAAGTCATGCGAATACTGGAGACCACTGATGATTCGTCCCTCGCATCCGAAAAAAGAAGTGGAAGAAGCGCTGAGGCATGCCGAAGCGTTGGGGTGGCGCGTAGCGGTCGGCGGCAGTCACGCCTGGGGGCGGGCTTATTGTCCCTACAACGACGAGGAGTGTCGTTGCGGTGAGTTCTGTATCACATCGATATGGAGCACGCCGAGGAACCCTGGCAATCATGCGCGAGCATTACGACGCGTCGTGGACAATTGCACTACCCATTGCAATTGTTGCGAGGCTGATGACGATGCTGAGGAGTAAGACAATGGAATATATCTTTACCCTGAAATATCAGCTTGCTGACGATGACCGTACCTCGGATGAACTGGTGGAGCGGCTGGGTGCAGCAGGCTGCGACGATGCCCTGGTAGGCATAGGGCAGCCGGGAAGGCTGGCTCTGGAGTTCACGCGTGATGCTCCTGATGCGATTAAGGCCGTGCTTAGCGCTCTGGGCGATGTCCGTCGCGCGGTGCCCTCGGCCAGACTGATTGAGGTCGCTCCTGATCTGGTCGGGTTAACCGATGTAGCCGAGATCGTCGGCGTGTCCCGGCAGAACATGCGCAAGTTGATGTTGGCCCACCCGAGCAGCTTTCCGACGCCCGTACACGAGGGCAGTGCGTCCATCTGGCACTTGGCGGATGTTCTGATCTGGCTGCAGAGCAAGGGCAGTTATTCGCTTACCAGGAACGTGTTGGATGTGGCTCAGGCAGCTTGGCAGATCAACGTTGCGAAAGAAGGCCGGCGTTTACCAGGCTTGGACTCTAAAGAGTTGGGAGCTTTGGCCGAGTAACAGCTTGGGTGATTGCTGTTTTGGCTGAGCGCAGTCGTTGAAGATTGCTGAGCAATCTCTTTGTTGGCCATCGTAATTAATTTTGATAACACGGACGTATCCAGGCTTTGCACAAGCCTGAGCAAGGGATATATGGTTTCTATCAGGGTGCGCGGTGAGGATAAGACTCGGCAGATCAGCGACTGGTCAATCAAGGGTGATAGGAGCGACGCACTCTTGCTCGTCTGTCATTTTCCTTCCGGCAAACGTTTCTCCAGTCCGCTTGAAGAATGTGAGGTCGCCCCTACCCGAGTGCTGAGTAACAAACTTCTGCGCACGAAGGGCAGTGCGGTGCTTCACCCCATCGAGAAAGCTGCGATCTACGGTGAGAAGTACGCGGTTGTCCAGTATTCCGGAAGTACGAAAAATTACGTGTTCAAGCTGAGCGCTATCGAGTTTGTCGCGCCGACGAGGATCAAGGACGAACCGCTCTTCCACTATTTCCTTTCTGTTGCCCATGGCCGGGTTGATCAGGCCGCGAAGCCAGCGGACAAGGTGATCGCCGAAAATGTGCTGCGCCAACTGAACGCAATACCTTCATGCTCAGATACGGCCTTGCACGCCTACTGTTCCAGACAGAACGGGCAGCAGGCACAAGCGGGAGATTTCATTTTTCCTTTTGGCATCAATGAAAGCCAGCTGCAAGCCGTTGAGCGGGCCTTCACGTCGCAGATCAGTTTGATCGAAGGCCCTCCCGGCACTGGCAAGACCCAGACCATTCTGAACATCATCGCTAATATCCTGTTGCGTGGGAAAACGGTGGCGGTGGTGTCCAATAACAATTCGGCCGTGGCGAATGTCTGCGAAAAGCTGGGTAAGTCTGGGCTCGATTATCTGGTCGCCGAGTTGGGTAGCACTGAGAATCGCGAGGCATTTTTCGCCAATCCGCGTCCTCGCCCCTCAGCGCTTCCCGAAGCCACGCCTTCGATGGAGCGGATCCAGGTTGTCCTGCAACAGCTCAAGGGGTATCTGAGTACCCGCAATGCTGTGGCGCAGTTGCAGATAGAAATCAATGAGCTGGAGGTGGAGCGTCGCTACCTGCAGCAGTGGCAGCAGGATAACGGCGTACAGATACCGCCCCTGGATAAATTCAAGCTGACCCCGCAAAAGTCCGCAGACATGATGGCCTATCTGGCCCACCTGGGAGGTCGTCGCGTCAGGATCAAGGACAGAATCGAACTGCTGTTCAATTTCAGGATTCTACGCACCCGGCCGTTCGACAACTGGGAAAAGCGTCAGTCAATGTTCTATGGCCTGCAGCTCCATTATTACGACAAGGCGCTACAGGAAAAAAATGTGCTGTTGAAAACCCATCAGCAGTCTTTGCGACTCGGCAATTACCAGGCGCTGCTGGATGAACTGACCAGCATTTCGATGAAATACCTCAAGCAGCACCTGCATCGACAGGTGTCGACCCCCGAACCCTTTGAGGCCAAGACCTACAAGCGCAAATTTGATGAGTTCGTGAAACGCTATCCGATTATTTCCAGTAGTACGCATTCGATCATCAACTCGCTTCCAGCCGGGGCGATGCTCGACTACGTGATTATCGACGAGGCCTCGCAGCAGGACATTGTCCCGGGAGTATTGGCGTTGGGTTGCGCGAAGCAACTGATCATTGTTGGCGACAGGAAACAACTGGCGCATATCCCTGCAAAGCTGGGCCTGGCAGCGCCCCAGGATAAGGAGCACTACGATTGCGAGACATACAGCCTGCTTGATTCGTGCGTCCGTGTGTTCAACGGTTCCATTCCGACGACGCTGCTCAAGGAGCACTATCGCTGTCACCCGCGGATCATTCAGTTTTGCAATCAGCAGTTTTACGACGACCAATTGGTCCCGATGACGAGGGACAACGGGGAAAACCCTCTGTCGCTGCTGGTCACCGCCAAGGGTAACCACACGCGAAAGACCACTAACCTTCGGGAACTGGATTCGCTGTTGGCGACGCTGGAAGGTGGGGGCGAAAGCGCATGGGAGGGGGAGGATGGCAGAGGCTTCATTGCACCATTCAGGGCTCAGGCCGCTCTTTCGAGCACGCTTTTGCCGGCTGACTTCGTCAATGACACCGTGCACAAGTTCCAGGGGCGCGAATGCGATGAGATCGTTTTTTCCACCGTCTTGGACAAAAAGAGTACTACTCCGAAGTTCCTGACGTTCGTGGATGATCCTCGTATGGTCAATGTAGCTGTGTCTCGAGCTAAAAATCGATTTACCTTGGTCACGGGAGATGATGTCTTCACGGCGAACAACGGGCATATCGCAGCGCTGGTGCGCTACATCGAATATTACGCAGAGGAAAGACAGGTGCATCGTGCGCCCGTGATCTCGGCCTTCGATCTGCTTTACGCGGAGTACGATCAATCGCTCGAACGCCTCAATCAGCGATTGCGGCGGGAAGATTCCGATTTCAAGTCAGAGCGGATCATTGCGCAGATCCTGCGTGAGACGCTGGAACGGGAGGTCTGCCGGGGGCTCATGTTCCACTCACAGGTTCCGTTGAAGCAAGTGGCCTCAACCACCAACGCGAGCCTGACCCCGCGGGAGCTGGAGTTCATGGGCAACGGCTCCAGTTGTGATTTCGTGCTCTATTTCAAGGTTGGGAAAACACCGCTGGGCGTACTGGAAGTTGATGGGGCCAGCCATGACACGCCGGAGCAGGCGAGACTCGACGCCTTGAAAGACAGCATCCTGGACAAGTGCGGTATCCCTTTACTGCGTTTGCGTACCGTTGAAAGCCGCATTGAACAACGGGTCGCGGCATTTGTGATGCAGTGGGCAACCAGTGCCTCAACGGACTCTGTGGGGTAATCCGGCCGCAGCAATGGCGGGTGACGCAACAATCCTTCACTTAATCTTTCTCAATTGCAGGTGTATCGTATTTGCCTTTTGCGGGCCCACCGGTTCGCCGCGGATTCAATAGGTGGTTGCACTCATGTCGTTTACCCGTCGCCAAATACTCGGTGGCCTGGCCGGTCTTGTTGTCGTGGGCGTTGGCGCGGGAGGCGCATCGCGGTATTGGTTGGGCAAGCGGGCGGATGCCGAGGCTGGGCACGACTATGAGTTGATTGCGGCGCCTTTGGACGTCGAGCTGGTGGCCGGGCACAAGACCCAGGCTTGGGCCTTTGGGCCATCGGCGCCGGGCACTGAGTTGCGGGTGCGTCAGGGCGAGTGGTTGCGGGTACGCTTCATCAATCACCTGCCGGTCGCCACCACCATCCACTGGCACGGCATCCGCCTGCCGCTGGAGATGGACGGAGTGCCGTATGTCTCGCAACTGCCGGTGCTGCCGGGTGAATACTTCGATTATAAATTCCGCGTGCCGGACGCCGGCAGCTATTGGTACCACCCCCACGTCAACAGCAGCGAAGAGCTGGGACGTGGGCTGGTGGGGCCGCTGATCATTGAAGAGCGCGAGCCCACCGGCTTCAAATACGAAAAGACCCTGAGCCTTAAGAGCTGGCATGTGGATGAGCAGGGCGAGTTTGTAGAGTTCAGCATCCCTCGCGAGGCGGCCCGTGGCGGGACGGCCGGGCGGTTGTCGACCATCAACGGTGTGCCGGAGGCGGTGATCGACCTGCCGGCCGGGCAGATCACCCGGGTGCGCCTGCTCAACCTCGACAATACCCTGACCTACCGGATCAACATTCCCGGGGTCGAAGCGCAGATCTATGCCCTGGACGGCAATCCCATCGAACCGCGCCCGCTGGGCAAGGAATACTGGCTCGGCCCGGGCATGCGCATCTGCCTGGCGATCAAGGCGCCGGCGGCCGGGGAAGAGCTGTCGTTGCGCAACGGCCCGGTGCGCCTGGGCACCCTGCGTTCAGTGCCCAACAATGATGCGCCGCCCCAATGGCCGCCCGCGTTGCCGGCCAACCCGGTGTCGGAGCCGGACCTGGCCAATGCCGAGAAACTCAACTTCAATTTCGAGTGGGTCGGTTCGGTGTCGGTTGACACGGACAACGGCAAGCCACCGAGCCTGTGGCAGATCAACGGCAAGGCCTGGGACATTACTGACAAGACCTGCGCCGACCGGCCGATTGCCACGCTGAAAAAGGGCCAGAGCTATATTTTCGAATTGAAGAACATGACCCAGTACCAGCATCCGGTCCATTTGCACGGGATGAGCTTCAAGGTGATCGCGTCCAACCGCCACAAGGTCATTCCGTATTTCACCGACACCTACCTGCTGGGCAAGAACGAGCGGGCGCAGGTGGCATTGGTGGCGGATAACCCGGGTGTGTGGATGTTCCACTGCCATGTGATCGACCACATGGAAACCGGCCTGATGGCCGCCATCGAGGTGGCGTGATGCGCCAGATTCGCCCCGCCCGGATCATCGACCGCAGCCGCGACCAGGACTTCATGCGCGAAGCCCTGGCGCTGGCCGCGCAAGGGGCGGCCCTGGGCGAGGTGCCGGTGGGCGCGGTGCTGGTGCAGGACGGCGAGATCATCGGGCGCGGCTTCAACTGCCCGATCAGCGGCCACGACCCCAGCGCCCATGCGGAAATGGTCGCCATCCGCGCCGCCGCCCAGGCCGTGAGCAACTATCGCCTGCCCGGCAGCACCCTCTATGTGACGCTCGAACCGTGCAGCATGTGCGCCGGCCTGATCGTCCACTCCCGCATCGCCCGGGTCGTCTACGGCGCCCTGGAGCCCAAGGCCGGCATCGTGCAGAGCCAGGGGCAGTTTTTCAGCCAGGCATTTCTGAACCATCGGGTGATGTTCGAGGGGGGGGTGTTGGCGGAGGAATGCAGCACGGTGCTGAGCGAGTTCTTCAAGGCGCGCAGGGCCAAACCGTCAGACTAAACGCTGAACCCTTGTGGGAGCGAGCCTGCTCGCGATAGCGGAGTGTCAGTTAACACACCTTTGACTGATTCACCGCTATCGCGAGCAGGCTCGCTCCCACAGGGTTTTGGGGTTGTTTGATCTATTTATTTACGCGCCACAATCACCGCCCGCATCGGCGCCGGCAAGCCTTCGATGGTCTTGCTGTGGTCATCGGGATCGAGAAAGTCACTCAGCGACTGATACTTCATCCACTCGGTGCCGCGCTGTTCTTCAACAGTGGTCAGGCTGACGTCGACGCAGCGCACATCGCTGAAACCGGCGCGGCGCAGCCAGCGCTCCAGGGCCGGCACCGAAGGCAGGAACCACACGTTGCGCATCTGCGCGTAGCGGTCCTCGGGCACCAGCACCTGATGTTCGTCGCCCTCGATCACCAGGGTTTCCAGCACCAGCTCACCGCCCTTGATCAGGCAGTCCTTGAGGGCCAGCAAGTGCTCGATAGGCGAGCGGCGATGGTAGAACACCCCCATGGAAAACACCGTGTCGAAGCCTTCCAGATCCGGCGGCAGGTCTTCGAAGGGGAACGGCAAGTGCCAGGCATTGGGCTGCGACAGATAGCGCTGCACCGCCTGGAACTGGCAGAAGAACAGCCAGTTGGGGTCGACGCCGATCACCGTGTCGGCCCCGGCGCCGAGCATCCGCCACATGTAGTAACCGTTGCCACAGCCGACATCGAGGATGCGCTTGCCCTTCAGGTCCAGGTGCGGCGCCACCCGCGACCATTTCCAGTCCGAGCGCCATTCGGTGTCCACGTGCACGCCAAACAGGTCGAACGGACCCTTGCGCCACGGCGACAGGCCCATCAGCGCGGTGCGCATCTGCGCACGGGTTTCGTCGCTGCAATCGGTGTCGAGGGTCAGGCCGTTCAACAGGTCGATTTCGCTCGGTTGCAGCATCGGCAAGGCGTCGAGGGCACTCTGCCAACGCTCCAGGTCGCCATGGCCCTTTTCCATTTTGGTATCGAGTTGCGTCTGCAGCGTAGCGGCCCAGTCGGCCAGGGGCGTGCCGGCCAGGCGGCGGGCGAGGGGGGACAGATCAATCATGGCAAGGCAATCAACGAGGCGAAGTTAAGACACTGGAACCACGGCACGACTTTCGAGAACCCGGCCGCCAGCAGGCGTTCGCGGTGTTCTTCGAGGCTGTCGGGCTTCATGACGTTTTCGATGGCGCTGCGTTTCTGGGCGATTTCCAACTCGCTGTAGCCGTTGGCGCGCTTGAAGGCCACGTGCAGGTCGGTGAGCAACGCGTGCTCCTGTGCATCGTTGAAGCGCAGTTTTTCCGACAGGATCAGGGCGCCACCGGGCAGCAAGGCCTGGCGAATGCGGCTCAATAACGCCGTGCGCTGGTCCGGTGCGATGAATTGCAGGGTGAAGTTCAGCGCCACCACCGAGGCCGGCTGGAATTCCAGGGCCAGGATGTCGCCCTCGATCACCTCCACCGGTAGCAGCTCCTGGAACATCGAGTCCTGGCCGTTGAGGTATTCGCGGCAGCGCTCGACCATGGCCGCGGAGTTATCCACAGCAATCACCCGGCAACCGTCGGTGCGCACGTGGCGGCGCAATGCCTGGGTCACCGCGCCCAGGGAAGAGCCCAGGTCATAGAGCACGCTGTTTGGCTGGGCGAACTGCGCGGCGAGCACGCCGAGGTTTTCGACAATGGTCGGATAACCCGGCACCGAGCGCTTGATCATGTCCGGGAACACCCGCACCACGTCCTCGTTGAAGGCGAAGTCAGGCACTTGGGCCAGGGGTTGGGCGAATAAGCGATCGGGCTCTTTGCTCACGGCGGTTCCAGCGGCAGGGTGAAAAGGCGGGCATTTTAGCCAATTACTGCGCCAAAGCGTGATCTTTGATCGATGCCCGGACCCCACCCTCATGCTCATCGGCTTACGGGGTGACAGCGGAAGTCCGATCGAGGTGAATAGCAACGCAACTTCCAGGCACATTTTGTTTAGTCGCGTTTTCGATTCGTTTCTTGCTGAGTAAAGACGCGTTGATATAAAAAGCCCAACTTAAAAAACACCTGCCGGTGCGGATATAACCCATGCGGCGATTGAATTTAAACCAATCCATCAGGGATGATTCCAAATGTTTGCACAAGGGATGACAGTGGCTGGGCGAATACGCTTTTTTATAGTTGCAACAATCGCGACGGTTGCGTTTCCAGTCGCTGCTGATAGCACGGGGCACTTATACACAGATGAAAAAGTTACGCTTGGTATCAATGCAGGGGTTCTGAGTGGTCAGACCCACGAGCGAGTCTACGAACCCGAGGAAGGTGGGAGAAAGGTCAGCCAGCTCGACTGGAAGTACAGCAATGCAGCGGTCATCAAAGGCTCTCTCGATTGGAACGTGCTGCCTTGGATGTCACTGGGGGCGTCGGGCTGGACGACGATCACCAGCACGGACGGTTACATGAATGACGATGACTGGGTCGATGCCTCTCAAAGCCAGTGGACAGACCGCAGTGTCCACCCCGACACGACCCTCCGGTATGCCAACGAATTCGATCTCAATTTCAAGGGTTGGTTATTGAATGAACCGGCTTATCGTCTGGGCCTGATGGCTGGGTATCAGGAGCGCCGCTTCAGCTTCACCTCCAAGGGGGGATCCTTTAGCTACAACAACGGCGCATACACGGGTGAGTTTCCAGCGGACGTAACGATCATTGGCTACAAACAGCACTTCAAAACCCCCTATGTGGGGTTGGCCGGTGGTTACCGATACAAACGTTTCGATATGGCAGGCGCATTCAAATACAGCCGCTGGGCTTCTGCCACTGACGTTGATGAGCACTACCTGGCCGATAAGACGTTTGTCGGCAAAACAAAGCACCAACAATATTATTCGTTGGGAGCAAACCTGGGCTATTTCATGAGCGCTAACACGAATGTTTTCGTGGAGAGTACTTGGAGTCGCACCCGGAACAAAAAGGGCAATCTCACCCTCAAGAGTCGTTCCGATAACTACCGCGAAAGCTACGACGACTCCGCGGGCATTGAAAGCTCCAGCGTCATGACGACCATCGGGCTGAAACACGTTTTTTGAACAAGAAGGCGGCACTGCATCCTACAGCCAGCCGCCCCACTGTCAATTCACTGCAATGGCGCAGTCGAAGGTTTCCACGGGTGGCACTTCAGGGGCCCAGGGCTGTTGATAAGTCAGGCGCAGCCGACCGGTACCGGCGGCGAATGCCTGGAAGCGCCAGGTCGACACGCCGGCGGCGCCGACAATGCCGGCGTCTTCCGGATTGCGGTAGACCTCGGGGCCCAGCGCCTTCAATACGCCGCCCGCTGAGTCCTGGATCGCCCAGCGGTATCCGGTGGTCGGGTTGCTGGGCAAGCTCAGGATCATGTTCTGCCCGTTGTTGAGCCGCACCGGGCATTCGCTGAGTTTTTCCACGGTCACGTTGTTTTTCGGTTGCGTGGCGCAAGCGCTCAACAGGGCAAGGCTGACGGGGATGAGCAGGCGGGTGAGGGACATGGGGGCTCCGGCATTCACGACGAATGGGGGAGCATAACCGAAGATGCTACGGGGTGTGTCAGCTGAGGATGTGCTGCTGCTGATGCCTCATCGCGAGCAGGCTCGCTCCCACAGGGTTATTTGTTGAACACAAATTCGGTGACCAACATAAAACCACTGTGGGAGCGAGCCTGCTCGCGATGAGGTCGGTGCGGCCGCTACATCAACCTCAGAACAACACCTTCGCCACATCCGCAAACCGCCTGGCGAAGTGCACCGTGACGCCTTCCTTCAGATAATCCGGCAGTTCTTCGAAGTTGCCCCGGTTGGCTTCTGGCAGGATCAGTTCGAGGATTTTCTGCCGGCGCGCCGCGATGACCTTTTCGCGCACCCCGCCAATCGGCAGCACATGCCCGGTGAGGGTCAGTTCGCCGGTCATGGCGACGCCTTTTTTCGGTGGCTGGTTGCGGGCCAGGGACAGCAAGGCACTGGCCATCGTCACCCCGGCGCTCGGGCCGTCCTTGGGCGTGGCGCCTTCGGGCACGTGCAGGTGGACGAAGGCTTCGTCGAAGAACTTCGGATCGCCACCGAATTGCTTCAAGTGCGAACTGACATAGCTGTGGGCGATTTCCGCGGACTCCTTCATCACCTCCCCCAGTTGCCCGGTGAGCTTGAAGCCGCGATTGAGGGTGTGGATGCGCGTGGCTTCGATCGGCAGGGTCGCGCCGCCCATGCTGGTCCAGGCCAGGCCGGTGATCACGCCGACGCCGGACAACACCTGTTCGTTGCGGAACACTGGTTTGCCCAGGGACGCCTCGAGGTCTTTCGGCCCGAGCTTGATCACCGCCTTCGGCTCGTCGAGCAGCTTCATCACCGCCTTGCGCACCAGTTTGCCCAGTTGCTTCTCCAGCTGCCGCACCCCGGCTTCGCGGGCGTAGCCGTCGATCAGTGCTTTCAGGGCACCGTCGCTGATGCTCAGGCTGCCCTTGGACACGCCGGCCTTGGCCAACTGCTTGGGCCACAGGTGGCGCCTGGCGATGGCGACTTTTTCTTCGGTGATGTAGCCCGACAGGCGAATCACTTCCATCCGGTCCAGCAGCGGGCCGGGGATCGAGTCCAGGGTATTGGCGGTGCAGACGAAGAGCACTTTCGACAGGTCCAGGCGCATGTCCAGGTAGTGATCGAGGAATTCGACGTTCTGTTCCGGGTCGAGGGTTTCCAGCAGTGCCGAGGCCGGGTCGCCCTGGTAGCTCTGGCCCATCTTGTCGATCTCGTCGAGCATGATCACCGGGTTCATCACTTCGACATCTTTAAGGGCCTGCACCAACTTGCCCGGCTGGGCGCCGATGTAGGTGCGCCGATGGCCCTTGATCTCGGCTTCGTCGCGCATGCCGCCGACGCTGAAGCGGTAGAACGGTCGCCCAAGGGACTCGGCAATGGATTTGCCCACGCTGGTCTTGCCCACGCCCGGCGGCCCCACCAGCAGTACGATAGAGCCGCTGATCTCGCCCTTGTAGGCCCCGACGGCGAGAAATTCCAGGATGCGATCCTTGATGTCACCCAGGCCGGCGTGGTGCTGGTCAAGCACCTTTCGCGCGTGCTTGAGGTCGAGCTTGTCCTGGCCGTACACGCCCCACGGCACCGAGGTCGCCCAATCAAGGTAATTGCGGGTGACGGCGTACTCCGGTGAACCGGTTTCCAGGATGGAGAGCTTGTTCATTTCCTCTTCGATGCGTTTCTGGGCCTGGGCCGGCAGCACCTTGCCCTGCAGTCGCTGCTCGAACTGTTCGAGGTCGGCGCTGCGATCGTCCTTGGTCAATCCCAGCTCCTGCTGGATGACCTTGAGCTGTTCCTTGAGGAAGAACTGGCGCTGATGTTCGCCGATCTTGCTGTTGACCTCTGCCGAGATCTCCTTTTG
Source organism: Pseudomonas sp. B21-056 (assembly GCF_026016325.1). NCBI lineage: Bacteria > Pseudomonadati > Pseudomonadota > Gammaproteobacteria > Pseudomonadales > Pseudomonadaceae > Pseudomonas > Pseudomonas sp. B21-056. The sequence continues at coordinate 1,174,434 of NZ_CP087203.1, forward strand.
CAGCCGTGCGACTTCGACTTCCTTGCGCAGCATCGGCAGGACTTTTTCCATGCGCTTGAGCATCGGCACGCAATCGAGCACTTCCTGCAGTTCATTGCCGGTGGCGGAGGTGAGTGCGGCGGCGAAGTCCGTCAGCGGCGACGGGTCGTTGGGGCTGAAGCGGTTGAGGTAGTTCTTCAGCTCTTCGCTGTACAGCGGGTTGAGCGGCAGCAGTTCCTTGATCGCGTTGATCAGCGCCATGCCATAGGCCTTGACCTCGTCGGTCGGCTCGCTCGGCTGGTGCGGGTATTCGACTTCCACCAGGTACGGTGGGCGATGGTGCTTGAGCCAGGTGCGGATGCGCACGCGGGTCAGGCCCTGGGCGACGAACTGCAATTTGCCCGCTTCGCGACTGGCGTGGTGCACCTTGACCAGCGTGCCGTACAGCGGCAGGGCCGAAGTGTCGAAATGGCGCGGGTCTTCCTGGGGCGTGTCCATGAAGAACAGCGCCAGGGAATGATGTTCGGACTTGGCCACCAGCTCCAGGGTTTCGGCCCAGGGTTCTTCATTGACGATGACCGGCAGTACCTGGGCCGGGAAGAACGGGCGATTGTGGATGGGAATGATGTAGACCTTGTCCGGCAGGTTCTGGCCGGGCAGGGCCAGGCCGGTGCCGGAGGCGGTGTGTTCGATATGTTCTGGGTCAGCGTATTCGTTCGTGGCTTCGGTAGAGTGCTGGTCGCTCATGGGGCACCTGCGCAATGGAGTATGGAGCTTAGATGGGGCAGGTGGGGGGTGGTTTCAATGGTGGGCGATTGTTAGCGGCTATTTCACCACCAGCTCGTAATGCTGTGTAGGAGCTGTGTAGGAGCTGTCGAGCGAAGCGAGGCTGCGATCTTTCCACTGCCGCTTGAGTCAAGAGCGAAAGACCAAGATCAAAAGATCGCAGGCTCGCCAGCCCCTACAGGTTCACGCGACCCGGTTCAGGTCGTTATACCGGGTCTCTTTCAGGCACAGCACCGCAATCACGCTGAGCACTGCGGCCGCAGATACATAGCCACCGACATAGCTCAAACCGCCCATCGCTACCAGCTTCTGGGCAAAGAACGGAGCGGCCGAGGCACCGACGATGCCGCCCAGGTTGTAGGCGGCCGACGCGCCGGTGTAGCGCACGTGGGTCGGAAACAGCTCCGGCAGCAAGGCGCCCATGGGGGCGAAGGTCACGCCCATCAGGAACAGCTCGATGCACAGGAACAGCGCCACGCTGCCGGTCGAACCCTGGGTCAGCAATGGTTCCATGAGGAAGCCCGAGGCAATCGCCAGCACGCCACCGGTGACCAACACCGGCTTGCGCCCGAAGCGGTCGCTGGCCCAGGCCGACAACGGCGTGGCGGCGGCCATGAACAACACGGCAAAACACAGCAGGGCAAGGAAGGTCTCGCGGCTGTAGCCGAGGGTGGCGACGCCGTAGCTCAAGGAAAACACCGTGGAGATATAGAACAGTGCATAACACACCACCATCGCCGCCGCGCCCAGCAATGTCGGCGCCCAGTACTGGCTGAACAGCTCGACCAGCGGCACTTTCACCCGCTCCTGGCGGGCCACGGCGTTGGCGAAGACCGGGGTTTCATGGAGCTTGAGGCGCACATAGAGGCCGACAATCACCAGCACGGCACTGAGCAGGAACGGAATCCGCCAGCCCCACGAGCGGAACTGCTCGTCGTCGAGGTTCATCGCCAGGGTCAGGAACAGCCCGTTGGCCGCCAGGAAGCCAATGGAAGGGCCCAGCTGGGGAAACATGCCGAACCAGGCGCGCTTGCCCTTGGGGGCGTTCTCGGTGGCAAGCAACGCCGCGCCACCCCATTCACCGCCCAGCCCCAGCCCCTGGCCGAAACGCAGCAGGCACAACAGGAACGGTGCCCAGGCGCCGATGCTGGCGTACCCGGGCAGCACGCCGATGAGCGTGGTGCACACGCCCATCAGCAGCAGCGAGGCCACCAGCGTGGACTTGCGCCCGATCCGGTCGCCAAAGTGACCGAACAGCGCCGAACCCAGCGGACGGGCGAGGAAGGCGATGCCGAAGGTCAGGAAGGAGGACAGCATCTGTGCCGTGCCTGAGGTCTGTGGGAAGAACACCGGCCCGATCACCAGGGCCGCAGCCGTGGCATAGACGTAGAAGTCGTAGAACTCGATGGCGGTGCCGATGAAGCTCGCGGTCGCCACGCGGGTGGCGGAGTTCGTCGGCTGGGCAGGCACGGCGTCGTTGCAGGTGGTGGTAGTCATGCAGTTATCCCTGACAGTCATGTGCTCCGTTGGAGCGAATTATTATGGTTGAGCGGCTAGGGGTGGCGCTTGTGGTGAACTTTGTGGCGAGGGGATTTATCCCCGCTGGGCTGCGTAGCAGCCCCAGAACAGTCGACTCAATCTGCCTGATGCACCGAGTAGCCTGGTTTCAGGGCCGCTGCGCGACCCAACGGGGATAAATCCCCTCGCCACAGGGGAAGCTCAGACGATCACCGGCACCGAACTGTTATGCCACACCAGTACCTGGCTGACGCGGTTGTCCACGGTTTCGATGATTTCCAGGCGATAGCGGCCGATTTTCAGGCACACCGGGCTTTCGGGAATGCTTTCCAGCGCCTCGGTCACCAGCCCGTTGAGGGTCTTGGGGCCGTCGCAGGGCAAGTGCCAGCCCAGGCTCTTGTTCAGTTCGCGAATCGATGCCGCGCCATCAATCATCAAGCGACCGTCCGGCTGCGGATGGACGTGAGGGTTGTCGAGGCTGTGCTCGCTTTCGAACTCGCCGACGATTTCTTCGAGGATGTCTTCCAGGGTGACGATGCCCAGCACTTCGCCGTATTCGTCCACCACCATGCCCAGGCGCCGCTGCTGCTTGTGGAAGTTCAGCAATTGCAGTTGCAGCGGTGTGCTCTCGGGTACGAAGTAAGGCTCGTGACAAGCGGCCAGCAGCGCCTCCTGGGTCAGGCTCGCGTCCGCCAGCAGGTGGCGGATCTGGCGGGTATTAAGTACCGCTTCGACTTGGTTGATATCGCTGTGGAACACCGGCAGCCGGGTCCGGCGATTCAGGAGCAACTGCTCGATGATTTCCCCGATAGGGTCGTCGAGGTTGATGCCATCGACTTCGCTGCGTGGTACCAGGATGTCGTTGACGGTGATGTTGTCCAGGGCATGGATGCCGGAAACCGCATGCGCACGCCCGGTGTTCTGCTCATGTTCATGCTCGACGCGCGCCGGAGCGGGCATTTCGTCGTCGCTTTGCTGGACTGCACTGGCCTTGCGAGCGAAAGGTCGCAACAGCAACTCACTGAGGCCGTTCAACAGCCAGGCCAGGGGGTAGATCAGCTTCAATGGCACGCCAAGCAAGGCGTTGCCCAGTGTCAGTACCGCGTCGGGATGACGGGTGGCCAGGGTGCGTGGCAGGTAGTCGGCGAAAACCAGCAGCACCGCGCTGATGGCGAGCCAGGCAATCCAGGGGCCGTTTTCCAGCCAGGTGAAGATCGCCAGCAAGGTGCCGATCACCAGCGCCAGGGCGCGGCACAGGGTGTTGCACAGAATCAGGCTGGTCAGGGGGAAGTCCAGCCTCGCCAGCGGCTTGTCGCCGGCCCGCGACGCCTTGCGCTGGGCCAGCAAGTGGTGCCGGGCGGCTTCGACGGCAGTAAACAGGGCCGCCCAGAGGATCAGCACGACCAGTACAGCGAACAGCGGCCCCGCGGGCAACCTATCCATCAGTGCCGTCCGTCAGATATGCAGGATGTATTCACGGACCAGTTTGCTGCCGAAGTACGCCAGCATGAGCAGGCAGAAACCGGCCAGGGTCCAGCGAATGGCTTTATGACCGCGCCAGCCGAGACGGTTGCGGCCCCACAGCAGCACGCTGAACACCACCCATGCCAGGCAGGCAAGCAGGGTCTTGTGCACCAGGTGCTGGGCGAACAGGTTCTCGACGAACAGCCAGCCGGAAATCAGCGACATCGACAGCAGGGTCCAGCCGGCCCAGAGGAAACCGAACAGCAGGCTCTCCATGGTCTGCAGCGGCGGGAAGTTGCGGATCAGCCCGGACGGGTGCTTGTTCTTGAGCTGATGGTCCTGCACCAGCAGCAGCAAGGCCTGGAACACCGCGATGGTGAACAGGCCATAGGCGAGGATCGACAGCAGGATATGGGCGAGGATGCCCGGCTCTTCGTCGATGACCTGCACCGTGCCCGACGGCGCGAACTGCGCCAGCAGCACCGTCGCCAGCCCCAGCGGGAAGAGCAGCACCAGCAGGTTTTCCACCGGGATGCGCGAGCAGGCCAGCAGCGTCAGCGCGATCACGGCGACGGCGATCAGGCTGGCGGCGTTGAAAAAGTCCAGGCCCAGGCCGATCGGCGTCATCAGGTGGGTAAAAAGGCTGGCCGCGTGGCCAAGCACCGCCAGCACGCCGAGCGTGACCAGCAGGCGTTTGTTCGCCTTGGCGCCGGAGGCCAGGCGAGTGCCTTGATAGAGGGTCGCAGCGGCATAAAGGCAAGCGGCGGCGAGGGAGGCAAGCAAGCTGGGTGACAAGGGGAGCATAAATCCTGTTAGGCAAGCCCGAAAGGCGCTGAGTTTGGCATAGAACCCATCCTGCACGAAAGACCGCCGCGAGGTGTACGCGGCACGCTTCTTCGCTATAATCCGCGACCTGCCCACGCCGCAGGCTCGCCGAGCATATTTTTCACGGTCTGGGCCGCCATTATCCCGGCCTTACCCGGGCCTGAAAGGATCGCGCATGTTTGAAAACCTGACAGACCGTCTCTCGCAGACGCTGCGCCATGTCACCGGCAAGGCGAAGCTGACCGAGGACAACATCAAAGACACCCTGCGCGAAGTGCGCATGGCGTTGCTCGAAGCCGACGTCGCCCTGCCGGTGGTCAAGGACTTCGTCAATTCGGTCAAGGAACGCGCCGTTGGCACCGAGGTGTCGCGCAGCCTGACGCCGGGCCAGGCGTTCGTGAAGGTCGTCCAGGCCGAACTCGAAAGCCTGATGGGCGCCGCCAACGAAGACCTGAACCTGAGCGCAGTGCCGCCGGCCGTGGTGCTGATGGCCGGCCTGCAGGGCGCGGGCAAGACCACCACCGCCGGCAAGCTGGCGCGCCTGCTCAAGGAGCGCAAGAAGAAGTCGGTGATGGTGGTGTCCGCGGACGTCTACCGTCCGGCGGCGATCAAGCAGCTGGAAACCCTGGCCAACGACATCGGCGTGACGTTCTTCCCGTCCGACCTGAGCCAGAAGCCGGTAGACATCGCCCAGGCCGCTATCAAGGAAGCGAAGCTCAAGTTCATCGACGTGGTCATCGTCGACACCGCCGGTCGCCTGCACATCGATGAAGAGATGATGGGCGAGATCAAGGCGCTGCATGCCGCGGTCAAGCCGGTGGAAACCCTGTTCGTGGTCGACGCCATGACCGGCCAGGACGCGGCCAACACCGCCAAGGCATTTGGCGATGCGCTGCCGCTGACCGGCGTGATCCTGACCAAGGTCGACGGCGACGCCCGTGGCGGTGCCGCGCTGTCGGTACGGGCCATCACCGGCAAGCCGATCAAGTTCATCGGTATGGGCGAGAAGAGCGAAGCGCTCGAACCGTTCCACCCCGAGCGTATCGCTTCGCGCATCCTGGGCATGGGCGACGTGCTCAGCCTGATCGAGCAGGCCGAGCAGACCCTCGACAAGGAAAAAGCCGACAAGCTTGCGAAGAAACTGAAGAAGGGCAAGGGCTTCGACCTCGAAGACTTCCGCGACCAGCTGCAACAAATGAAGAACATGGGCGGCCTCGGCGGGCTCATGGACAAGCTGCCGAACATCGGCGGCGTGAACCTGGCGCAGATGGGCAACGCCCAGGGCGCGGCTGAAAAGCAGTTCAAGCAGATGGAAGCCATCATCAACTCCATGACCCCGGCCGAGCGCCGCGACCCTGAGCTGATCAGCGGTTCGCGCAAACGCCGTATCGCCATGGGTTCCGGCACCCAGGTGCAGGACATCGGTCGCTTGATCAAGCAGCACAAGCAGATGCAGAAGATGATGAAGAAGTTCTCCGCCAAGGGCGGGATGGCCAAGATGATGCGCGGCATGGGCGGCATGCTGCCCGGCGGCGGCATGCCCAAGATGTAAGAATCCAGGCACCGGCAGTCATGCCGGTGCAGCCCACGGCGACGTGGGATCTCCAGCCAACCCGTCATCGGCGGGCGCTGACCGTGGCAGATCTGAATGGCAGGCCGGCAGTCGCCGGAAAAAGTCATTTGCAAAAGTCTGGATATTCCTTAGAATATGCGGCCTTTCGGGCACCCATGCCCGCTGTGCATTTAGATTTGCAGCACCGACTACAGGAACGATGTTCACATGCTAACAATCCGTCTTGCCCTTGGCGGCTCCAAAAAGCGCCCGTTTTACCACCTGACCGTAACCGACAGCCGCAACCCGCGTGACGGTTCCCACAAAGAGCAGGTTGGTTTCTTCAACCCTATCGCCCGTGGTCAGGAAGTTCGTCTGTCCGTGAACCAAGAGCGCGTTGCCTACTGGCTGAGCGTTGGTGCACAACCTTCTGAGCGCGTTGCTCAGTTGTTGAAGGAATCGGCTAAGGCTGCGGCCTGAGCAATATGAACGCGACGCCAAAAGATGCTGATGATCTGATCGTTGTCGGCAAAATCTATTCTGTACATGGCGTTCGCGGCGAAGTGAAGGTTTATTCCTTTACTGATCCGATCAAGAACCTGTTGGACTACAAGGCCTGGACGCTCAAGCGCGAAGGCAGTGTGAAACAGGTTGAGCTGGTCAGCGGACGCGGGAACGACAAGTTCCTGGTCGCAAAGCTCAAGGATCTCGATGATCGTGAAGAAGCACGCCTTCTGGCCGGTTATGAGATCTGTGTGCCGCGCAACCTGTTCCCTGAACTGACCGACGGCGAGTACTACTGGTACCAGCTGGTGGGTCTGAAGGTCATCGACCACCTCGGGCAATTGCTCGGGAAAATCGATCACCTGCTCGAGACCGGTTCGAACGATGTCATGGTGGTCAAGCCTTGCGTCGGCAGCCTGGATGATCGCGAACGCCTGTTGCCCTATACCGGGCAGTGCGTGTTGGCCGTTGACCTGGAAGCAGGCGAGATGAAGGTGGAATGGGATGCGGATTTCTGAACGTGGCCAATTTGCGCGTTGAAGTCATCACATTGTTTCCCGAGATGTTTTCCGCCATCAGCGAGTACGGCATAACCAGCCGCGCGGTGAAACAGGAGCTGTTGCAGCTGACCTGTTGGAATCCGCGGGACTACACCACGGATCGGCATCACACTGTGGACGATCGCCCGTTTGGCGGTGGTCCGGGCATGGTGATGAAGATCAAGCCCCTGGAAGATGCACTGGTTCAGGCCAGGGCGGCAGCCGGGGAGGGTGCGAAGGTGATCTACCTGTCGCCCCAAGGCCGCCAGCTGACTCAGTCGGCGGTACGCGAACTGGCGAGTTCGGATGCATTGATCCTGATTGCCGGTCGTTACGAAGGCATTGACGAGCGTTTCATTGAAGCTCATGTCGATGAAGAGTGGTCGGTTGGCGACTATGTACTGTCTGGCGGCGAGCTGCCGGCGATGGTCCTGATCGATGCGGTTACACGACTGCTGCCTGGAGCTTTAGGGCATGCAGATTCCGCTGAGGAAGATTCCTTTACGGATGGTCTGCTGGATTGCCCGCACTACACCCGACCGGAGGTGTATGCGGATCAGCGTGTTCCCGACGTGTTGCTAAGTGGCAACCACGCGCACATCCGGCGTTGGCGTTTACAGCAGTCCCTTGGTCGGACCTGGGAACGACGCGCCGATCTTCTGGAAAGCCGCTCGCTTTCTGGAGAAGAGAAGAAGCTGCTCGAGGAATACATCCGCGAGCGGGACGATAGTTAACAACGTATCGATGGTAAGTCCGAGACTTGCCTTAGGAGCACAGCATGACTAACAAAATCATCCTTGCACTCGAAGCAGAGCAGATGACCAAAGAAATCCCTACCTTTGCCCCGGGCGACACCATTGTCGTTCAGGTGAAAGTGAAGGAAGGTGACCGTTCCCGTCTGCAAGCGTTCGAAGGCGTCGTTATCGCCAAGCGTAACCGTGGCGTGAACAGTGCTTTCACCGTTCGTAAAATCTCCAACGGTGTTGGCGTAGAGCGTACTTTCCAGACCTACAGCCCGCAAATCGACAGCATGGCTGTGAAGCGTCGCGGTGACGTGCGTAAAGCCAAGCTGTACTACCTGCGCGACCTGTCCGGTAAAGCAGCTCGCATCAAGGAAAAACTGGCCTGAGTCCAGCTTCCGATGCAAAAAAAGCAGCCTGAGGGCTGCTTTTTTGTTGCCTGCGATTTGCTCTTTGAGCACCCTGCGTACTTTCTTTTTCGTACTGATGCGGCGTGCATGCGCATCTGCCAAGAGTCTTTATGCCAGCCATCGATCATCCACTGATAGACCAGTTTCTCGACGCCCTGTGGCTGGAGAAAGGCCTGTCTGACAATACCCGTGACGCTTACCGCAGCGACCTGGCGCTGTTCAATGGCTGGTTGCAGGAGAAAAACCTGGAACTGGCCAATGCCGGACGGGAACTGATCCTCGATCACCTGGCATGGCGCCTGGAGCAGAACTACAAGCCGCGCTCAACTGCACGGTTTCTCTCCGGCCTGCGTGGGTTTTATCGTTATTTGCTGCGGGAAAAACTGATCGCGGTGGATCCGACCTTACGCGTGGAGATGCCACAGCTGGGGCGTCCGCTGCCCAAGTCCCTGTCGGAAGCCGATGTGGAGGCGCTGTTGGCGGCGCCGGACCTCAGCGAAGCCATCGGCCAGCGCGACCGGGCCATGCTGGAGGTTCTGTATGCCTGCGGCCTGCGTGTCACCGAGTTGATCAGCCTGACGCTGGAGCAGGTCAACCTGCGCCAGGGTGTGCTGCGGGTGATGGGCAAGGGCAGCAAGGAGCGCCTGGTGCCGATGGGCGAGGAGGCGATCATCTGGGTCGAGCGCTATCTGCGGGACGGTCGCCATGAACTGCTGGGTGGGCGCCCCAGCGACGTATTGTTTCCGAGCCGTAACGGCGACCAGATGACCCGCCAGACCTTCTGGCACCGCATCAAGCACCAGGCCAAGGTCGCCGGGATCAGCAAATCCCTTTCGCCCCACACCTTGCGCCATGCCTTTGCCACGCACCTGCTCAACCACGGCGCCGACCTGCGGGTGGTGCAGATGCTGCTGGGCCACAGCGACCTGTCCACCACCCAGATCTACACCCACGTCGCCCGGGCGCGGTTGCAGGAACTGCATGCCAGGCATCATCCGCGCGGTTGAGGGAGATGCACCGCCCGACTGTGGGGCTCCGATTTTGTTGGCCCCCGAAATTCCTCTGTGGGAGCGAGCCTGCTCGCGAAAGCGGTGGGTCAGCTTGCATCCATGTTGATGTGCTGCCGCTATCGCGAGCAGGCTCGCTCCCACAGGGTTGGATATGCACAAGCCAATGCCTTGCATCAACGGCATTCGGCCACGCGGGCCTTATGTGGTAGGCTTGGCCGGTTTGCACAGTGGGCGGCCGGAACCAGATCTGCGGGTTGGCGTTCTCCGTCCCATTTGTTCGCCTCAGGAGTTCCCATGCGTTTGATCCAGATGTTCACCGCCGCTGCCATCGCGTTGGCCAGCACCTTTGCCATCGCCGATGATGCGGCGGACAAGGCTATTCGCAAGAGCCTGGAAAACCTTCAGCTCGAAGTACCGATCGAAGCCATTTCCGCCAGCCCGATGTCCGGCCTGTATGAAGTCAAGCTCAAGGGCAGCCGCGTGCTCTACGCCAGCGCCGACGGTCAATACATCGTCCAGGGCAACCTGTTCGAGCTCAAGGATGGCAAGCCGGTCAACCTCACCGAGCTGACCGAGCGCCAGGGCGTTTCCAAGCTGATCAACGGCATTCCGGTTGCCGAAACCGTGGTCTACCCGGCGGTGGGCGAAACCAAGTCCCATATCACGGTGTTCACCGACACCACGTGCCCGTACTGCCACAAACTGCATGCCGAAGTGCCGGAGCTGAACAAGCGCGGCATTGAAGTGCGCTACGTCGCGTTCCCGCGCCAGGGCCTGGGCTCGCCGGGCGACGAGCAGTTGCAGGCCGTGTGGTGCTCCAAAGACAAGAAAGCGGCCATGGACAAGATGGTCGATGGCAAGGAAATCAAGGCCGCCAAGTGCGAGAACCCGGTTTCCAAGCAGTTTGCCCTGGGCCAGTCAATAGGCGTGAACGGTACGCCGGCAATTGTTTTGGCGGATGGTCAGGTAATTCCGGGCTACCAGCCGGCGCCGCAAGTCGCCAAACTGGCCCTCGGCGCGAAATAATCATGGGCAATGTGCTGATGAAGAGCATGGCTCGGCGAAAATCTTCGTCGGGCCGTTAAACGCAGAGCCGCGTTGCTGCGCGGCTGTATTTCACGGCCGACCTTGCGTCGGCCGTTTCATGGGGAGTCAAGAGTGAATCCGGTCAAAGTAGGCATCTGTGGGTTAGGTACCGTCGGTGGCGGCACCTTCAACGTACTTCAGCGTAACGCCGAGGAGATTGCCCGCCGTGCCGGGCGTGGAATCGAAGTGGCACAAATTGCCATGCGTACGCCAAAGCCTCAGTTCCAGACGACCGGTATTTCGATTACCAACGATGTATTCGCCGTGGCGGCCAACCCTGAAGTCGATATCGTCATCGAGTTGATGGGTGGCTACACCGTGGCCCGTGAGTTGGTGCTCAAGGCCATCGAGAACGGCAAGCACGTGGTCACCGCCAACAAGGCCCTGATCGCCGTGCACGGTAACGAAATTTTCGCCAAGGCCCGTGAAAAAGGCGTGATCGTGGCGTTCGAAGCCGCCGTGGCCGGTGGTATCCCGGTGATCAAGGCCATCCGCGAAGGCCTGTCGGCCAACCGCATCAATTGGGTCGCCGGCATCATCAACGGCACCGGTAACTTCATCCTTACCGAAATGCGCGAGAAAGGCCGGACCTTCGAGGACGTGCTTACCGAAGCCCAGGCCCTGGGTTACGCCGAGGCCGACCCGACGTTCGACGTGGAAGGCATCGACGCGGCGCACAAGCTGACGATCCTGGCGTCCATTGCCTTTGGTATCCCGTTGCAGTTCGACAAGGCCTACACCGAAGGCATCACCCAGCTGACCACTGCTGACGTGAACTACGCCGAAGCCCTGGGCTACCGCATCAAGCACCTGGGTGTGGCCCGTAGCACCGCCAGCGGCATCGAGCTGCGTGTGCATCCGACCCTGATCCCGGCCGACCGCCTGATCGCCAACGTCAACGGTGTGATGAACGCCGTGATGGTCAACGGCGACGCCTCCGGCTCGACGCTGTTCTACGGCGCCGGCGCCGGCATGGAGCCGACCGCCTCGTCGGTCGTGGCCGACCTGGTGGACGTGGTGCGTGCCATGACCTCCGACCCGGAAAACCGTGTGCCGCACCTGGCCTTCCAGCCGGACTCGCTGTCGGCTCATCCGATTCTTCCGATCGAAGCGTGCGAAAGTGCCTACTACTTGCGCATCCAGGCCAAAGACCATCCGGGTGTACTGGCCCAGGTGGCGAGTATCCTGTCGGAGCGCGGCATCAACATCGAGTCGATCATGCAGAAGGAAGTCGAGGAGCACGACGGCCTGGTGCCGATGATCCTGCTGACCCACCGTGTGGTCGAGCAGCGTATCAACGACGCCATCGCTGCGCTGGAGGCGCTGCAGGACGTCGTGGGTCCGGTGGTCCGTATCCGCGTCGAACATCTGAATTAATTCAGCTGCAGGCGGCAAGCCACAAGCTACGAGTTGAAAGCGGATCGGCTTCTACTTGTAGCTCGTAGCTTGAAGCTCGAAGCTCAAACCAAAGGTTTGCCCTTATGCGCTATATCAGCACCCGCGGCCAGGCACCGGCCCTGAATTTCGAAGATGTCCTGCTGGCCGGCCTGGCCACGGACGGCGGCCTCTATGTGCCGGAAAACCTGCCGCGTTTCACCCAGGAAGAAATCGCCTCCTGGGCCGGCCTGCCGTATCACGAGCTGGCCTTCCGGGTCATGCGCCCGTTCGTCACCGGCAGCATCCCGGACGCCGACTTCAAGAAGATCCTGGAGGAGACCTATGGTGTCTTTTCCCACAACGCCATCGCGCCGCTGCGTCAGCTCAACGGTAACGAATGGGTGATGGAACTGTTCCACGGCCCGACCCTGGCATTCAAGGACTTCGCCCTGCAACTGCTCGGTCGTCTGCTGGACTACGTGCTGCAAAAGCGTGGCGAGCGTGTGGTCATCGTCGGGGCTACCTCCGGCGACACCGGTTCGGCCGCCATCGAAGGCTGCAAGCACTGCGAGAACGTCGACATCTTCATCCTGCACCCGCACAACCGTGTCTCGGAAGTGCAACGCCGGCAGATGACGACGATCTTCGGTGAAAACATCCACAACATCGCCATCGAAGGCAACTTCGATGACTGCCAGGAAATGGTCAAGGCGAGTTTCGCCGACCAGGGTTTCCTCAAGGGCACGCGGCTGGTGGCAGTGAACTCGATCAACTGGGCGCGGATCATGGCCCAGATCGTTTATTACTTCCACGCGGCCCTGCAGCTGGGCGGTCCGGCCCGTTCGGTGTCGTTCTCTGTGCCTACCGGCAACTTCGGCGACATCTTCGCCGGCTACCTGGCGCGCAACATGGGCCTGCCGATCAATCAACTGATCGTCGCCACCAACCGCAACGACATCCTGCACCGCTTCATGAGCGGCAACCAGTACGTCAAGGAAACCCTGCACGCCACGCTGTCGCCGTCGATGGACATCATGGTGTCGTCGAACTTCGAACGCTTGCTGTTCGACCTGCATGGTCGCAACGGCGCGGCGATTGCCGGCCTGATGGACAGTTTCCGTCAGGGTGGCGGTTTCAGCGTCGAGGCCGAGCGCTGGACCGAAGCTCGCAAGCTGTTCGATTCCCTGGCGGTGGACGACGCGCAAACCTGCGAGACCATTGCCGAGGTGTTCGAACAGAGCGGCGAATTGCTCGATCCGCACACGGCCATCGGTGTAAGGGCCGCCCGTGAGTGCCGCCGCAGCCTGGACATCCCCATGGTGATTCTGGGCACCGCTCACCCGGTCAAGTTTCCGGAAGCGGTGGAGAAAGCTGGTGTAGGAAAAGCGCTTGAACTACCTGCACATCTTTCGGATTTGTTTGAGCGAGAAGAGCGCTGCACCGTGCTGCCGAATGACCTGAAAGCCGTACAGGCCTTTGTCAGTCAGCATGGCAACCGCGGCAAGCCTCTCTGATCGCTGAAACCTGTCACATTTTGAAGCCCGTCTCCTGACGGGCTTTCTTGTTTCTGCATGCCAAACTGATCGGGTTTTCGCCCCTTGGAGGGACGGGCGAGTCATCTCGAAGGAAATGCAGATGTTGTTTTTTATCAAATGCAAACCAGCGTTGAGCTGGATGACAGGGTTGGCCCTGATGTGCTGGATGCAATGGGGCGGGGCGGCACAATTGGCAGCCTTTGAAGCGCCGCCGTTTCAGTCCGGCGAGCAACTGGTGCTGGACGCGCAGGAATTGCAGTGGATCGAGGAGCACCCCAGGGTCATCGTGGCCTCGATGCAGTTTCCGTTGTACCTGTTCAAGAATGAACGTGGGCAGTGGAACGGGCTGAACAACGACATCCTCCTGCGCATTGCACGCATGACGGGCCTGGAGTTCGTGCACCGGGAGTCGTTCTCCCCCGACCAGTTGCTGGCGATGCTGGAGCGGGGCGAGGCCGATATGACGACCACCATGGCGATGAACGACGAACGCCGGGACTTCCTCAATTTCAGTCACGCATTCGGTGGTTCCGGCTGGGTATTCGTCGGCCGTGACGGGGAGCCGGCGCTCCATTCGCTGGAGCAGCTCAAGGGCAAGGTCCTGGCGCTGCCGGCCCGGCATGCATTGGAAGCGGAAATCCGCCGCGATTACCCCACCGTCCAGCTACGCACGGTCAAGACCTATGCAGAGGCGCGGGCGCTGGTGGAAAGTGGGGAAGCCCATGCCACCATCGAAAACGAAACCGGGGTGCATCTCTATCCGGCCGGGCAGTTGAAAGTAGGAAGAAACCTTGATGGCAAGTGGGAACCGGACTATCTGGCTGTACGTCAGGATCTGCTGCCGCTGCTGAGTATTCTGAACAAGGCACTGGAAGCGTTCCCGGCCGAGGAAATGCGTGCCCTGCGTTCCAAGTGGATGGCGGGTGTCGTCCCCGGCAAGGCGCCATCGCTCTGGCGGCGGGTGTCCCAGTGGGGCTACTGGTGCGTCGTCGTCTTCGGGGTGTTCGGCCTGCTGTCGCTGCTATGGAATCGGCGCCTGCAAATACAGATTGATCAGCGCCTCAGGGCCGAGGCGGTCCTTAACGATCAGTTGATGCTCCAGAGCGCCTTGATGGACGCCATTCCCGATCCGATTTTCATCCGTGATCTGGAAGGGCGGCTGCTCATGTGCAACAAAAGCTACGAAGAACAGTTCGCGACCCGCTTCGAGAAACTGCGCGGTACCCGCCTGACCGATTCCGCGGCGTTTCCGGCGGCCACGGCCGAGTTGCTGCATGGGGAAATGATGGAGCAACTGCGCACGGGACAGTCCCGGTTCAGTGACCGCCGGGTGATGTTCAACAGCGGATTACGGGATATCTACCATTGGTCGGTGCCGTTCTACGGTGCCGATGGACAGTTGCGTGGTCTCCTGGGGGGCTGGAGCGATGCCGGGCGGCGATGGCGACGTTCGGATAGGCTCCGGGCCTGATACAGGCACGCAACGAAAATGGTTGTCTGCGAAGGCTGTTGTTTCCCTGTCATATTGAACGCGCATGCTCGGTTGAACTGGCCGGTTCGGTACGCTGACGAACTTTCTGCTGCGGCCCACGGTCACTTACTGTGCACATGCAGTTGTTTTCGGACTATTGAAGGGTGATCGAATGGAAAGTATCAGCCTATTGCTGGGTGAGGCTTTGAGCCCGTATCAGGTCACGCTGACTCCCTCCGGCGCCGGTGGCGAATGCCTGGTGACGCTGAAGAATGCTTCTGGAGCCATCATGGTTGAGCGGGTGTTCAATCAGGCGCAGTTGACCGACAAGCGTCAACTGACGGATGTGGTCGATGGTCTGCATCGTGATGTACTGATCGTCGAGGGGCGCCTGGAGCCCTGTGTGATCGCGGCACTGCGCAATCTGGCTCGCGACAAGGTCATGACCGCAGCGAATTGAATGGCAGGTTGTGGGAACCTTCCTACCCCCTGGTGAGTCAGACCTTTTACCAACAAGATCAAGCATTGTGCTCCGGTGCTTGTCGCTTGTTGCACGGACCTCGAATGGTCACGTTTAACCCCGAGTCGTCTCCCCACTTCTCGGGGTTTCTTTTTGCCTGGCGGAAAACGGCGTGGGCACCTTAAATTGCCCCCTCCATGCGCAGGCGAGCGATCTGCTGCGCATCGTAGCCAAGCTCGCCGAGCACCTGGGCATTGTGTTCCCCGAGCGTTGGCCCGACCCATTCGGCGCTGCCCGGTGTGTCGGAAAGTTTCGGTACGATGCCCGGCATCTTGAACGCCTTGCCGTCCGGCAGCTTGGCTTGCAGGAACATTTCACGGGCGAGGAATTGCGGGTCGCTGAACATGTCTTCGGCGCTGAAGATCCGGCTGGCCGGCACTTCGGCCCGGTTCAACTGTTCGATAACGGTATCGAGCGGCAGTGAATTGACCCAGCGATCGATAACGCCGTACAACTCGTCGCGGCGGCCGTCACGCCCGTCGTTGCTGGCCAGTTGCGGTTCATTGGCCAGGTCGTCACGGCCGATGATCTGCATGAAACGCTTGAAGATCGCATCGCCGTTGGCACCAATCTGCACATGCTTGCCGTCGGCGCTGGTGTGGATGGACGATGGGGTGATGCCGGGCATGATATTGCCGGTGCGCTCGCGGATGAAACCGAACACGTCGAACTCCGGCACCATGCTTTCCATCATGGCGAAAATCGCCTCGTACAACGCCACGTCCACCACTTGGCCGGTGCCGCCGTTGACTTCCCGGTGACGCAAGGCCATCAGCGCACCGATCACGCCCCAGAGGGCGGCGATGGAGTCACCGATGGAAATCCCGGTGCGCACCGGCGGCCGGTCTTCGAACCCGGTGATGTAGCGCAAGCCACCCATGGATTCGCCCACCGCGCCAAACCCGGGCTGGTCTTTCATCGGTCCGGTCTGGCCGAAACCGGAGAGACGCACCATCACCAGTTTCGGGTTCAGCGCATGCAGCACATCCCAGCCCAGGCCGAGTTTTTCCAGCACGCCGGGACGAAAGTTCTCGATCAGGATGTCGGCCTCACCGATCAGCTGTTTCAGGATCGCCAGACCGTCGGGGTGTTTCAGGTTCAGGGTCAGGGATTTCTTGTTGCGCGCCTGGACGAACCACCACAGGGAGGTGCCTTCATACAGCTTGCGCCACTTGCGCAGCGGATCACCGCCATCGGGCGATTCGACCTTGACCACTTCGGCACCGAATTCGGCACAGATCCGCGAGGCAAAAGGCCCGGCGATCAGGGTGCCGAGTTCGATGACTTTGACGCCAGCAAGGGGTTTGGCTGTGAGCGACATGAAAGATCCTGTAGGACAAAACGAAACGAATAGAGCGTTTTATCATAGGCCAGCGTCAGTCGCCGCAGGTTGATGGTCGGCAATTCGTGGATTTGCCGTGTCATCGGTTAGACTTGCCGCCTTTCCACGTATCAAGAAGCCCGTTCATGGCCCAGCCGTCCACGACCTATAAGTTTGAACTGAACCTCACCGACCTCGACCGTAATGTCTATGAGAATGTGAAGCAGACCATCGCCCGCCATCCTTCGGAAACCGAGGAACGCATGACCGTGCGGCTGCTGGCCTACGCGCTCTGGTACAACGAGTTGCTGTCGTTTGGTCGCGGTCTGTCAGATGTCGATGAACCTGCGCTGTGGGAAAAGAGCCTGGATGACCGCGTATTGCACTGGATCGAAGTCGGCCAACCCGACGTCGATCGCCTGACCTGGTGCTCGCGTCGTACCGAACGCACCAGCCTGCTGGCCTATGGCAGCCTGCGGGTCTGGGAGGGCAAGGTGATTCCGGCGGTGAAAAACCTGAAGAACGTCAACATCGCTGCTGTGCCCCAGGACGTGCTGGAAACCCTGGCCCAGGACATGCCTCGCGTGATCAAGTGGGATGTGATGATCAGTGAGGGGACGATGTTCGTGACTGACGACCGTGGGCAGCATGAAGTCCAGTTGCAGTGGTTGCTGGGCGAGCGTGGTTGATCCCACAGAAGCTTCTTCGCCAGAACTCCCATAATTTATAGAGAAATGTCTGTCACCCCATGCGCATAGAACCCCGCCAGCTCCCCGCCACCCTGCCGTTTCTCGGTGACCTGCCGCCCCTGCTGACCCGCCTGTACGCGGCGCGTGGCGTGCAGTCCGAGGCTGAGCTGGACAAGAGCCTGGCGCGTCTTATTCCTTATCAGCAGCTCAAGGGCATCGATGCGGCGGTGGACCTGCTGGTGGTGGCCCTGGAGCAACGCCAACGAATCCTGATCGTCGGTGACTTCGATGCCGACGGTGCGACGGCCAGTACCGTGGGCCTGTTGGGGTTGCGCTTGCTGGGGGCGGCCCATGTCGATTATCTGGTGCCCAATCGCTTCGAATACGGTTACGGGCTGACCCCGGAAATCGTCGAAGTCGCCCTGACCCGCGAGCCGCAACTGCTGATCACCGTGGACAACGGCATTTCCAGCGTGGAAGGCGTGGCGGCGGCGAAAGCGGCAGGGCTCAAGGTGCTGGTGACCGACCACCACTTGCCGGGCTCCGAGTTGCCGGCGGCCGATGCCATCGTCAATCCGAACCAGCCGGGCTGTGAGTTCCCGAGCAAGGCGCTGGCCGGAGTCGGGGTGATTTTCTACGTGCTGATGGCCCTGCGCGCACGGTTGCGCAGCCTGGGCTGGTACGTCAGTAAACCGCAGCCGAACATCGGCGAACTGCTGGACCTGGTGGCCCTGGGCAGTGTGGCCGACGTGGTGCCCCTGGACGCCAACAACCGGATCCTCGTGCACCAGGGCCTGGAACGCATTCGCGCCGGACGCGCCCGCCCGGGTATCAAAGCCATTCTGGAAGTGGCCAAGCGTGATCACTCGCGCATTACCTCGACCGATCTCGGATTCATCCTCGGCCCGCGCCTGAATGCGGCGGGGCGTCTGGACGACATGAGCCTGGGCATCGAATGCCTGCTCACCGGCGACGAGGCGCTGGCCCGGGAGATGGCCGCGCAGTTGGATGGCATGAACCAGGACCGCAAATCCATCGAGCAGGGCATGCAGCGTGAGGCGCTGGCCCAGCTCAAGGAGCTGCCGGTGGAGTCGATGCCGTTCGGTCTGTGCCTGTTCGATCCACAGTGGCACCAGGGCGTCATCGGCATCCTCGCCTCGCGCATGAAAGATCGTTACTTCCGTCCGACCATTGCGTTTGCCGATGCTGGGGACGGCATGCTCAAGGGCTCTGGCCGTTCGGTGCAGGGGTTTCATATTCGCGACGCCCTGAGCGTCGTGGCGGCGCAGCATCCGACCCTGATCAGCAAGTACGGCGGCCATGCCATGGCGGCGGGGCTGTCGTTGCCGGAGGCGAACTTCCCGTTGTTCGCCGAGGCTTTCGACGCGGAAGTGCGCAGGCAGTTGCGTGAAGAAGACCTGACCGGACGGCTGTTGTCGGATGGCACCTTGGCGGTGGAAGAATTCCACCTGGAACTGGCCCGGGCCCTGCGCCATGCCGGTCCCTGGGGCCAGCATTTTCCAGAGCCGATGTTCCACGGCGTGTTCCAGCTGGTGGAACAGCGGGTGGTGGGCGAACGGCACCTGAAGGTGGTGCTCAAGAGCGAGTGCGGTTCGGTGAAGCTTGATGGTATCGCCTTCGGCATCGACCGCGACGTCTGGCCGAATCCGACCGTGCGCTGGGTCGAACTGGCCTATAAGCTCGACCTCAATGAGTTTCGCGGGCAGGAAACGGTGCAACTGATGATTGCGCATATCGAGCCGCGGTAGGCCACAGATTCCCCAAGGCGATGATCTCCCTGTGGCGAGGGGATTCATCCCCGCTGGGGCGCGCAGCGGCCCTAAAGCCAGACGACTCGATGTTTCCGGCAGAATTGAGTCTGCTGCTTGGGGATGCTTTGCAGCCCAGCGGGGCGGTGCGACGTTTCGCTGAATCCCCTCGCCACAGGAGCTTGTTTTAAACGCGGAACCCTGCCTTATCCCCGGTTGTCGACTAGGCTCTAAACACTGGTTGATAGCCCTTGTGACGTCTTGTCCATTTTCTTTGCCCGCGGGGGCGGGTGCTGCACCTTTTGTCACTCGTCGACTTTTCAAACAGAACCTGGAGCCTGCCCACTGATTCGAAGAGGTGCCCCATGAGTCTGCTGCTTGAACCCTATACCGTACGCCAATTGACCCTGCCCAATCGCATCGCGGTGTCGCCGATGTGCCAGTATTCGAGCGTCGATGGCCTGGCCAATGACTGGCACTTGGTGCACCTCGGCAGCCGCGCCGTGGGGGGCGCCGGCCTGGTGTTCACCGAAGCCACCGCCGTCACCGCTGACGGCCGCATCACCGCCCAGGACCTGGGCCTGTGGAACGATGAACAGATCGAACCCCTGCAACGCATCACCCGTTTCATCACCGCCCAGGGGGCCGTGCCGGGCATTCAACTGGCCCACGCCGGGCGCAAGGCCAGCACCTGGCGGCCCTGGCTGGGCAAGCATGGCAGCGTGAAACCTGCGGATGGCGGCTGGGTGCCGGTCGGCCCTTCACCGATTGCCTTCGATCCGCAGCACACTCAGCCGACTCAACTGGACGAAGGGCAGATCAATGCCGTCATCCAGGCCTTCGTTGAAGCGGCCCGGCGTGCCCTGACGGCCGGGTTCAAGGTGGTCGAGGTTCACGCGGCCCACGGTTACCTGCTGCATCAGTTCCTGTCGCCGTTGAGTAATCAGCGGCGCGATCAATATGGCGGTTCGTTCGAAAACCGTATCCGGCTGGTGCTGCAGGTCACCGAAGCGGTCAGGGCCGTATGGCCGCAGGAGTTGCCGGTCTTCGTGCGCGTGTCGGCCACCGATTGGGTCGAGGACGGCTGGAACCCCGATGAAACCGTCGAGCTGGCGCGGCGATTCAGGGCGTTGGGGGTGGATTTGATCGATGTGTCATCGGGCGGCACCGCGGCGAATGCGGAAATCCCCACCGGTCCGGGTTACCAGACGCGTTTCGCCGAGCGGGTGCGCAAGGAGTCGGAAATCGCCACTGGCACCGTCGGCATGATCACCGAACCGGCCCAGGCCGAGCACATCCTGCGGACCTGTCAGGCCGACATCATTTTCCTGGCCCGCGAGTTGTTGCGCGATCCGTACTGGGCACTGCATGCCGATGATGACCTGGGTGGGCGCAAGGCGGTATGGCCGGCGCAGTATCAGCGGGCGACCCATCGGGACCAGCCGATTCATGAGTCGGATCTGCGGGACTGACTGTCCTTTGTGAAAACAAAGCCCCGGCATTCAGGCCGGGGCTGGCCTCATCGCGAGCAGGCTCGCTCCCACAAGGGATTGGTGTTGTTCACAGAATGTGTGTTCGACACCCTACCCTGTGGGAGCGAGCCTGCTCGCGATGGGGCCAGCCCGGACGATGAACAACTGTCAGGGATACTTGCGCTTATCCGGCGCCGGCGGGAAGTACTGGTACAGCCAGGTCTCGCTCAGGGTCCGGTCTTTGCTGCGAATGAACAGGCGCATTTCCACCGGGTCCACACGGTCGTCGGTCGGGTACCAGTCGAAGGTGATGCGATAGCCCTTGATCGCATCCACCACCAGCACGTTGAAGTCCTTCACCTCGCCATGGGAACAGGTCACCACCGGTTCGATGCCGGTCCCAGGGGGTAGCTGATCGAGACCACCGCCACTGAAGTCCACGGCAAAGCGTCGTGCCCAGACGGTCGGGTAATGCTCGCCTGGTGCCCAACCTTCGATGAACCCACCCATGCCCGAACGGCTCGCGTGAACCTGGGCCAGCTCCGTACTCACCGGCGGCAAGGCGCTCCAGTAGAGTTTGTAGCCATAGTTCAGCGAGTCACCGGCCTTGACCGGCTTTTTCGGTGACCAGAACGCGACGATGTTATCCAGGGTTTCGCCGGTCGTGGGAATTTCCAACAGATCCACAGAGCCTTCGCCCCAGGCCGTCGTCGGCTCGACCCACAGGCTCGGACGTTTGCTGTACCAGTCCACGGTGTCCTGGTAACTCTCGAAGCTGTGGTCGGTCTGCACCAGGCCGAAGCCTTTCGGGTTGTTGTCGGCAAAGGCGTTGAATTGCAAGGTGGCGGGGTTGTTCAGCGGGCGGCAGACCCACTCGCCGTTGCCGCGCCACATGGCCAGTCGGTCAGAGTCGTGAATCTGCGGGTGAATGGTGTCGCACATGCGTCGCTCGACGGTGCCGCAACTGAACATGCTGGTCATTGGCGCAATGCCCAGTTGTTCGATGGCGGTCCGGGCGTTGATGTGGGCGTCGACTTCCATCACGACCCGGGTGGGTTGGCAATCGATGTCAAAACGATAAGCCCCAGTAGCGCTGGGGGAATCGAGCAGGGCATAGACCACGAAGCGGGTGCTGTTCTTGTCCGGGGTTTCGAACCAGAACTGAGTGAAGTCCGGAAATTCCTCACGGTGCTTGGCATACGTATCGATCGCCAGCCCACGGGCCGAGAGCCCGTACTGGCCGGTAGCGTCCACGGCGCGGAAATAGCTGGCGCCCAGAAACGAAACGATGTCGTGCCGGTCCAGCTCCGGCGCCTTGAAGGCCCGGAACCCGGAGAAGCCAAGGTCACCCTTCAGTTGCGCGGTGTTGACCGTGGTTTTCTCGTAGTTGAACAGCTCCGGGCGGAAGTGCACTTCACGGGCCTGACGGGTCTTCGGATCGACGCTGTGCATGCGCACCGGCTGCTTGAAGCCCATGCCGACGTGGAAAAACTGTACGTCCAGTTGACCGTCCAGCTCGTTCCACAACGAATGGTTGGCGTCATACCGGATAGCGTTGAACTGCAATGGCGACATCATCGCCAACGTTTCTGGCAAGACTTGCTTGGTGTCGACGTAACGTTGTCCGGCCAGCCGCTTGGCCTGATCTTTCAGGCTCTTGAAATCGAAGGGACGGGCTTCGCCGTCGGCCGTCTGATCGGCGGCCCAGGCCCGTGCTGCCATGAGTCCCGAAGCCGAAAGCCCGGTATAGGCGGCGAAAGCCATGGAGGCCTTGAGCAGATTCCTGCGATGCATAAATACAACCTTTCTCGAAACAAGCCCCAGCCGTTCCTGGCAACAGGGATTGCTACAACTGATAAAGGAGTTCGGACATGCCTTTGGCCAAACGAGACTTAGAAGAGATGCCTGAGAACCGGATCGGTTCACCGAGGCGCAAAATCATAGGGGATACGTCGACGACTGAGAAAAGGAAAGCGTGGCTTGGTTAAATTTTCTTACAGATATTTCTTTTTTCTTGGTGATCCCTGCATTTTTTTGACTAATTACTCTAAAACTGTCTCTTCGCTGTGTGAATCACCCCTATTCTTTAGCTTGGCGAAGGGGCTCAGTCCGAGGCCTCGGCAGGCTCCGTCAGGTTCCGGGGAATCCATTCGACGTACACAAGGACATTGTTCATGACGAAACTACAGGGCATTACCGAAATGCTGGGGCTCTTCCCATGCCTGCACAACGCGCGCCGGACGCGGCGCCTCAGCCTGGAGGAATTGCGACTGGTGGAGCGCTACCGCGAGCTGTCGGAAAACGACCGGATCGCCATGCGTTACCTGGTGGATGCGATGAGGAGTGTTTCGCGGTTCTGAGCAAGTTGTCGTACTGGATCGGCCGGGGCAGGGTCGCTGCTTATTCCATCGACCAGTCCTGGGGACGTTCGGTGCGCTGGTGCAATATCCGCAGGATCTGCAATTGACCTTGCACGACCCGATA
This sequence comes from Pseudomonas sp. B21-056, assembly GCF_026016325.1. NCBI lineage: Bacteria > Pseudomonadati > Pseudomonadota > Gammaproteobacteria > Pseudomonadales > Pseudomonadaceae > Pseudomonas > Pseudomonas sp. B21-056. The sequence goes on from NZ_CP087203.1 coordinate 1,197,485, forward strand.
AGGCGCAACGAACGGGTAGCGTGTCAGCACCAGCTCCCGAACGTCCGGAACGACCGAAGGACGGCCGCAGCCCGGGAAACGCTCCAGCTGTTGCAGCGCCTCCAGAATGGAGCTGATGACAGCGGTGGCGTCTTGGGTGCCGATGGCACCTTGGTAATGTTCATGAATCGAGTCGAGGTCACTTTGTGCTTTATCAGTCAGTACGGTGCGCGGCACGCTTTGCCCACTTAGCCTTCACGGCATCCAGATCGGTCAGGTTTCCAGCGTCGGCATCTGCCATGCCTTCGCTGATGGCTTGCAGATGCCAGGACTCGGCTTCCACATAACGAACCAGTGCACGCTTGAGGTGGTACTGACGGTCGCGCTCGGTAGCGGCGGCCAACAAGTCCAGCTGCTGGGCCAGACCTTCTTCCACACGAAATGACAAAACAGGCGAGGCCATGGAGAGATACCCTTGGGTGTATACGTTGTAGACAACCCTAGGGCCTGCCAGGATTTCCGTCAACCGGCGAGCGTGCACCGATTGACGAAAACCTTAGCAAGACGAAGGCGGGGCGGTAGTCCGCATGTGTTTCCAGATGCTTGTTGCATTCAATGCTTGAACATCACATGCCGCACCACCGTGTAGTCCTCCAGCCCATACATGGACATGTCCTTGCCATAACCGGAATGTTTCTGACCGCCATGGGGCATTTCGCTGACGAGCATGAAGTGGGTGTTCACCCAGGTGCAGCCGTATTGCAGGCGCGCCGACAAGCGATGGGCCCGGCCGACGTCGCGGGTCCATACCGATGAGGCCAGGCCGTAGTCCGAGTCATTGGCCCAGGCCAGCACCTGCGCTTCGTCGAGAAACGGGGTGACGGACACCACCGGGCCGAAGACCTCCCGGCGCACGATTTCGTCGTCCTGCTGGGCATCGGCCAGCACCGTCGGTTCGAAGAAGAACCCGTTGCCGTCCACGGCCTTGCCCCCGGTGATCAGGCGGATATGCGGCTGGGCGATGGCCCGCTCGACGAGCCCGGCCACGCGGTCGCGATGCTGGGCGGTGATCAGCGGGCCCATCTCGGTGTCCGGCGCGGTTTGCAGGCCGTACTTGATGCTGCCCACCGCGGCACCGAGTTTTTCGACGAACTGGTCGTAGATGCCTTGTTGGGCATAGATGCGACAGGCCGCCGTGCAGTCCTGGCCGGCATTGTAGAAACCGAAGGTGCGGATACCTTCCACGGCGGCGTCGATGTCGGCGTCGTCGAAGATGATCACCGGGGCCTTGCCGCCCAGTTCCATGTGGGTGCGCTTGACGCTGTCGGCGGTGCTGGAAATGATGTGCGAGCCGGTGGCGATGGAGCCGGTCAGCGACACCATGCGCACTTTCGGGTGAGTGACCAGCGGCTGGCCGACGGTTTGCCCACGACCGAAGACCACGTTGAGTACACCGGCCGGGAAAATTTCCGCTGCCAGTTCCGCCAGGCGCAACGCCGTCAAGGGCGTCTGTTCCGACGGCTTGAGCACCACGGTATTACCGGCGGCCAGGGCCGGGGCGATTTTCCAGGCAACCATCATCAGCGGGTAGTTCCAGGGCGCGATGGAGGCAATGACACCCACCGGGTCGCGGCGGATCATCGACGTATGCCCCGGCAGGTATTCGCCCCCCGCCGAGCCGTTCATGCAGCGACTGGCGCCGGCAAAGAAGCGGAACACGTCGGCAATGGCCGGGATCTCGTCATTCAGGGCAGCGCCCAGGGGTTTGCCGCAGTTGTCTGACTCCAGTTTCGCCAGTTCTTCGCCGTGGGCTTCAATGGCGTCGGCCAGTTTGAGCAGCAGCAGGGAGCGGTCCTTGGGCGCGACCTGCGACCAGCTATCGAAGGCGTCATCGGCGGCGCGCACGGCGGCGTCGACCTGGGCTTCGCTGGCTTCGTTGATTTCCACCAGCACCCGGCCCAGCGCCGGGTTGAACACGGCCTGGCCGGGACCTTCGCCGTTCACCAGGCGACCGTTGATCAGCAGTTTGGTTTGCATGTCCATGTCCTCTCGAGGTGTTGTTTTTGTGGGAGCGAGCCTGCTCGCGAAAGCGGTGGTTCAGTCAGTGCACGGTGCCTGATGGACCGCATTCGCGAGCAGGCTCGCTCCCACATGGGTTCATCGCGGTTTGCGCCTGATTCATTTCCCCCCGCTACCCGCCACGCTTTCACCCCCACGGGTCAGGTAATAGGCGCCCAGTATCGGCAGCATGGTCACCATCATCACCAGCATGGCGACGACATTGGTCACCGGAACGTCGCGGGGGCGGCTGAGCTGGTTGAGCAGCCAGAGCGGCAGCGTGCGTTCGTGGCCGGCGGTGAAGGTGGTGACAATGATTTCGTCGAACGACAGTGCAAACGCCAGCATGCCGCCGGCCAACAGCGCCGAGCCCAGGTTGGGCAGGATGATGTAGCGGAAGGTCTGCCAGCCATCGGCCCCCAGGTCCATCGAGGCCTCGATCAGGCTGTGGGAGGTGCGGCGCAGTCGGGCGATGACGTTGTTGTAGACGATCACCACGCAGAAGGTCGCGTGGCCGACGACGATGGTGAACATGCCTGGTTCGATTCCCAGGGTCTTGAACGTGGCCAGCAACGCAATGCCGGTGATGATCCCCGGCAGGGCGATGGGCAGGATCAGCATCAGCGAAATCCCCTGCTTGCCGAAGAAGTCGCGACGGTACAGCGCCGCCGATGCCAGCGTGCCGAGCACCATGGCGATCAGGGTGGCGATGGTCGCGATCTGCAACGACAACTTGATCGCCTCCAGCACATCCGGACGGGCAAAGGCCACGCTGAACCATTTCAGGGTCAGGCCCTTGGGCGGGAAGCTGAAGGCGGCGTCCTCGGTGTTGAAGGCATAGAGGAAGATGATCAGGATCGGGAAGTGCAGGAACACCAGCCCGCCCCAAGCCGCGATGCGCAAGCCCCAGGAGGCCCGGGTTGAAGAGTCAGAGTGCATCGAAAGCCCCCAGGCGCTTGACGATAGACAGGTAGATGGCAATCAGCACGATGGGCACCAGGGTGAAGGCTGCGGCCATGGGCATGTTGCCGATGGCGCCTTGTTGGGCGTAGACCATGCTGCCGACGAAGTAGCCCGGCGGGCCCACCAGTTGGGGCACGATGAAATCCCCCAGGGTCAGCGAGAAGGTGAAGATCGAGCCGGCGGCGATGCCCGGGATCGACAGTGGCAGGATCACCTGCATGAACGTCTGGCGTGGCCTGGCCCCCAGGTCCGCCGAGGCTTGCAGCAACGACGGCGGCAGGCGCTCCAGGGAGGCCTGGATCGGCAGGATCATGAACGGCAGCCAGATATAGACAAACACCAGGAAGCGCCCCAGGTGCGAAGTGGACAGTGTGCTGCCGCCGACGCCGGGGATGCCCAGTACGAACTGCAACACCGGCTCCAGGCCCAGGTGCTGGATGAACCACTGTGCCACGCCGCCCTTGGCCAGCAACAATGTCCAGGCGTAGGCCTTGACGATGTAGCTGGCCCACATCGGCAACATCACCGCGATGTAGAAAAACGCCTTGGTCTTGCCGCTGGTGTAGCGCGCCATGTAATAGGCGATGGGAAACGCGACGACGGCGCTGGCGATGGACACCGCGATGGCCATGCTTACGGTGCGCAGGATGATGTCGAAGTTCGAGGGCTGGAACAGCGCGGCGAAATTCGCCAGGGTCAGGTCCGGCGTGACCGCCATGGTGAAGTCGTCGAAGGTGTAGAAACCTTGCCACAACAAGGTCAGCAGCGAGCCCAGGTAGATCGCGCCGAACCAGATCAGCGGCGGTACCAGCAGCATCGACAGGTACAGGTTGGGCCGCCGGTACAGCAGGTTGGAAAACCGTCGCAGCGAACCCGGCGCGGGTGTCTGGGGGAGGGCCAGTGTATTCATCTCAGGCCTCGCCGCCGATGGTGTCGTGCAGGGCGATCATCGCCTCGCGGGCCCAGCGGACCGTGAACTGCTGGCCGGTCTGGTGCAAGGTACTGTTGTCGGTCCACTGAGTGTTGGCCTGGCTCAGGTTCAGGGTCTGGCCATTTGCAAGTTTCAACTCGTAGCGGGTGGCGCTGCCCTGGTATTGAATGTCGTGAAGCAGCCCCTGGACTTCGATCTCATGGCCGCTCAACGGACCCTCGGCGAAACGCACGTGTTCCGGGCGGATCGAAAACGGTTGTGGATAACCGCTCAGTTGTGTTGCCAGTTCGCCGCGAATCACGTTGGAGGTGCCGACAAATTCCGCGACAAAGGTGGTCGCCGGTTTCATGTACAGGTTGCGCGGCGTATCGACCTGTTCGATACGACCCTTGTTGAACACCGCCACCCGGTCGGACATCGACAATGCCTCGGTCTGGTCATGGGTGACGAAAATGAAGGTGATACCCAACTGGCGCTGCAGTTTCTTCAATTCGCCTTGCATCTGTTCGCGCAGCTTCAGGTCGAGGGCGCCCAGGGGTTCGTCCAGCAGCAACACCCGCGGACGATTGACCAGCGCACGGGCCAGGGCGACGCGCTGGCGTTGGCCGCCGGAGAGCTGCACCGGTTTGCGCTCGCCATAGCCGCCCAGGGCCACCATCTCCAGCGCTTCGTCGGCGCGCTTGACGCGCTCGGCCTTGGCGACGCCTTTGACTTTCAGGCCGTAGGCCACGTTGTCGCGCACGTTCATGTGGGGGAAGAGGGCGTAATCCTGGAACACCGTGTTGACGTCCCGTTGATAGGGCGGTAGCCCGGCGGCCTCCTCGCCATGGATGCGGATCGAGCCGGCGCTCGGTTGTTCGAAACCGGCAATCAGCCGCAGGCAGGTGGTTTTGCCCGACCCGGAGGGGCCCAGCATGGAAAAGAATTCGCCGTCCTGGATATCGATGGAAACCCGGTCAACGGCTTTCACCTCGCCGAACTGACGGGAGACGTGAGTGAACTGGACTGCGAGAGTCATGGTGCGGTGCTCCATAAAGCGCGACTGCTGTGGAATCAATAGTGGTGGCGGGCACCTATCCTGTGGCGAGGGGATTCATCCCCGCTGGGCTGCGAAGCAGCCCCAAAGCAGACGACCCAAAGCTGTCTGATACTCAGAGGCGTCACTTTGGGGGCTGCTTCGCAGCCCAGCGGGGATAAATCCCCTCGCCACAAAGGCAGTGTTCATCTGTGGTTTTTACACCGACCGATCAGCCCTACCGCCCGCCCATGATCGCGATGTAATCCTGGGTCCAGCGGCTGTACGGCACGAACTTGCCGCCCTCGGCCTGTGGGGTTTTCCAGAAGGCGATCTTGTCGAACTGGTCGAAACCGTTGGTCTTGCAACCTTCAGCCCCCAACAGCTCGCTGCCCTGGCACGCCGCAGGCACCGCCGGCAAGGAGCCGAACCACGCGGCCACATCACCCTGGACCTTCGGTTGCAGCGACCAGTCCATCCACTTGTAGGCGCAATTGGGGTGCTTGGCCTCGGTGTGGAGCATGGTGGTGTCGGCCCAACCGGTGGCGCCTTCCTTCGGAATGGTCGAGGCGATCGGTTGTTTCTCGTTGACCAGGCCGTTGACCTGATACGGCCAGGCGCCGGACGCCACCACGCCTTCGTTCTTGAAGTCACTCATCTGCACGGTGGTGTCATGCCAGTAGCGGTGGATCAGCGGTTGCTGGGCCCGCAGCAGCTCCAGCACGGCCTTGTACTGGGCTTCGTCGAGTTGGTAGGGATCCTTGATGCCCAGCTCGGGCTTGGCGGTCTTGAGGTACAACGCTGCATCGGCGATGTAGATCGGCCCGTCGTAGGCCTGCACGCGCCCCTTGTTCGGCTTGCCATCGGGCAGGGCCTGGGCGCTGAACAGTACGCTCCAACTGGTGGGTGCCTGCTTGAACACGTTGGTGTTGTACATCAGCACGTTTGGCCCCCATTGATACGGCGTGCCATAGGTCTGCTGGTTGACCACGTACCACGGCGCGTCCTTGAGGCGCGGATCGAGGTTCTTCCAGTTGGGGATCAGTGCGGTGTTGATCGGTTGCACCCGCTTGCCGACGATCAGTCGCAACGATGCGTCGCCCGAGGCGGTGACCAGGTCGTAGCCACCCTTGCTCATCAGGCTGACCATTTCGTCGGAGGTTGCGGCGGTTTTCACGTTGACCTTGCAGCCGGTTTCCTTCTCGAACCCGGTTACCCAATCGTAGGCCTTGTCGCTTTCGCCCCGTTCGATGTAACCCGGCCAGGCGACGATATCCAGTTGGCCTTCACCGGCGCCGACAGCCTTGAGCGGTTCGGCGGCCTGGACGCTGATGCTGGTCAACAGTGCCGTGGTGATTGCGCTGAGTAATACGGTCTTGTGCGCGTACATGGGAATCCCTCTTGCTTTAATTGTGGTCGGGGCAGTGTTTTCAACGGGTGAAGCGCCATGGATGGCCTGTTATCAGCGTAGTGCTGTTTATAAATGCTGGCCGTGGCGGGCCATGATGTGGCGCACCACGCTGTAGTCCTGGAGCGAGTCGCTGGACAGGTCTTTCCCATAGCCCGAACGCTTCAGGCCGCCGTGGGGCATTTCGCTGACCAGCATGAAGTGGCTGTTGATCCAGGTGCAGCCGTATTGCAACCGCGCCGCCACCTGCATCGCCTTGTCCAGGTTCTGGGTCCAGACCGAGGACGCCAGGCCGTATTCGGAGTCGTTGGCCCAGTCCACTGCCTGGCTGAGTTCGTCGAAGCGGGTCACGGTGACCACCGGGCCGAACACCTCGCGCTGGACGATTTCATCGCTTTGCTTGCAGCCGGCCAGCAGGGTCGGCTGGTAATAGAAGCCGGCACCGGAATGCACCGCCGCGCCGGTGATGCGCTCGATGTGCGGCTGGCCGAGGGCGCGTTCGACGAAACTGGCGACACGGTCGCGCTGGCGGGTGCTGATCAGCGGGCCGATTTCGTTGTCGGCGTCGCGTTTGCCGGCAAAGCGCAGGCTGCTGACCGCCGTGCCGAGTTCGGCCACCAGCCGGTCGTGAATGGCGCCCTGGGCGTAGATCCGGCAGGCGGCGGTGCAGTCCTGGCCGGCGTTGTAGTACCCATAGGTGCGCACGCCTTCGACCACGGCCTGGATGTCGGCATCGTCGCAGACGATCACCGGTGCCTTGCCGCCCAGCTCCAGGTGCGTGCGCTTGAGGGTTTTCGCCGCGGCCTGGAGGATCTTCTGGCCGGTGACGATATCGCCGGTCAGCGAGACCATGCGCACCTTGGGATGGCTGACCAGATGGCTGCCGACCCCTTCGCCGCCGCCGCAGATGACGTTGATGACACCTCGGGGCAGGATCTCGGCCAGTATTGGCGCCAGGGCGAGAATTGACAGCGGCGTGTGTTCCGACGGTTTGAACACCAGGGTGTTGCCGGCGGCCAGGGCCGGGGCGATTTTCCACGCGGCCATCATGATCGGGTAATTCCACGGCGCGATGGACGCCACCACGCCGATCGGGTCGCGGCGCACCATGCTGGTGTAGCCGGGCAGGTACTCGCCGCTGAGCTGGCCGGTCTGGCAGCGCACGGCGCCGGCGAAGAAACGGAACACATCCACCGTGGCGCTGAGGTCATCCTGTCGCGCCAGGTGCAGTGGCTTGCCGCAGTTCAGCGACTCGAGACGGGCCAGGTGATCGGCATTCTTTTCAATGGTGCTGGCGATTTCCAATAGCAGGTTCGAGCGCTGTTGCGCGGTGGTGCGCGACCATCCATCGAAGGCGCGGTGAGCGGCGAGGATTGCAGTCTCGACCTGCTCGATGCTGGCCTCGGCGATGTGGGCCAGTACCTCGCCGGTGGCCGGGTTGAGGATCGGCTCGACAAATCCCTCGCCAGCGACGAGCTCCCCATCGATCAGCAACGCGGTGCACAGTGGAGTTTGCGTGCCAGCCATGTTTGATTTTCTCTTTTGGATGGGCCGGGGGATGCAGCAAGACTAGTGCGCGGCCTTCGGGCCGACAAATTCTAAATACTCAAGCCTGCATTCGATTAAATAGATGGCTTGCGTCCGCCATGGGGTTGTTCCCGGGCGACGGTCAGGAATGGATCGACCAGTGCCGGTCGCGACGTGCCGCGACGCCAGGCCAGTCCGACATCGAGGGTCTGGTTGAGGTCGGCGATCGGGCGCGCTTCGATGATGTCGCCTTCCAGGGACCAGGGGCGGTAGGTCATGTCCGGTTGGATCGACACGCCCAGTCCCGCCGCCACCAGGCTGCGTACCGCTTCGGTCGAGGCGGTGCGCAGCGTGATCGTCGGTTGCAGGCCGGCACCGCGCCACAGGCGCTGGGCGTTGCGCTCCATCTCATCGACGTTCAACTGGATCAGCGGCTCGTAGGCGACGTCCGCCAGGTTGATGCTGTCGTGCTCCAGCAGCGGATGCTGGGCCGGCAGCCACAAACGATGGGGAGAATGGGTCAGCACTTCGGTCTGCAAGGCGTGGCGATCTTCGAGGTTGGACAGGATGAGCACGCCGACATCGATTTCACCGCTGACCAGCAAGTGCTCGATATAGGGTCGTTCGTCTTCCATGACACGGATCACCACATTCGGGTAGGCGCGCTGGAAACGGGTCAGCAGGTCCGCCAGATAGTAACCAGCCACCAGGCTGGTGACCCCGACGGTCAGATGGCCGGCCACCTGATCGGTGCTTTGTTGCAGGCTGCGCTTGGCGTTGTCGACGGTGGCAAGAATCAGGTGGGCTTGACGCAGGAACTGGTGACCCTGATGGGTCAGGGTCATGCCCTTGGCATGGCGGTTGAACAGGCTGACGCCGATCTCTTGTTCCAGTTGCTGGATGGCCAGGGTCAGGGTGGATTGGGAAATGAACACGGCTTGCGCAGCGGCGGAAATCGAGCCGGTCTCGGCCACGGCGATAAAATGGCGAATCTGACGCAGGGTCATCATGGGTTGAATACCCGGTGGGCTGTTTTTATCGATGTTTTGCAGTGTATATCGTTTTTCCTGATGGGCAGTGGAGGCGGTGAGATGATGTGAGCAACATCTCGAAGCAATCTCGCCGACGACTTCGCGCACTTTCGATTTAGGCTGGTGGCCTTGCTAATCCGGTTACCCGAACACATGGAGGCAGCGAAATGAACACCCGTGGATTGCTCGATCAGTTACTCAAGTCCGGCCAGGATCTGTTGCAGAACAAGGCGGGCGGCGCGCAGAACAAACCAGCCGGCGGGCTCGGCGACCTGTTGGGCGGCAAGGCTGGGGCTGGCGGGCTTGGCAGCCTGCTTTCCGGTGCTGGCGGTGGTGCATTGGCAGCGGGCGCCATGGGGTTGCTGCTGGGTAACAAGAGAGTCCGCAAGACGGGCGGCAAGGTGGCGCTCTACGGCGGTCTCGCCGCGCTGGGCATGATCGCCTACAAGGCCTATGGCAACTGGCAGGCCCAGCAGGGCCATGCGCCGCAAACCGAGCCCCAGACCCTGGACCGCATTCCCCCGGCACAGGTCGAGCAGCACAGCCAGGCCATCCTCAAGGCTTTGGTTGCGGCGGCCAAGGCCGATGGTCATGTGGATGAGCGCGAGCGGCAGTTGATCGAGGGCGAATTCACCAGGCTCGACAGTGACCAGGAGTTGCGCCACTGGCTGCACGCCGAACTCAACAAGCCCCTGGACCCCACCGACGTTGCCCGCGCCGCCGGCACCCCGGAAATGGCCGCGGAAATGTACATCGCCAGCGTGATGCTGGTAGACGAGGAAAATTTCATGGAAAAGTCCTACCTCGATGAACTGGCACGGCAGCTCAAGCTGGAGCCGGGGTTGAAGGTGGAGCTGGAGAATCAGGTGCGACAGGCTGCCTTGTAAATCACCATCCCCCTTGTGGGAGCGAGCCTGCTCGCGATAGCGGACAGCCAGTCGACATGAATGTGACTGATTCACCGCTATCGCGAGCAGGCTCGCTCCCACATTAGGTTTGGTGTCGATTGCTGGAGTCGTTTCCGACACACTCAGCACACCACGACCCTCGGCTATACTCCCCAGCATTTCGAAGTCCCTCCGAGGTTTTACTGTGAAGAACTGGACGTTGCGCCAACGCATCCTGGCGAGTTTTGCAGTGATCATCGCCATCATGTTGCTGATGGTGGTTGTCTCGTATTCGCGGTTGTTGAAGATCCAGGACAGTGAAGAGCGGGTACGTTCCGATGCAGTGCCTGGCGTGTATTTCAGTTCCATGATCCGCGGGGGCTGGGTCGACAGCTACGTCCTGACCCAGCAGATCGTCGGCCTCTCGGGCAACCGGGAGATCACCGCCGAGGACAAGGCCCGCTACCAGGGCTTCGAGCAGCATCTGCGCGAAGAAATACAGAACTATCAAAAGCTGATCCAGAACCCAGCCGATCAAGCCTCTTTCGACGAGTTCGAGACCAATCACCAGGCATACAACCAGGCCATGGCGAAGGTCCTGGACCTGTATCAGCGCAAGGAATATGAAGGCGCGCGGCTGGCGCTGGAGAAGGAGCTGACGCCTGCCTGGATCGGCGGGCGCGGGCATCTGAATCACATCATCGAGCGCAATCGTGAGCTGGCGGAACAAGCCACCGAGACCATCGGCGAGGCGGTGACGGCGGCCAAGGTCGCCATGGGCCTGTCGTTTCTCGTCGCGCTGATCATCGCGCTGCTCTGCGGGCTGTTGCTGATGCGCGCAATCATGGCGCCGATGAACCGCATCGTGGAAATTCTCGAGATCATGCGCAGCGGCGACTTGAGCGGACGCCTGAACCTGGCGCGCAAAGATGAGTTCGGCGCAGTGGAAACCGGCTTCAACGACATGATGGCCGAACTGACCTCCCTGGTGTCCCAGGCCCAGCGCTCGTCGGTGCAAGTCACCACCTCGGTGACCGAGATCGCCGCCACCTCCCGCCAGCAACAGGCCACGGCCACGGAAACCGCCGCCACCACCACGGAGATCGGCGCCACCTCTCGCGAGATTGCGGCGACCTCCCGCGATCTGGTGCGCACCATGACCGAAGTCTCCACCGCCGCCGACCAGGCCTCGGTGGCTGCCGGTTCCGGCCAGCAGGGCCTGGCGCGGATGGAAGAAACCATGCACTCGGTGATGGGCGCCGCCGACCTGGTGAATGCCAAACTGGCGATCCTCAACGAGAAGGCCGGCAACATCAACCAGGTGGTGGTCACCATCGTCAAGGTGGCCGACCAGACCAACCTGCTGTCCCTCAACGCCGCCATCGAAGCCGAAAAGGCCGGCGAGTACGGTCGCGGCTTCGCCGTGGTCGCCACCGAGGTACGACGCCTGGCCGACCAGACGGCGGTCGCCACCTATGACATCGAGCAGATGGTGCGTGAAATCCAGTCCGCCGTGTCGGCCGGCGTGATGGGCATGGACAAGTTCTCCGAAGAGGTACGCCGTGGCATGGCCGAGGTGCAGCAGGTCGGTGAGCAGTTGTCACAGATCATCCATCAGGTCCAGGCGTTGGCGCCGCGGGTGCTGATGGTCAACGAGGGCATGCAGGCCCAGGCCACCGGTGCCGAGCAGATCAACCATGCCCTGGTACAACTGGGCGATGCCAGCAGCCAGACCGTGGAGTCCTTGCGTCAGGCCAGTTCCGCCATCGACGAGTTGAGCCAGGTGGCCGTCGGGCTGCGTGGCGGCGTTTCGCGTTTCAAAGTCTGATGAGCGAATTCGAGGCCAGGCGTGGCGCCGCGCCGGCGGCCCGTCAAACCCTGTTCCTGATGTTTTGCATCGGCAACGAGCGCTATGCGCTGCAGGCCATCGATGTGGTGGAAGTGCTGCCGCGCCTGCTTCTCAAACCGATCGCCCGGGCACCGGCCTGGGTGGCGGGGGTGTTCGCCTGGCGCGGGACCGTGGTGCCGGTGATCGACCTGTGCAGCCTGGCCTTCGGCCAACGCGCCGAGGCCCGTACCAGTACGCGGCTGGTGCTGGTGCATTACCGGCCCGACGAGCAATTGCCCGGGCAGGTACTGGGGTTGATCCTGGAACAGGCCACCGACACCTTGCGCTGCGATCCGCTGGAGTTCCAGCCTTATGGCCTGGATAACCGACAGGCGCCGTACCTGGGCCCGGTGCGCGAAGACGCCCAGGGGTTGCTGCAATGGGTACGGGTCAACGACCTGCTCGATGAATCGGTCCGTGCCGTGCTGTTCCCCACGCCGCCGTTGAGCCTCGATGGCGTCGAGGCGCAGCCATGAACAGCGACCAGCGTTTTTTCGATTTCCTCAAGGAGCGCATCGGTCTGGATGTCACCTCCATCGGCACCGCCATCATCGAGCGGGCCGTGCGCCAGCGCATTATCGCCGTACCCGGACGAACCGCCGATGAGTATTGGCAAAGCCTGCAAGCCTCGACCCAGGAGCAGCAAGCGCTGATCGAAGCGGTGATTGTCCCGGAGACCTGGTTCTTCCGCTATCCGGACTCCTTCGCGACCCTCGCCCGACTGGCCGTCAAGCGCCTGGCCGAAATCAGGCATTTGCGCGCCCTGCGTATCCTCAGTTTACCGTGCTCCACCGGCGAAGAACCTTACTCCATCGCCATGGCCTTGCTCGATGCGGGCCTGGAGCCTCATCAGTTCAAGGTCGACGGGCTGGACGTCAGCCCCCTGTCGATAGAACGGGCCAGGGACGCCCGTTATGGCAGGAATTCGTTCCGTGGCGCAGACCTCGGTTTTCGTGAGCGACATTTCACCCTCGACGGGGAGGGCTATCGCCTCAGCGAACGGGTGCGCGAACAGGTGCGCCTGCAGGTGGGTAACTTGCTGGATCCGGCACTGCTGGCGAGCGAAGCGCCTTACGACTTTGTGTTCTGTCGCAATTTGCTGATCTATTTCGACCAACCCACTCAACGTCTGGTGTTCGAAGTGCTCAAGCGCCTGACCCATCAGGACGGTGTGCTGTTCATTGGCCCCGCCGAGGGCAGTTTGCTCGGGCGGCTGGGCATGCGCTCGATCGGGGCCGCCCAGTCGTTCGCCTTCAGCCGTCAGGGCGTTCCTGATCCGCAGCCGTTGCCGGCGTTGTTGCCGACGCCGTTGCCGATTCGCCAGGCACCGCCCCGTGTCGTTCCTCCCGTGGTGCGGCCCCGTCCGTTCATGGCGAGCGTGACGCCGATTGTCGAACCACAAAGCAGTGACGCCGCCACCTTGCTGGCCAGCATCGCCGCCCTGGCCAACGGCGGTAAAAGCGCCGAGGCCCGTGCGGCCTGCGAGCAATACCTGCGTAGCCACACGCCCAACGCCCAGGTGTTTTATTGGCTGGGCCTGCTCAGCGACATGGCTGGCAGTGCGCTCGAAGCCCAGGGTTTTTATCGCAAGGCGCTTTATCTTGAGCCGCAACACGCCGAGGCCCTGGTGCATCTGGCGGCATTGCTGGCTTCCCAGGGAGACGCGGCCGGAGCCCGTCGATTGCAGGAACGCGCCGCCCGCAGCGGGCGCGCGGCTGACAGTGAGCGTACATGATGAGCGGTTCGGCTTCTTATAACGTTACCCATGACGATGCCCAGGCAATCGACGACTGCTGGAACCGCATCGGCGTGCACGGCGACAAATCCTGCCCGTTGCTGGCCGATCATATCCACTGCCGCAACTGCTCGGTGTATTCGGCCGCGGCCACCCGCTTGCTGGACCGCTATGCCTTGCAGCAGGACGACCGGGACCTGCCCCATGCCCCGGTGGACGTCGATGTGGTGACGCGTTCGCTGCTGATGTTCCGCCTGGGCGAAGAGTGGCTGGCCCTGACCACCCGCAGCCTGGTGGAAGTGGCGCCGTTGCAGCCGATCCATTCGTTGCCGCACCAGCGTTCGCGTGCGTTGTTGGGTGTGGCGAATGTGCGCGGGGCGCTGGTGGCCTGCCTGTCGCTGGTCGAGCTGCTGGGGCTGGAACCCGGCTCGGCAGCGGCGGCCGGCGGGCGGATCATGCCGCGTATGTTGATCGTCGCGGCCCAGGGCGGGCCGGTGGTGGTGCCGGTGGACGAGGTGGACGGCATTCATGCCATTGACGAGCGCATCCTGGCGGCCGCTTCGCAATCCGGCGGCAAGTACACCCGTGGCGTATTGCATTACAAGGGTCGCAGCCTGCGCTGGCTGGATGAGGAACAGCTACTGTCCGCCGTGACCCGGAGCCTGTCATGACCCCCGATCAGATGCGCGACGCCTCGCTGCTGGAGCTGTTCAGCCTGGAAGCCGAAGCCCAGACCCAGGTGCTGAGCGCCGGCCTGCTGGCCCTGGAGCGCGATCCGACCCAGGCCGATTACCTTGAGTCGTGCATGCGCGCGGCGCACTCCCTCAAGGGCGCGGCGCGGATCGTCGGCGTGGACGCCGGGGTCAGCGTGGCTCACGTCATGGAGGATTGCCTGGTCGGTGCCCAGGAGCGTCGCCTGGTCCTGGGCGCCGAACACATCGACGCCTTGCTGCAAGGGACCGACCTGTTGACGCGTATCGCCACGCCGGGCAACAGCGTCGGCGCGGCGGACGTCGATGGTTACGTGGCGCTGATGGGCCGCTTGCTTGATCCCGCCGCGCCACAGGCGCCGGTCGTGACACCGCCGAAGATCGAGATGCCCGCCGAGCCGGCCACCGTCGAGCCGCCGGAGCCGGTCGCGCCAGCGTCAGAGCCCGCCAAGGGCAAGCGGGTCACCGAAGGTGGCGAGCGGGTGCTGCGGGTCACCGCCGAACGGCTCAACAGCCTGTTGGATCTGTCGAGCAAATCCCTGGTGGAAACCCAGCGCCTCAAGCCCTGGCTGGCGACGATGCAGCGGCTCAAGCGCCAGCAGAGCAACGGCTTGCGCGCCCTGGAAGAATTGAACGTGCACCTCAAGGACCACGCCCTGAGCCTACAGGCCCAGGAAGCCCTCGGCGATGCCCGTCGCCTGCTGGCCGAAACCCAGCAGTTGCTGGCGCAGAAGACCGCCGAGCTGGACGAGTTCGCCTGGCAGGCCAGCCAACGGGCGCAAGTGCTGTACGACACGGCGCTGGCCTGTCGCATGCGGCCCTTCGCCGATGTGCTGTCGGGCCAGGCGCGGATGGTCCGTGATTTGGGCCGCAGCCTGGGCAAGCAGGTGCGCCTGGAGATCGAGGGCGAGAAAACCCAGGTCGACCGAGACGTCCTGGAGAAACTCGAAGCGCCGCTGACCCATCTGCTGCGCAACGCCGTGGACCATGGCATCGAAACCCCGGAGCAACGGTTGCTGGCCGGCAAGCCCGCCGAAGGCCTGATCCGCCTGCGCGCTTCCCATCAGGCCGGCCTGCTGGTGCTGGAACTGGCGGACGACGGCGCGGGTGTGGACCTCGAGCGGGTGCGGCGCAGTGTCGTCGAGCGCGGCCTTTCTCCCGAACAGACCGCCGCCAGCCTGAGTGAAGAGGAACTGCTGACGTTCCTGTTCCTGCCCGGCTTCAGCCTGCGGGACACGGTCACCGAAGTGTCCGGGCGCGGTGTCGGCCTGGACGCGGTCCAGCACCTGGTCCGGCAATTGCGCGGCGCGGTGACATTGGAGCAGACGGCGGGCGAAGGCAGCCGTTTCCACCTTGAGGTACCGCTGACGCTTTCGGTGGTGCGCAGTCTGGTGGTGGCAGTCGGCGATGAGGCCTATGCCTTTCCCCTGGCCCATATCGAGCGCATGTGCGACCTGGCCCCGGAAGACATCGTACAGGTCGAGGGGCGCCAGCATTTCTGGCACGAAGGCCGGCATGTCGGGCTGGTCGCGGCCAGCCAGTTGCTCAATCGCCCGGCTACGCAGAACAGTGGCGAGCACCTCAAGGTGGTGGTCATCCGCGAGCGCGAGGCGATCTACGGCGTGGCGGTGGAGCGCTTCATCGGCGAGCGGACCCTGGTGGTCCTGCCGCTGGACGAACGCCTGGGCAAGGTCCAGGACATTTCCGCCGGGGCCTTGCTGGACGATGGTTCGGTGGTGTTGATCGTCGACGTCGAAGACCTGCTGCGCTCGGTGGACAAGCTGCTCGATACCGGGCGCCTGGAACGCATCGCCCGCCACAGCCAGGCCCAGGCTGCGCGCAAGCGGATCCTGGTGGTGGATGACTCCCTGACCGTGCGCGAGCTGCAACGTAAACTGCTGCTTAATCGCGGCTACGACGTAGCCGTAGCGGTGGACGGCATGGACGGCTGGAACGCGTTGCGCTCGGAGGATTTCGACCTGCTGATCACCGACATCGACATGCCGCGCATGGACGGTATCGAACTGGTGTCGCTGTTGCGCCGCGACAACCGTTTGCAATCGCTGCCGGTGATGGTGGTGTCCTACAAGGACCGCGAAGAAGATCGCCGTCGTGGCCTGGATGCCGGAGCCGACTATTATCTGGCAAAGGCGAGTTTCCATGACGACGCCTTGCTCGATGCCGTGGTCGAACTCATCGGAGGAGCTCGTGCTTGAAAATCGCCATCGTCAATGACATGCCCCTGGCGGTCGAGGCCCTGCGTCGTGCCCTGGCGTTCGAGCCAGCGCATCAACTGGTCTGGGTCGCCGCCAACGGTGCGGAGGCTGTGCAGCGCTGCGCCGAATACACCCCGGACCTGATCCTCATGGACCTGTTCATGCCGATCATGGATGGCGTGGAGGCCACCCGGCGGATCATGGCCGAAACCCCGTGCGCCATCGTGATCGTCACCGGTGACAGCCAGCAGAACGTCCACCGGGTGTTCGAGGCCATGGGCCATGGCGCGCTGGACGTGGTCGATACACCGGCCCTGGGCGTGGGCAATCCCGAAGACGCGGCGGCGCCGTTGCTGCGCAAGATCACCAACATCGGCTGGTTGATCGGCGAACGTGGTCACCGTGAACGTGCCGCGCCGGCTGCGCCGCGTCCGGCCGCGTCCCGCAGAAGCCTGGTGGCCATCGGCTCGTCGGCGGGCGGACCGGCTGCGCTGGAGGTTTTGCTCAAGGGCCTGCCGCTGCACTTCGAGCCGGCCATCGTGCTGGTCCAGCATGTGGACGAGGTGTTTGCCGCCGGCATGGCCGAGTGGCTGAGCAGTGCGTCGGGCCACAAGGTTCGCCTGGCGCGACACGGCGAACCGCCACAAAACGGCACGGTGTTGTTGGCCGGTACCAACCATCATCTGCGTCTGTTGAAGGACGGCACCCTGGCCTACACGGCCGAACCGGTCAACGAGATCTATCGGCCCTCCATCGATGTGTTTTTCGAAAGCGTCGCCAATTTCTGGCATGGCGACGCGGTGGGCGTTTTGCTCACCGGCATGGGCCGCGACGGTGCGCAGGGGCTTAAACTGATGCGCCAGCAGGGCTGTGTGACGATTGCCCAGGACCAGCAGAGCAGTGCGGTGTATGGCATGCCCAAAGCGGCGGCGGCCATCGATGCGGCTGCGCAGATTCTTGCGCTGGACAACATGGCACCACGGTTGATAGAGATTTTTTCAAGATGACAACCCTCAGCAGTCCTGGCCAATGCCGAACTCAGGTGAGCCTCCATGAATGAATTACAGCTCGACGATTTCAAGAGCGATGAAAATGCCGCCATGGTCTTGCTCGTCGACGATCAGGCGATGATCGGCGAGGCGGTTCGGCGCGGGTTGTCGAATGAAGAGAACATCGATTTCCACTTCTGCTCCGACCCTCACCAGGCCATCGCCCATGCGATTCGCATCAAGCCGACGGTGATTCTCCAGGACCTGGTGATGCCCGGCCTCGACGGCCTGAGCCTGGTGCGCGAATACCGTAACCATCCGGCCACCCGTGATATTCCGATCATCGTCCTGTCCACCAAGGAAGACCCGTTGGTCAAGAGCGCGGCGTTTGCCGCCGGGGCCAACGACTATCTGGTCAAGTTGCCGGACAACATCGAGCTGGTGGCGCGCATCCGTTATCACTCGCGTTCCTACACGATGCTGTTGCAACGCGACGCGGCTTACCGTGCCCTGCGGGTCAGCCAGCAGCAATTGCTCGACACCAACCTGGTGCTGCAACGATTGATGAACTCCGATGGTCTGACTGGGTTGTCCAATCGCCGGCACTTCGATGAGTACCTGGAGCTGGAGTGGCGCAGGGCGATGCGGGACCAGTCCCAGCTGTCGCTGTTGATGATCGACGTGGACTACTTCAAGTCCTACAACGACAACTTCGGCCACCTGGAGGGGGACGAAGCCCTGCGCAAGGTCGCCACCGCGATCCGCGAGGCCTGCAGCCGTCCGTCCGACCTGCCGGCCCGCTACGGCGGCGAGGAGTTCGCCCTGGTGTTGCCCGGCACCTCGCCTGGCGGTGCCCGGTTGATGGCCGAGAAACTGCGCCAGAGCGTGGTCGCCCTGAAAATCCCCCACACCGTGCCCGAGGAGGGGGCGAGCCTGACCGTCAGCGTCGGCGTCTCGACCATCACTCCGCAGCAGGGGAGCGATAGCCGACAGTTGATTTCAGCGGCGGACAAGGGGTTGTACATGGCCAAGCACAATGGGCGTAACCGGGTTGGGGTTGAGTAAATCCCAAGGCAGGAAGGTTTTTTGTGGCGAGGGGATAAATCCCCTCGCCACAGGGTAGTGTGGCGAACCTGGTCGTGGGGCAGCGTTGAATCTCATTGCCCTCCAAGCCGCCAGGCGGGCTGCCGCTGGCGCTTGATTACGTTATACTCGCCGGCTTTCAAAAGTTCGCCAACGAGTGCTGCCCGCCATGGAAATCAACCCGATCCTTAACACCATCAAGGACCTGTCCGAGCGCTCCGAAACTATTCGGGGGTATCTTTGACTACGATCAAAAGCATGAGCGTCTGACCGAGGTCAACCGCGAGCTTGAAGATCCGAGTGTCTGGAACAACCCTTCGTACGCCCAGGAGCTGGGCCGCGAGCGCTCTGCGCTGGCGCAGATCGTCGAGACCCTGGATGAATTGTCCAGCGGCCTGGCCGATTGCCGCGACCTGCTGGACATGGCTGTCGAAGAAAACGATGAAGGCGCGGTCGGCGATGTCGTTGCCGAGCTGACGCGCCTCGACGAGGCCCTGGCCAAGCTGGAATTCCGTCGCATGTTCAGCGGCGAGATGGACATGAACAACGCCTACCTGGACATCCAGGCCGGTTCCGGCGGCACCGAAGCCCAGGACTGGGCCAACATCCTGCTGCGCATGTACCTGCGCTGGGCCGACAAACGCGGTTTCGACGCGACCATCATGGAACTGTCGGCCGGTGAAGTCGCCGGGATCAAGGGCGCCACCGTGCACATCAAGGGCGAATACGCCTTTGGCTGGCTGCGTACCGAAATCGGCGTGCACCGCCTGGTGCGCAAGAGCCCGTTCGACTCCGGCAACCGTCGGCACACCTCGTTCTCGGCGGTGTTCGTATCGCCGGAAATCGATGACAACATCGAAATCGAGATCAACCCGGCGGACCTGCGCATCGACACCTACCGTTCTTCGGGTGCCGGTGGCCAGCACGTCAACACCACCGACTCGGCCGTACGGATCACCCACGTACCGACCAACACCGTGGTCAGTTGCCAGAACGAGCGTTCCCAGCACGCCAACAAAGACACCGCGATGAAGATGCTCCGCGCGCGCCTGTACGAGCAGGAAGTGCAGAAGCGCAACGCGGCGTCCCAGGCGCTGGAAGACACCAAGTCGGACATCGGTTGGGGTCACCAAATCCGCTCGTACGTGCTCGACGCTTCTCGCATCAAGGACCTGCGTACCAATATCGAACGCAGCGACTGCGACAAGGTGCTGGACGGCGACATCGACGAATACCTGGAAGCGAGCCTCAAGCAAGGGCTGTAACGCGATAACCATGCGGCGGGCGGGCACGCTTTTGCGAAAGCGCGGCTCGCCGGCAAACTCCGGCCCCGGGGCCGGGGGCAACGAACCTGTGATGGAATCCTTAAAGACATGAGCGACCTAGAACTCGACCCGCAAGCCCTGCAACAGGAAGAAAACTCCCTGATCGCCCTGCGCAAGGAAAAGCTTGCCGCCGAGCGCAACAAGGGCCAGGCCTTCCCCAACGACTTCCGCCGCGACGCGTACTGTGACGCCCTGCAGAAGAAGTACGCGGACAAGACCAAGGAAGAGCTGGCCGAGGCGGCGATTCCAGTCAAGGTGGCCGGTCGTATCATGCTCGATCGTGGTTCGTTCCTGGTGATCCAGGACATGACCGGTCGCATCCAGGTCTACGTCAACCGCAAGACCCTGCCGGAAGAAACCCTGGCCGCCGTCAAGAGCTGGGACCTGGGCGACATCATCGCCGCTGAAGGCACCCTGGCCCGTTCCGGCAAGGGTGACCTGTACGTCGAAATGACCAGCGTGCGCCTGCTGACCAAGTCCCTGCGCCCGCTGCCGGACAAGCACCACGGCCTGACCGACACCGAGCAGCGCTACCGCCAGCGCTACGTCGACCTGATCGTCAACGAAGACGTGCGCCAGACCTTCCGCGTGCGCTCCCAGGTGATCGCCCACATCCGCAGCTTCCTGATGAAGCGCGACTTCCTGGAAGTCGAGACGCCGATGCTGCAGACCATCCCCGGCGGCGCGGCGGCCAAGCCGTTCGAAACCCACCACAATGCCCTGGACATGGAAATGTTCCTGCGTATCGCGCCGGAGCTGTACCTCAAGCGCCTGGTGGTCGGTGGGTTTGAAAAGGTCTTCGAGATCAACCGCAACTTCCGTAACGAAGGCGTTTCGACCCGGCACAACCCCGAGTTCACCATGCTCGAGTTCTACCAGGCCTACGCCGACTACGAAGACAACATGGACCTGACCGAGGAACTGTTCCGCGAGCTGGCGCAGCTGGTTCTCGGCACCACCGACGTGCCATACGGCGACAAGGTGTTCCACTTCGGCGAGCCTTTCGTGCGCCTGTCGGTGTTCGACTCGATCCTCAAGTACAACCCTGAACTGACCGCCGACGACCTCAACGACATCGACAAGGCCCGTGCCATCGCCAAGAAGGCCGGTGCCAAGGTGCTCGGCTTCGAAGGCCTGGGCAAGTTGCAGGTGATGATTTTCGAAGAGCTGGTGGAGCACAAGCTGGAGCAGCCGCACTTCATTACCCAGTACCCGTTCGAAGTGTCGCCGCTGGCGCGCCGCAACGATGAAAACCCGAACGTGACCGACCGCTTCGAGTTGTTCATCGGCGGCCGCGAAATCGCCAACGCCTACTCCGAGCTCAATGACGCCGAGGACCAGGCCGAGCGCTTCATGGCCCAGGTGGCCGACAAGGACGCCGGTGACGACGAAGCCATGCACTACGATGCCGATTTCGTCCGCGCCCTCGAGTACGGCATGCCGCCTACGGCCGGCGAAGGCATCGGCATCGATCGCCTGGTGATGTTGCTGACCAACTCACCGTCGATCCGGGATGTGATCCTCTTCCCGCACATGCGGCCTCAAGCGTAAGTGTTTCAATTAAAAAACCGCCTGGAAGGGCGGTTTTTTATTGCCTGTCTGGTACAAACGTATCAATTGGTTACTTTTGAAATAGCGAGGAAAGACCCGTCGTGAATCGTGCAATGTCTCCAGAAGGTGCAGCGGGCGTCGCCACTGCAGTCGCTGAAAGTGTTCAGTACCAGGGCCGCAAGGCGAGCCGACAGGGCAGTGAGCAGCGTCGCCAGGAGATTCTCGATGCGGCCATGCGCATTGTGGTGCGCGATGGCGTGCGGGCCGTGCGACACCGGGCAGTGGCCGCCGAAGCGGGCGTGCCGTTGTCGGCCACCACCTATTACTTCAAGGACATCGATGACCTGCTCACCGATACCTTCGCCCAGTACGTCGAGCGCAGCGCGGCGTTCATGGCCAAACTGTGGGCCAACAACGAAGGTTTGCTGCGGGAAATGGTCGCCTACGGGGATGGCAGCCCCGGATCCCGCTCGCAACTGGCGGACGACATTGCCCGGATGACCGCCGACTATGTGCAGCATCAACTGGACAGCCGTCGCGACTATCTGATGGCCGAGCAGGCCTTCCGCCAGGAAGCACTGCTCAACCCGCGCCTGGCGGAACTGGTGCGTTCGCACCAGCAGATCCTGCTGCACGGCACCTGTCAGTTTTTCCAGGTGTTGGGCTCCCGTGAACCGCAACAGGATGCCAAAGTGTTGACGGCGATTATCGGTCGGATGGAATATCAGGGCTTGCTCAATGGTACCGAGCCTGTCGCTGACGAGGACATGCTTGGCATTTTGACCCGCTACATGCACCTGGTATTGGCGTCTGTCTGAACACACAGCCCCTGTGGCGAGGAGATTTATCCCCGTTGGGCCCTGTAGGAGCTGTCGAGCGAAGCGAGGCTGCGATCTTGTCCCAGACAATTGAGTCGCGGGAGAAAGATCAAAAGATCGCAGCCTCGCTTCGCTCGACAGCTCCTACGCGCCCCAGCGGGGATAAATCCCCTCGCCACAAAGGTCCAGTCGCCAGCCATAGGGAGTTCCAATGAAAGCCTGGCGTGCCGTGGTAATGGCCGTGTCGTTGCTGCTGCTCAGCGGCTGCCTGGTGTCGTTCAAGGCGCCGTTGTCCGACAGTGAGGCCGCGCCCAAGGGCCTGCTTGGTCACTGGACCAGCACCAATGCCTGGGGCGAGCCGCTGAACCTGGAACTGACGAAGGTCGGCAAGCACCGCTACCAGGCCATCAGCTATTTCCGGGCCAGGCCCCAGGAGCGGGAGGCCATCCCCCTGACCGTTTCCCGTCACGGCAGTCGCTGGTACCTGTCGGCCAAAGTGCCGGCCCGCTATGGCGGGCATTTCGTGATCGCCGGTTTCGAGCTGACCGACAAGCAGGAACTGGTTGTCTACAACCTGGACATGGAACAGATCAACCAGGCCATCGGCCAGAAAGTCCTCAGCGGCCAGCCGAACCAGAGCGAGGAGGGCGATGGGGTGCTGGTGGACAGCGACATGAGCAAGGTCTTCAGTTACCTCGACGACCCGGCCAATTCCGATGTGTTTTCGGAAGCCGTGCGTTACCAACGGCTCAAATCCCAATAGACTCAACCATCAATAACAGCAGCAAGCGGACGTTTTTCACAGGAGTTCCGGGTGGACGATTACCAGCAGACGATACGCACCTTGTCCGATCGCATAGTGCTGGCGCAGACGCCGATTCGCATTCTCGACGCGGTGAAATGGGACGAGAACATCCGCAAGGGGTTTCTCAAGGCCAAGGGCAAGGAACTGCCTGCCGTGGACCGTGACTATTACCTCAACCGGCCGCTGTCCTTCGATTCCAGCAAAGTGAAGCTGGAGTTCCAGAACATCGAGCGTGACATCACCCGTCAGCTCGGGCAGTTCAACCCGGTTGGCCAGATCATGCGCCGCATGTGCAAGGAATACCGCATGGTGGTGCGCATGCTCGAAGCGCGCGGCACCGAGGACTTCGGGCTGATTTCCCAGGAACTCTACGGCGCCGCCTCCGACGCCTTCCATGCCGGCGACCCGACCTTGTCCGACCTGGGCCTGATGCTGTCCGATTACTTGAATAACATCGACGGTCGTGGCGATTTGAAGGACGAACCCAAGGTCCTCAGTGCCAAGGAAGCCGTCGGCCTGTTGCAGCACCGCCTCAACCGGGTTTTCGGCGAAGCCGAGGAAACCATCCGGGTGTTCGAGTCCGACGGGATCGTCGCGGACGCGGCGGCGGGTGCCGACTACATCAAGATCCGCGCCGACGCGATGTTCAACGAACGGGACGTGCGAGCCCTGGAGGTCCATGAAGGCCTGGTGCACGTTGGCACGACCCTCAACGGCTTGAACCAGCCGATCTGCACGTTCCTGTCCAAGGGCCCGCCCTCGTCCACCGTGACCCAGGAAGGCCTGGCGATCCTGATGGAAATCATCACCTTCGCCTCGTACCCGAGCCGCCTGCGCAAACTGACCAACCGCACCCGGGCCATCCATATGGTCGAGGAGGGCGCCGACTTCTTGCAGGTCTTCGAGTTCTTCCGCGAGCAGGGCTTTGAAATGGCCGAAAGCTACGGCAACGCCAGCCGGGTTTTCCGTGGCTCGGTGCCGACCGGCCTGCCATTCACCAAAGACTTGTCCTACCTCAAGGGCTTCATCATGGTTTACAACTACATTCAGCTGGCCGTGCGCAAAGGCAAGCTGGAGCAGGTGCCGCTGCTGTTCTGCGGCAAGACCACCCTTGAGGACATGCGCACCCTGCGGCAACTGGTGGACGAAGGCCTGGTGGTGCCGCCCAAGTACCTGCCCGACCAGTTCCGCGACATGAACGCGCTGTCGGCCTGGATGTGTTTCTCCAACTTCCTGAACCACCTGAGCCTGGACCGGATCGAAGCGGATTATTCCAATATCCTGTAAACATCTCACTGTCCAATTGTGGGAGCGAGCCTGCTCGCGATAGCGGTGTGTCAGGAACCTGTGCATTAACTGACACACCGCTATCGCGAGCAGGCTCGCTCCCACAGGGACTGTGTTTCAACTTCAAATTCAAACGAGGATTCACCGGATGCGAACCCTCGGCATCTTTTGCCTGCTGCTGGCCCTGAGCGGTTGCAGTTCGCTGTTGTTCTACCCCGAACGCGGCCAGCCCTTCACCCCGGAGCGGGCGCGGCTCGAATACCGTGACGTCACCCTGCTGACCGCCGATGGCCTGAAGCTCCATGGCTGGTGGCTACCGGTCAAGCAAGGTGTCGAGGTCAAGGGCACGGTGCTGCATCTGCACGGTAACGGCGGCAACCTCGCCTGGCACCTGGGCGGCAGTTGGTGGTTGCCGGAGCAGGGCTATCAGGTGCTGATGGTCGACTATCGCGGTTACGGCTTGTCCGAAGGCGAGGCGAGCCTGCCGGCGATCTACCAGGACATCGACGCGGCCTTCAAATGGCTTGACCAGGCGCCGCAGGTCCAGGGCAAACCGCTGGTGTTGCTCGGCCAGAGCCTGGGCGGCGCGCTGGCGGTGCATTACCTGGTCGATCATCCGCAGCGCCAGCGGCAACTCAAGGCCCTGGTGCTCGACGGCGTGCCCGCCAGTTATCGCGACGTCGGCCGTTTTGCCTTGAGCACATCGTGGCTGACCTGGGCCTTCCAGGTGCCGTTGTCCTGGCTGGTGCCCGACGGCGACAGCGCCATCGGCTCCATCGCGCAGTTGAGTGGCGTGCCGAAATTGATCTACCACAGCCTGGACGATCCTATCGTGCCGCTTTCCAACGGCATCCGTCTGTATCAAGCTGCGCCACCGCCCCGGGTCCTGCAACTGACCCGCGGCGGGCACGTGCAGACGTTCGCCGACCCGGTCTGGCGAACCGTGATGCTGCGCTACCTCGACGACCCGCAACACTTCGACGGGCTGCGCCGCCTGGGCGAGGTCCCGAACTACCCGAAATCACCTGTTGAATCTCCAGAGAGCCCGCAATGAGCGAAGAACGCAACGCCATCCCCCTGATCATCACCGGTATCTGCAGCATCCTCGGCACCGTCGCGGTGCTGTGGTACTACGGCTACCTGCACTTCGCCAAGCCCGAGGATGCGCTGCTGCTCAACGAATTCACCATGCTCAAGACCCTGCCGGGCGAAGACTACAAGGTCTCCCTGGAACCGGCGCCCCAGGTGGCCCAGTGCATTGATGGCGTGCTGGTGCTGTTCGACACCGAACAGAAAGGCCTGACGGGGGTGCTGGTCAACGAAAAGAAACGCGCGGTGCGGTGCATGGGTCAGGAGACGCCGCAGAAGCTTCAGCCGTAATCCGGCGGATGTCAGTAATCCCCCTGTGGGAGCGAGCCTGCTCGCGATAGCGGCGTGTCAGTCGATGCATGACTGGCTGAACGGACGCCATCGCGAGCAGGCTCGCTCCCACAAGGGAAAATGGAACTGCCGATAGAAAGCCCCGCCTGAGCAAATCAGGCGGGGCTTTTTCATTGCACTCGATCGATCAGTTGGCGCTCATGGTTCCACGCGGCGCAACCGGTTGGTTGTCGTTGGAAATGGTGACTTCCACCCGACGGTTCATGGCACGGCCCGAGACGGAGGTGTTGTCGGCAACGGGAAACTCCTTGCCGTAACCCTGGGTCACGATGCGGGCCGGGTCGACGCCCATTTTCACCAGGGCGGTGCGCACGGAGCTGGCGCGGCGGTCGGACAGCGACTGGTTATAGGAATCCGAACCGGTGCTGTCGGTGTAGCCCTCGATGATCACCTTGCGGTCGGGGTTTTCCTGGAGGAACTGGGCCAGTTTATTCACGTTGACCAGGCCGCTGGAGCGCAGCTCGGACTGGTTGGTGGCAAACAGCACGTCGCCGAAGGTCACCAGGGTGCCGCGTTCAGTCTGCTTGGCGTTGAGGCTGTCCTGCAATTGCTTGATCTGCGCGTTGCGGGCGTCGAGCAAGGCACGGGCGCGTTCGTCGCCGGCGTTTTTCAGTTCCATCTCGGCGGTGCGCAGGGCAATGGTCTGCTTGGCCACTTCGACACGCTGGTTGGTCAGGTAGGCCAACTGGTCGACTTTGGCTTCGTCTTCCCTGTCCAGATAGGCCTTGTCGGCCTTGGCCAGGAAATCGGCGGCGTCCTTGGTTTCCAGCGCGGCCACCTTGGTCGCCGCCGGGTCAGCCTGCAGGCCGTTGTAGTTGGTGCGGGCCTGTTCCAGGTTCGCGTTCGGGTCGTGGGAGCAAGCGGCCAGGGTCACGCAGGCAGCGAGCAGGGCGGGCATCATCAAATGTTTGTGCATCATAGTCTGTCGTCCTTTTATCAATGAGCATTGTCGCGGCGTGAACGGCTTACTGAACCACCTTGTTCATGCCTTCCTGACGCAATTCCTGAACCCCTTTCTGGGAGTCCTTGAGTGCCTGTTCGGCTTTGGCGGCCTGGGCCTTGCGCTCGGCGACGCGGGCGTCCCACTCGGCCTGTTCGGCCAGACGCTTGGCTTCGTCGTATTTCTTGTCATGCATGGCCAGCTCGGCTTGCTTGAGCTTGTCCTGAGCCGACTTCATTTCCACCGCGGCGTATTCGGTACCGCCGGCGCTGACCGCGCTGTTGACGGCCGATTGCGTCACCGCGTACTGCTCCGAGGGTGGATTGCCGGCGCAACCGGCGAGGATGAAGCTGCTACCGATGGCCAGGGCAGCCAACTTCAGACCGCGCAGGCCGTTGAATGAGGGTTTGGCAGTGCAGGTATTCATAGGCTTCAACTCCATTGGAAAAACTCCTGGGAAAACTACAAATCCATGCCGGAACCGAGGCCTTGAGGTCCGTTTTGATGCTGGCGCCAGGCGCGTTTATTTAAACAACCGTTCCAGCATGGTTATTCGGTGTGACCCGAGGCGTTTTTTAAAAGTTCAGCAAAGATGGCCTATCGCCAAAAAGCTTTGCTGACTGATCGGTCAAGCTCGAAAAAGCTGAACTTTCCAGGCGCGCAACGGTATTCCAGCGCCGTTCAAGGCGCTGGAACAGGGAAAGAAATGGAGGTGGTATCAGTGTTTCGACTTGTCGTTCTGTGAACAGAGTTCATGCAAGTGACGACGGGACAGGGCGAGAAAACGTGGCGTCGGGCCGACGTCTTCGTACAGCGGATCGCCTTCTTCATCGGTGGCGACCACTTGGGAGCCCTTGATGTACGGGAAGCTCGCTTCCAGTTCCTCCAGGGCCGCGCCGATCAGTTCGCCGAGCAGTTCCTCGGGCTGGCGCTTGGGGTACATGTCGCAGATCGCGGCAAGGCGTGCGGCGGCTTCCATGTCCAGGTGGATGGTGTAGCCGGTCTGGGTCAGGTGACCCTTGGCGTTCTCTTCCCAATGCTGGGCAAGCTCACGGATTTTCATGATGGCCTCATTAAACCTGCTCGTGGCAGGCACGGTGAGTGACAAGCCGTCGTGTGGCTTACTGTTGAGACTAGCTTTGTCCGATAAGGTTTAAAGACCCTTCGTCGCTTGTCATAAACGACGGGCATCGGCACTCTCTCCTGAACGTCTCACCCAAGAGCTGTCCGGACCTTTTTGCTGGAGAACTGCTGATGACCGATATCGATGCCCGCTTGCGCGAGGATGTCCACCTGCTCGGCGAGCTGCTGGGCAACACCATCCGCGAACAGTACGGGGACAGGTTTCTCGACAAGATCGAGCAGATCCGCAAGGGCGCCAAGGCCGATCGACGCGGCTCCGTGGCTGCCGAACTCAGTGCCAGTCTCAACCAGTTGAGCGAAGACGAACTGCTGCCGGTGGCGCGGGCGTTCAACCAGTTTCTCAACCTGGCGAACATTGCCGAGCAGTATCAGCTCATCCACCGCCGCGAAGAATCGCAGCCGGCGCCATTCGAGGCGCGGGTGTTGCCGGAGTTGCTCGCCCGGTTGCGCGCCGAAGGCCATGCCGCCGAGTCCCTGGCGCGGCAACTGGGGCGCCTGGAGATCGAGCTGGTGCTCACCGCTCACCCCACCGAAGTGGCCCGCCGCACCCTCATCCAGAAATACGACGCCATCGCCGCGCAACTGGCGGCCCAGGATCACCGCGACCTGACCAGTGCCGAACGAGCGCAGATCCATGAGCGCCTGCAACGGTTGATCGCCGAAGCCTGGCACACCGAGGAAATCCGTCGCACCCGGCCGACCCCGGTGGACGAGGCCAAGTGGGGCTTCGCGGTGATCGAGCATTCGCTGTGGCAGGCCATTCCCAATTACCTGCGCAAGGCCGACCAGGCCCTGCACGCCGCCACCGGGCTGCGCCTGCCACTGGAAGCGGCGCCGATTCGCTTTGCTTCGTGGATGGGCGGTGACCGCGACGGCAACCCGAATGTCACCGCCGCGGTGACCCGTGAAGTGCTGTTGCTGGCGCGCTGGATGGCGGCGGACCTGTATTTGCGCGACGTCGATCAACTGGCCGCCGACCTGTCCATGCAGAAGGCCAGCGAGGCCTTACGGGCCCAGGCCGGTGACAGCGCCGAACCCTACCGTGCGGTGCTCAAGCAACTGCGCGAACGCCTGCGCGCCACGCGCAACTGGGCTCAGGCGTCGTTGAAAGCCACCACGCCGGCCAGCGCCGACGTATTGCAGAACAACCGCGAACTGCTCGATCCCCTGGAGTTGTGCTACCAGTCGCTGCACGACTGCGGCATGGGCGTGATCGCCGATGGGCCGCTGCTCGATTGCCTGCGCCGGGCGGTGACCTTCGGCTTGTTCCTGGTGCGGCTCGACGTGCGCCAGGATTCCACCCGGCACACGGCGGCCATGACTGAAATCACCGATTACCTGGGGCTGGGCCGTTACGAGGAGTGGAACGAGGAACAGCGCATCGGCTTCTTGCTGGATGAGCTGAATAATCGCCGGCCGTTGCTGCCGGCGAATTTCACGCCATCGGCCGATACGGCGGAAGTCCTGGCCACCTGTCGGGAGGTCGCGGCGGCGCCGGCGGCGTCCCTCGGCTCCTATGTGATTTCCATGGCCGGCGCGGCTTCCGATGTGCTGGCGGTACAACTGCTACTGAAAGAGGCCGGTGTGCTGCGGCCGATGCGGGTGGTGCCGCTGTTCGAAACCCTGGCCGACCTGGACAACGCCGGGCCGGTGATCGAGCGGCTGTTGCTGCTGCCGGGTTATCGCGCACGCCTGCAGGGGCCCCAGGAAGTGATGATCGGCTATTCCGATTCGGCCAAGGACGCCGGCACCACGGCGGCGGCCTGGGCACAGTATCGGGCCCAGGAACGGCTGGTGGAGATCTGCCGCGAGCAGCAGGTCGAACTGCTGCTGTTCCACGGTCGTGGTGGCACCGTCGGCCGTGGCGGCGGTCCGGCCCACGCGGCAATTCTGTCCCAGCCACCGGGATCGGTGGCGGGACGTTTCCGTACCACCGAGCAGGGCGAAATGATTCGTTTCAAATTCGGCCTGCCAGACATCGCCGAACAGAACCTCAACCTGTACCTCGCGGCCGTGCTGGAAGCGACCCTGCTGCCTCCGCCGCCACCGACGCCCGAATGGCGCCACCTGATGGATGAGCTGGCGGCCGACGGCGTCAATGCCTACCGCGCCGTGGTGCGGGAAAACCCGCAGTTCGTCGAGTACTTCCGCCAATCCACCCCGGAGCAGGAACTGGGGCGCCTGCCCCTGGGCAGCCGGCCGGCCAAGCGCCGGGCCGGGGGTATCGAAAGCCTGCGGGCGATTCCGTGGATTTTCGGCTGGACCCAGACCCGCCTGATGCTCCCGGCCTGGCTCGGCTGGGAAACCGCCCTGGGCAAGGCCCTGGAGCGGGGCGAGGGCGAGTTGCTGGGGCAGATGCGCGAGCAATGGCCGTTCTTCCGTACCCGCATCGACATGCTGGAAATGGTGTTGGCTAAGGCTGATGCCGATATTGCACGGTCCTACGACGAGCGTCTGGTGGAGCCGGCACTGCGACCTTTGGGTGTGCATTTACGCGACCTATTGTCGCAGGCCTGCTCTGTGGTGCTGGGGTTGACCGGCCAGTCGCAACTACTGGCACATAGCCCAGAGACGCTCGAATTCATTCGCCTGCGCAACACTTACCTCGACCCCTTGCACCTGTTGCAGGCCGAACTGCTGGCCCGCTCGCGGCAACAGGATGTTGCCCAAGGCAGCCCCGTGGAGCAGGCATTGCTGGTGTCTGTGGCGGGTATCGCCGCCGGATTGCGCAACACCGGCTAAGCTCAAGCGGCGCCTCGAAACGGCTCGCCCGGTGTCGCCGGGCGTTGCCTTGCAGGATTGGGAGCAGGTCGGCCAGGCGACAGTTTGTTGCTCGGTTGCGACGCTCGCCACCCCCTCCAAAGGTCGCGTCGGACGTCGGTTCCTCCGACTTTCGGCGGCTTGTGTGGGTCGGGCCTGCTGTGTATCTTGATCAGCCTTTGGCCGTTTGGGCGGTCACGATTCCAGTTTTCCGAGATTGGCCCCACGAGGCGAATCCGAGCGTTTTACATAAAAAAATTGAGGAGCACATCGATGCGCGTCATTCTGCTGGGAGCTCCCGGGGCCGGTAAAGGTACTCAGGCAAAGTTCATCACCGAAAAATTCGGTATCCC